>JBEVDR010000084.1:0-12019 GCA_040513215.1 Microbacteriaceae bacterium | reverse complement strand
CTTGCACTCGCCACCCTAGAGTGCTAAAACTGACATTGGCACTCCTCACGTTTGAGTGCTAACTACTTGCGTTGGAAACGTCCGGGAGAACGAGAAAAACACATGGCAAAGATCATTGCTTTTGATGAAGAGGCCCGTCGCGGCCTGGAGCGCGGCCTCAACATTCTGGCCGACGCCGTAAAGGTCACGCTTGGCCCGCGCGGCCGTAACGTCGTGCTCGAGAAGAAGTGGGGCGCCCCCACCATCACGAACGACGGTGTGTCGATCGCCAAGGAGATCGAACTCGACGACCCGTACGAGAAGATCGGTGCCGAGCTGGTCAAGGAGGTCGCCAAGAAGACTGACGACGTCGCCGGTGACGGAACCACCACCTCCGTGGTGCTCGCCCAGGCGCTGGTTCGCGAAGGTCTGCGCAACGTCGCAGCCGGCGCCGACCCGATCAGCCTCCGCCGCGGTATCGAGAAGGCCGTTGCTGCCGTCTCGACCGAGCTGCTCTCCAGCGCCAAGGAGATCGAGACCAAGGAAGAGATCGCGGCCACCGCGTCCATCTCCGCCGCCGACCCCGAAATCGGCGCGCTTATCGCCGAGGCCCTGGACAAGGTTGGCAAGGAAGGTGTCGTCACCGTCGAGGAGTCGAACACCTTCGGCACCGAGCTCGAGCTGACCGAGGGCATGCGCTTCGACAAGGGCTACCTGTCGGCATACTTCGTCACCGACCCGGAGCGTCAGGAAGCGGTCTTCGAAGACCCCTACATCCTGATCGTCAACTCCAAGATCTCGAACATCAAGGACCTCCTGCCGATCGTCGACAAGGTGATCCAGAGCGGCAAGCAGCTGCTCATCATCGCCGAGGACGTCGAGGGCGAAGCCCTTGCCACCCTCGTGGTGAACAAGATCCGTGGCATCTTCAAGTCGGTCGCCGTCAAGGCTCCTGGCTTCGGTGACCGTCGCAAGGCTCAGCTGCAGGACATCGCCATCCTCACCGGTGGTCAGGTCATCAGCGAAGAGGTCGGACTCAAGCTCGAGAACGCAACTCTCGACCTGCTCGGCCGCGCCCGCAAGGTCGTCATCACCAAGGACGAGACCACCATCGTCGAGGGCGCTGGCGACAGCGAGCAGCTCGCCGGTCGCGTCAAGCAGATCCGTGCCGAGATCGAGAACACCGACAGCGACTACGACCGCGAGAAGCTGCAGGAGCGCTTGGCGAAGCTCGCCGGTGGCGTTGCCGTCATCAAGGCCGGCGCCGCAACCGAGGTGGAGCTCAAGGAGCGCAAGCACCGCATTGAGGACGCCGTTCGCAACGCGAAGGCTGCCGTCGAAGAGGGCATCGTCGCCGGTGGTGGCGTCGCCCTCATCCAGGCCGGCAAGCTCGCGTTCGAGTCGGACGCCCTCACCGGCCTCGTCGGTGACGAGGCAACCGGTGCGAACATCGTGCGTGTTGCCATCGACGCTCCGCTCAAGCAGATCGCGATGAACGCTGGCATGGAGCCGGGTGTTGTTGCTGACAAGGTGCGTCACCTGCCCGTCGGACACGGCCTGAACGCCGCGACCGGTGAGTACGTCGACATGCTCCAGGCCGGCATTGCCGACCCGGTGAAGGTCACCCGCTCCGCGCTGCTCAACGCCGCGTCGATCGCTGGCCTGTTCCTCACCACCGAGGCAGTCGTTGCCGACAAGCCCGAGCGGAACCAGGCTCCGGTGGGCGACCCCACCGGTGGCATGGACTTCTAAGCAAGGTCTCACAACAAAGCGGGCAGCCCTCAGGGGCTGCCCGCTTTGTCGTTAATGATTAGGATCAGAGCCCGAACCGCCGCGCGTTCTGCAGTTCGATGTCGGCGTAGGTCTGGCCCGCCGCGCCGAGCGCGAGATTCAACGCGGTGAGGTTCTCTTCCACCCGCTGTTCGGTGGCCCGCCACTCATTCACCACCCCCTGAAAGGCGGTGGCTGCCTGGCCGGTCCACGAACCCTGCAGGTTCGTGAGCTGGCCATGCAGCCCGGCAACCTCTGCCTGGATGCGGCCGATCGATGTGCGCACGGCGTCCGTGGCGCTGAGCACTGCCTCGCTGTCTACCTGGTATCTGGTCATGGCCGGAACGGTACGCGTCCGGCTGTCAGCTCAGGATGCCGTGGCCTGGGCTGTGGACGGTTCCGACTCATGGTGGAGTGGTAGCGCCACCCGGAACGTCGCCCCGCCGCCGGGCGTCTCGACCACATCGACCGTGCCGTGCAGGTTGGCGACGATGGATGACACGATGGCCAGGCCCAGCCCGCTACCGCCGGTGTCGCGGTTTCGCGAACTGTCGGCGCGCCAGAAGCGCTGGAAGATCTTCTCGCGGATCTGCGGCGGGATGCCGTCACCGTGGTCGATGATCGAGATGATGCCCACGTCGCGCGAGCGATCGACCTGGATGCCGATCTCGATCGGACTGTCGGCGGTGGTGAACCGCATGGCATTGCCGATGAGGTTAGTCACCACCTGGCGCACCTTGTTCTCGTCCGCCCATACGACGGCGCCGGTAGTGGCGATTGCCGCCGGCACGGAGACCGCGCCGGCGGCAACCTTCACCGGTCGGTTGCGCAGGTTCCTCAGACGCGCCAGCGTGGCGCCGGCGAAGGCTCGGGGAGTGCTGGCAGAAGGCGCGGGCGGTGGGGTTCCGGTCGCGGCCTCGGCATCCGCAGGGGTGCCGATGATCGGTTCGTAGAGCACGACGGTGACCGTGCGCTCGGGGGAGGAGGCCATGGTGTCCATTGCCGCGTCGTGGGCGATCGGCACCAGGTCGACGGGGGCGAGCTGCAGCGCTCGCGCCTCATCGAGTCGGGCGAGCTCGAGCATGTCCTCGACCAGCTCACCCATCCGCACCGCTTCCTTCTCGATGCGTTCCATGGCCTGAGCCACATCCTCGGGCTTCTGCAGTGCGCCCATCCGGTACAACTCGGCATAGCCGCGCACCGACACCAGCGGGGTGCGCAGTTCGTGGCTGGCGTCGCCGACGAATCGGCGCATCTGGTCGATGGTCTTCGCGCGGTCCTTGAAGGCGCTGTCGATGCGGCTGAGCATCGTGTTCAACGACTGATTCAGTCGCCCCACCTCGGTGTTCGGCGCGGCGCCGGTCATTCGCTGGGTGAAGTCGCCGTCGGCGAAGCGGGCGGCGGTCTGCTCGACATCCCGCAACGGCGAGAAGGTGGTGGTCACCATCAGCCGGGTGAGCGCGGCGGCGAGGATCACCACGTTGACGCCGAAGAAGAAGAAGATCGCGGTGAACTGGGCAATGATGCCGTTGGTCTCGTTGAGGCTCATACCCACGATGAACGGGTAGTAGTCCGACTCGCCCGGCGGGGTGAGTGGCAGCGCGATCACCCGCCACTGGCCTGCGCCTTCGTCGTTGCCGAGCGAGAAGGGGCGACCGGCTTGCGTGCTGGTCACGCCGAGGTCGACGGCGCTGACGTCGGGGGCGGGCTGGTTGTCGGCGCGGTTATCGCAGAGTAGCTCACCGTCGGGGGTGACGATCGCGGTGTAGTACTGCTCGGTGAGCCCCGACGTGGTGCTGCACTCGAGGCCCTGGTTGGTTTGCACGAAGTCGGCGCGCAGCCGGAACTGTTCCACTGACTCGCTCAGTTTCTTGTCGACCTCATCGACGAGGTAGGCGCGCAGCACGCTGATCGTGCCGGTGCCCACCACGAGCAGGCCGAAGGTGACGAGGAGGACCGTGACCCCGGTGATCTTGGTACGGAGTGAGATCGAGTTCCACCACCGGGACAGTCGCTGGTGCATCAGGCCAGATTATGCCTTGCCAGCTTTGAGCATGTACCCGAAGCCGCGTTTGGTCTGGATGATCGGCTCGGTGGAGTACTGGTCAAGCTTGCGTCGCAGGTACGAGATGTAGCTCTCCACGATGCCGGCGTCGCCGTTGAAGTCGTACTCCCAGACGTGGTCGAGGATCTGCGCCTTCGAGAGCACCCGGTTCGGGTTGAGCATCAGGTAGCGCAGCAGCTTGAACTCGGTGGGGGAGAGCTCGATCTGGGTGTCGCCGATGCTGACCTCGTGGGTGTCCTGATCCATGGTCAGTTCGCCCGCGCGGATGATGGCCTCTTCGTCTTCCTGCATGGTGCGGCGCAGGATCGCCTTGATGCGGGCCACGATCTCGTCGAGCGAGAAGGGCTTGGTCACGTAGTCGTCGCCGCCGACGGTGAGGCCGGTGATCTTGTCTTCGGTGTCGTCCTTGGCGGTGAGGAACAGGATCGGCGCGGTGTAGCCGGATGCCCGCAGCCGTTTAGTGACCCCGAACCCGTTGATGTCGGGCAGCATCACGTCGAGGATGATCAGGTCGGGCTCTTCCTCCAGCACCGCGGAAATCGCCTGAGCGCCATTGCCGACCGCGCGCACCGCGAACCCGGCAAAGCGCAGGCTGGTGGTGAGAAGGTCGCGGATGTTCGGTTCGTCGTCAACAATCAGAATCTTTGGACCATCGCTCATCCGCCCAGTATCTGCGTGTTAGCTGAATGTTGTCTGGACGTTTTCGGTTGTTTCGGGGGTGGCGGCGAGGCGCGCGCAGCAGCGGGATCCGGGCAGCGGGGGTTCGATGCGGTGGCCGTGGTCGGCGGCGCCGTCGAGCACTCCGGCGAGGAAGCGGCCGTTGATTCCGCAGATGGTGGCGGTGTGCGTGCGGGCCAGTTGGTGGAACGGGCAGTTCGCGAAGTCCCAGCCGCCCGCGCCATCCGGCTGCGGCTGATAGCCGGTCTGCTCGAGCACGGTCTCTATGGTGGGGGCGGCTGCGCCCATCCGCCGACCGGCCTCGCGCGCGGCATGATCCAGCGCCTCGGTCACCGGTGCGCCGCTGCCGGCCGACTCGTCGATGGCCGAGGCCATGATCTCGGCGGCCAGGTCATACCGGCGATCGGGCACTGACACGGCCAGCTCGGACTCGACGCGGTGGTACAGCTTCGACGGGCGCCCGGCACCCGGGCCCGACTTCGTGCCAAGCCGTCTGAACTCGACGCCAAGCAGGCCGACGTCGACCAGGCGGTCGAGATGGAACGCCGCCGTGCTGCGCGCCAGATTCAGGGCGGATGCTGCGTCGTCACGGCTGACCGGATGCTCGGCGGCGGCCACGATCGCGAACAGCGCGCGGCGCACCGGGTCGTCGAGTGCCGTGATGGCGGCGACTCGGTCTTCCAGTGGTCGGCGTTTCATGCGGCCAGTGTACCTCTAAAAGTAAAAACCATTGACTTAAGAATTGGAGGCTCGTATGGTCGGTGCCAAGCGCGAGGAGAGTGTTCCATGAGCCTGGATTCCGCACCCGATGGTGACTCGGTGAGCCCTGTGCTGCTGCGCGCGGTGCCGCCCGCGACATCCGATAGCACCCTGCCCGATGTCGACCGTGCCCGGGCGATCGCGGCCGCCACCGACCTGCTGGCCGCGCTCGGCCGGGATATCGAGAGTGAGCACCTGCGCGAGACCCCACGCCGCGTGGTCGACGCGCTGCTCGAACTGCTCACCCCGGAGGAGTTCACCGCCACCAGCTTCCCGAACTCCGACGGCTACGACCAGCTGGTGGTGGTGACCGATATCCCGTTCCAATCGCTCTGCGAGCACCACCTGCTGCCGTTCCGCGGCGTTGCCCGCATCGGCTACCTGCCCGGCGACCGGCTGTTGGGGCTGTCGAAGTTCGCGCGCGTGCTCGACTACTTCAGCCGCGACCTGCAGGTGCAGGAGCGGCTGACCCGGCAAGTCGCGGAATGGCTCGACCGGGAGCTGCAGCCGCGCGGAGTCGGGGTGGTGCTGGAGGCTGAGCACCTGTGCATGACCCTGCGCGGTGCGCAGGCCAGCGGCAGCCGCACGGTGACCTCGGCATTCCTGGGCGAGCTGGCGGTTGCCGGCGAGCACCGGGCGCGGTTCGGATCGGAGACGGGCGCATGACTGACCAGACCTTTGTGATCGTCGGCGGCGGGTTGGCCGGAGCGACCGCCGCGACGACACTGCGCGGCGCCGGATTCGATGGGGCGATTCTGCTGTTCGGCGCCGAACCGCATCTGCCCTACATCCGCCCGCCGCTGTCGAAGGAATACATGCTCGGCAAGGCCGGCCGGGAGAGCGTGTTCGTGCACCCCGCCGGATGGTACTCCGAGCACGACGTCGAAGTGGACGCCTCCACCACCGTGACCAGCATCGACCCAGAGGGGCACCGGATCAGCCTCGCAGATGACCGTGACATCCGATACGACCGGCTGCTGCTGGCCACCGGGGCGACACCGCGCCGGGTGTCGGTGCCCGGCTCGACCGCGGAGGGCATCCACTACCTGCGCACGGTGGAAGACAGCGAACGGCTGCACAGCGCCCTGGCCGACGGTGGCCGCACGGTGGTGCTGGTCGGCGCCGGGTGGATCGGGCTGGAGATCGCGGCTGCCGCCCGTGAGTTCGGCAACACTGTCACCGCGATCGGCCGCGAGACGATCCCGTTGCAGGGGCCGCTCGGCGACGAACTGGGCGGCGTGTTCCAGCGCCTGCACGAGGAGCACGGCGTGCGCTTCCGGCTGCCGGCGAATCTGGTCGAGTTCAGTGAGCGCGACGGACGGGTGACCGGGGTGCTGACGGATGCCGGCGACCGGCCGGCCGACCTGGTGGTGGTGGGCATCGGGGCGGTGCCGAACACGGGCCTGGCTGAACAGGCGGGTCTCGACATCCGAAACGGCATCCTGGTCGACGAGACCCTGGCGACCAGCGCCCCGGACGTATTCGCGGCCGGCGACGTGGCCAACGCCTACCACCCGGTGGTCAAGCGGCACATGCGCAACGAACACTGGGCCACCGCGATCGCGAGCGGCAAGGTGGCTGCGCGATCGATGCTCGGCGCCTCGGCCGTGCTGGATGACATCCCGTACTTCTACACCGATCAGTACGACCTGGGCATGGAGTACTCCGGCTACCCGCCACTGACGCCGGATGCCACGGTGATCTATCGCGGGGATGTCGCGACGCGCGAGTTCATAGCGTTCTGGGTCTCCGCCGACGACCGGGTGGTGGCCGGGATGAACGTCAACGTCTGGGATGTGAACGAGCAGGTGCAGCAGCTGATCGCCGGCGGCCGTCCGGTGCATCGCGCGCGGCTGGCCGACCCCGCCGTTCCTTTTGCCGATGTGGCGCTGGCATGACGATCGACAGCGCCGAGCCCGTCGGGACCGTGCCGCTCGGCGGGTTCCGGCATCCGCCGCTCAGCGATCCGGTGCGCCGGATCGGCGGCCGCGAGTTCGACTTCTCACGGCAGGTGGCGGTGATGGGCATCGTGAACCGCACGCCCGATTCGTTCTTCGATGAGGGCCGCACCTTCGCGTTCGACGCGGCGCTGGCCGCGGCGCTCGCCGCCGCTGCCGACAGTGCCGACTGGGTCGACATCGGCGGGGTGAAGTTCGCGCCCGGGCCGCCGGTGCCCGTCGAGGAGGAGATCGCGCGGGTGATTCCCGTGGTGCAGGCGGTGCGCGCGGCATCCGATGTGGTGATCTCGGTGGACACCTTCCACGCCGCCGTCGCCCGGCGGGCTATCGCCGCCGGTGCCGCGGTGATCAACGACACCACCGGGCTGAGCGACCCCGACCTGGCTCGGGTGGTGGCCGACAGCGCCGCCACCCTGATCGTCACGCATTCGCTGGCAGCCCCGCGCACGGCGCACCCGCGGCCGCAGTACGGCGACGTTGTGGCTGACGTCGTCGAGCGGTTGCGCGACCGGGTGGACCTCGCCGTGCGGCTCGGTGTGCCGGTGGAGCGCATCGTGATCGACCCCGGCCACGACCTGAACAAGAACAGCCTGCACTCCCTCGAGCTCACCCGGCGTCTCGATGCGATCACCGGGCTCGGCTTGCCAACCCTGGTAGCGCTGTCGAACAAGGACTTTATCGGTGAGACGCTGGGGCGACCGAAGCAGGAACGCCTCGCCGGGTCGTTGGCGGCGGCCGTGGCCTGTGTGCTGCAGGGTGCCCGCATCGTCCGGGTGCATGATGTGGCGCCGACCGTGGACGCGATCCGCATGATCGAGGCGATTCGGGGTTGGCGGCAGCCGGTGACCCTGCGGCACAACCTGGAGGACCACGATGACGGATGAGGTGCGTCTGCTCGGCGCGATGCCCGCCGAGGACGACGAGATCACCGACTGGTACGCCGTGCCGCGCCGGAACCGCTGGCTGAGAGTGAACTTCATCTCCAGCCTGGACGGCGCCGCCACGCACAACGGGCGCTCGGCAGGGCTCGGCACGCCCGCTGACAAGCGGGTGTTCGGCCTGCTGCGCCGGCTCGCCGACGTGATCCTGGTCGGCGCCGGCACGGTGCGTGCGGAAGGATACGGCGGACGGCTGCTGGATGACGCGGGGCGAGCCTGGCGCGAGGAGCGCGGGCTTCCGCCGCACCCGGTCGTCGCCGTGGTGTCGGCACGACTCGACCTCGACCCGGGCAGCCCGCTGTTCTCCGACGCTCCGGTACGCCCGCTGGTGATCACCACCCGGCAGGCCCCGGCGGCGCGTCGGGCCGCGCTCGCCGAGGTCAGCGACGTGCTCGACAGCGGCGGAACCGCGGTCGACACCCGGTTGATGCGCGAACTGCTGGCGGAGCGCGGACTGCGGCAGGTGCACTGCGAGGGCGGCCCGCACCTGCTCGGCACGCTGATCGAAGAGGGCACGGTTGACGAGCTGTGCCTCACCCTCAGCCCGCGCCTCGAGGGCGGAACGGCACGACGCATCACCGACGGCGGGCGCGTGGCGCCGACCGGGATGACGCTCGCCCACGTGCTCACGGGCGACGACGGCACCCTGCTGCTGCGGTACGTGCGCGCCAAGCCGGTTTCGTAACGGGCGTGCCCGGTTTCGTAGCGGGCCTAGCCGGCCTCGTAGCATGGGCGAATGTCTGAGCACGCCCTCATTATTCGACCGACCACCGACGCGGACTGGCGCGAGGTGCGTGCCCTGCGGCTGGAGATGTTGCAGGATACGCCGGAGGCGTTCGCCGAGACGTTTGCCGCGGCATCCGGTCATCAGGAATCGGAATGGCGGATGCGCGCAGCCCGCGGCATGAGCGCCACCGGCACCAGTCTCGTGGCGATCTACCGGGGGGAGTGGGCCGGCACCATGGGGGTGTTCCTGCCCGAGGACGAGGAGCCGATGTTGGTCGGCGTGTACGTGACCCCGCGCTTTCGCGGCCCCGAGTTCGGCGTTGCCGACGCGCTGCTGACCGGCATCGAGGAGTGGGCGAGCGGCCGCGGCAGCATCCTCACCCTGCATGTGCACGAGGAGAACGCGCGGGCCCAGGCGTACTACCGCAAGCGCGGGTTCCGGGTGACCGGACGCACCTTCCCATACGTGCTGGACGCCCGTGAACGCGAGCTGGAGATGCAGAAGCCGCTGTAACAATCCCCGGGAACTCCCGGATGCGCATAGCGTGGGCGGATGATCTCGCTCATCGACGCCCTGGGTGTGGCCGGCATCCGGCCCCAGGAACTGCGGGATCAGCGCGGCGTGCATGATCGCGATCTTCGGGTTCAGAAGGTTGGTGACCAGGCCCATCGTGAACAGTTTGGGCGGCCGATCGTGCGGCAGGGCCGACGGCTTGAACACCGAGCGCGCGCCCGGGCGCAGCAGCTGGGCGCCGTGCAGATCCTGGTCGCGCTGACGTTCAACGCGCTGATCGTGCTGGGCGCCGGGGCGAGCGGGGCCTTCCTGGCGCGCCGGCCTGGGTGGTTGCGGGTGCAGCGATACGCCACGGGCGGGGCGCTGGGTGCGCTCGCCGTGTCGGTCGCGCTAGACCGCACGCGGCCAGCGCCGATCGCGGCGGGCTAGCTCGCCTACGCAGCGGGCGGTTCGGACTCGATGAGGTCCTTGATATTGCCCAGGCTTCGCTGGATCAGGCCCGTCATCTGATCTCGCGCCGACTCGTCGATGCCGGTGGCCTCCACGGTGAGCGTGAGCACGCTGTCATTCGGGCCAGCACTAGTGAAGGTCGCGCGTCCGCGCATCTCGACCGGGCCATCCGCGATCGTGGTCGCCATGGCCTTCCCCGGCTCGTACTCCACAATCTCCATGACCCCTTCGACGGGAGCGCCGAAGTGCGTGTTGACCCGTCGGATCACGGTGCCAACCCCGATCGGCCCGTCGGTGAGCTGTTCGAGATGCATATCCGGATCCCATCGCGAGTGATTCGTCACGAAGTCGCGAGCATAGAACGTGAACACCTCGTCCACGGAGCGTTGAATCGTCTGGGATACCTCAACACGCACGGGAACTCCTCGTGACAAGGCTAGGTCGCTCGTTCCCCCGCAATCGAAGCTACGCCACCGCCTCCAGGGCGTGCGCGTCGAGGATCTCGTAGGAGTAGCCCTGCTCGGCGAGGAAGCGCTGCCGGTTCTGGGCGAAGTCCTGGTCGACGGTGTCGCGGGCGACGAGGGTGTAGAAGTGCGCCGGAAGGCCGCTCTCCTTCGGCCGCAGCAGCCGGCCGAGGCGCTGCGCCTCCTCCTGCCGTGAGCCGAATGACCCGGATACCTGAATCGCCACGGTGGCCTCGGGAAGGTCGACCGAGAAGTTCGCGACCTTCGACACCACGAGCACGGTGATGAGGCCCTCCCGAAACTCCTGGAACAGCCGCTCCCGCTCGGCCACCGGCGTGCTGCCCGTCAGTTGCGGGGCATCCAGTGCCTCGCTCAGCTCCTCGATCTGGTCGAGGTACTGCCCGATCACCAGAATGCGCTCGCCGGCGTGCTTGGCCACCAGTTGCTTGACCACGCCGAGCTTGGCGGGCGCGGTGGCGGCCAGTCGATATCGGGCGTCGTCAGCGGATGCCGCGTACTCCAGTCGCTCCTGCTGCGGCAGGTCGATGCGCACCTCGTAGCAGGAGGCGGGGGAGATGTAGCCCTGGGCCTCGATCTCCTTCCACGGCGCATCGAACCGCTTCGGCCCGATCAGGCTGAACACGTCACCCTCGCGGCCGTCTTCGCGGACGAGCGTCGCGGTGAGTCCGAGTCGACGGCGGGCCTGCAGCTCGGCGGTGAGCTTGAACACCGGAGCGGGCAGCAGGTGCACCTCGTCGTAGACCACGAGGCCCCAGTCCAGCGCGTCGAGCAGCGCCAGGTGGGCGTACTGGCCTTTCCGCTTCGCAGTGAGGATCTGGTAGGTGGCGATGGTGACGGGCTTGATCTCCTTGGTCTGTCCGGAGTACTCGCCCACCTCGTCCTCGGTGAGAGTGGTGCGCTTCAGCAGCTCCGCGCGCCACTGCCGGGCCGAGACGGTGTTCGTGACCAGGATCAGCGTCGTGGTCTTCGCGGTGGCCATGGCACCGAGGCCGACCAGGGTCTTGCCGGCACCGCAGGGCAGCACCACCACGCCGGAGCCGTGGTCGAAGAAGTTGTCGACGGCCTTCTGCTGGTAGCCGCGCAGTCCCCAACCCGACTCGTCGAGGGTGATCTCGTGCGGGGTTCCCGGGGTGTAGCCGGCCAGGTCCTCGGCCGGCCAGCCGAGCTTCAGCAGCTCCTGCTTCACCTCGCCGCGCGCCCACGGCTGCAGCACGTAGGTGTGCGGGCCGCGCTTCTCGAACAGCAGCGCGGCAACCTTCTTGGCGCGGGTGATTTCGCTGAGTACCGCGGCATCCGTCGCAGTCAGGGTCAGCACGCCGTCCGGGTCGCGCTCGATCACGAGACGGCCATAGCGGCCCACCGTCTCGCCGATGTCAACGCTGACGCTCTGCGGAATCGGGAACTTGCTGTACTTCGTCAGCGTCGCCAGCATGTCTTCGGCGCTGTGCCCGGCGGCGCGGGCGTTCCACAGGCCGAGCCGGGTGATGCGGTAGCTGTGGATGTGCTCGGGAGCGCGTTCCAGCTCGGCGAAGATGGCGAGATCGTGGCGGGCGTCCGCGGCCAGCGGGTGCGCCACTTCGAGCAGCACGGTACGGTCGCTTTGCACGATCAGGGGGCCGTCAGTCATAACGGGCCAGTCTACTCGGGGTCTCGCAAGCTCGACCAGCGGAGAGGCGCTCGGCAGGCGGGAGGCGGCT
>JBEVDR010000083.1:0-12207 GCA_040513215.1 Microbacteriaceae bacterium | reverse complement strand
TCCCTGCAGGGCGGCCCTGCTCAGTTCGTGGATGACGGCGCCTCCGCCGAGGGAGACGATGGCCTCCTGCGACAGTGCGTCGAGCACGGCCTGGTGTTCCAGTTCGCGGAAGTGCGCTTCGCCGTGCTTCTCGAAGATGCCGGTGATCTCACCGTGCACGGCGGCGATGCGCTTGTCGGTGTCGATGAAGGGAACCCCGAGCAGCCGCGCGACGCGTTTGCCGATCTTCGTCTTGCCCGAGCCGGGCGCGCCGATGAACACGGCGATGGGGGAAGGCATGGGTTAGTCGGCCGAGATGGCGGTGTTGCCGGTGCGGAGCGCGTCCGGGATGGCGTCGAGGTAGCCCTGCAGGTTGCGGGCGGTCTCGGCGACCGAGTCGCCGCCGAACTTTTCCAGCACCGAGTTTGCGAGCACCAGCGCGACCATCGCCTCAGCAACCACGCCGGCTGCCGGAACGGCACAGACGTCGGAGCGCTGGTGGTGGGCGGGCGCGGCAGAGCCGGTGGCGACATCCACGGTGCGCAGCGCGTGCGGGATGGTGGCGATGGGCTTCATCCCGGCGCGCACCCGCAGCACGGTGCCGGTGGACATGCCGCCCTCGATACCGCCGGCCTTGTCGCTGAGTCGGGCGATCGCGTCGCCGTTCTGCACCAGTTCGTCGTGCGCGGCGGAGCCGCGGCGGGTGGTAGTGAGGAAGCCGTCGCCGACCTCGACGCCCTTGATCGCCTGAATGCCCATCAGTGCAGACGCGAGCTGCGCGTCGAGTCGGCGGTCCCAGTGCACGTAGGAGCCGAGTCCCGGCGGCAGGCCGTAGGCGAGCACCTCGACGATGCCGCCGAGTGTGTCGCCGTCCTTGTGGGCGGCGTCGACTTCGGCGACCATGAGTTCGCTCGTCGCCGGATCGAAGCAGCGCAGCGGATCGGCATCGAGAGTGTCCACGTCATCCGGGTTCGGCAGCGGGCTGCCTTCCGGCACGCGGACCGGGCCGATGGACAGGGTGTGGCTGACCAGGCGGATGCCGAGTTCCGACAGGAATGACTTGGCGACGGCGCCGAGAGCGACCCGGGCGGCGGTTTCCCGGGCGCTGGCGCGCTCGAGCACCGGTCGGGCCTCATCGAAGCCGTACTTCTGCATGCCGACCAGGTCTGCGTGGCCGGGGCGGGGACGGGTCAGCGGGGCACCACGGCCGCCGGCGAGCTTCTCCGGGTCCACCGGTTCGGGGCTCATCACGTCGACCCACTTGGGCCATTCGGTGTTGCCGACGCGCAGCGCCACGGTGCTGCCGAGGCTGAGCCCGTGCCGGACACCGCCGGACAGGTTCAGTTCGTCTTCCTCGAACTTCATCCGCGCGCCGCGCCCGTAGCCGAGTTTGCGGCGGGCAAGGTCGGCTCGGATATCCTCCAGCCGCACCGGAACACCGGCCGGCAGGCCCTCAAGGACGGCAATCAATTCGGGGCCGTGAGACTCACCAGCGGTCAACCAACGAAGCATTG
The DNA here is from genome assembly GCA_040513215.1 of Microbacteriaceae bacterium. Taxonomy (GTDB): domain Bacteria; phylum Actinomycetota; class Actinomycetes; order Actinomycetales; family Microbacteriaceae; genus Ruicaihuangia. Next base: position 10,714 of record JBEVDR010000083.1, on the reverse strand, counting down.
TTCAATCTTCCCACAGCTGGGGGTGCCTGATATCAGGCAGGGGCATGGACTGCGGCGCGCATCGCCGCGTGTACGGCGGCTTCATCCGGCAGCGGGGTGTCGGCGGCGCCCTGAACGAAGATGCGCACCTGCAGGAGTGCCTGCGCGATCAGCATCTCGATGCCGGGGACGACGCGGCCGGCCGCCTCGTACCAGGCGGTCGCGAGACTGGTCGGCCAGGGCTTGTACGCGACATCGAACAGCACGGCCGTCTCGCGCACCCTGGTTGTGAAGTCGAGGCTCACCGTGGCACCGTTCGGCAGGGTGCTCAGCACTACGTCGGCATCCCGCGCTACGGCGTCATCGAGGGCGCAGACATCCACGCGCACGCCCAACTGCCCGCCGAGATCCACCAGGGGGAAGGCCTTCTGCGGGCTGCGCGCCGCCATGGTGACCGAGTCGGCGCCGAGCTGGGACAGGGCGACCAGCGCGGATGCCGCGGTGGCTCCGGCCCCGAGGATGACGCCGGAGCGGACGGTATCGAGACCGGCCGTGCGCAGCGGCTCGGTGATGCCGAAGACATCGGTGTTGAACCCGAGTCGCCCGCGGTCGGTGTAGAGCAGCGTGTTCGCTGCACCGGTGAGCGTGGCGAGCTCGTCGAGCTCATCAAGTAGCGGAAGCACCTGCTGCTTTAACGGCATCGTGAGGGACAGCCCGCGCCAGCTGCTGTCGCGCGAGGTGACGAACGCGGCGAGGGTGTCTTCGGTCACCTCGATCGGGTCGTAGACCCAGTCGAGCCCCAGCACGCGGTAGGCGGCGTGGTGCAGCGCCGGGGACTGGGAGTGCGCGATCGGGGATCCGAGAACGGCCAGGTGTGTCGTCATGGCCGGCTCAGCAGTCGAAGTCGGAGGTTCGGCACCAACTGCGCAGCTGCTCCACCGCGGCATTGTGCTCGGCAGTGGTGGTGGTGAACACGGTCTCGCCGGATTCCAGGTTGACCGTGACGAAGTAGAGCCAGGTTCCCTCGACCGGATGCAGCGCGGCATCCAGTGCATCATCGCCGGGTGCCGAGATCGGGCCGACCGGCAGCCCGGTGTTCGCGTAGGTGTTGAACGGGTTCGGGTCGGCGCGTTCCTCGTCGGTGGTGAACACGGTTTCGCCGGCGGAGCTCTCGCCATGGGTGACCGCGTAGCCATAGTGCGAGGTGGAGTCGAACTGCAGCATCATCCCCTTATCCAGACGATTCTGGATGACGCGGGACACCTTGAAGAAGTCATCGTGCAGGCGCGCCTCGCGCTGGATCAGGGATGCCGTGGTGAGAACGCGGTGCCGGTCCTCGGGTGCCACGCCCAGCCGGTCAAGCCGCTGGACCATGGTGCTCACGAGGTGCGCGATCTGGTCGTGCGCGCCGATGCCCGGGTCGAACGTGTAGGTGGCGGGGAACAGGTACCCTTCCAAGCTCGGCGCCTCGGTGGGGATGCCGAATGTGGCCGGGTTGGCGGCTGCTGCCTCGTACTCTTCGACGGGAACGCCGGTCGCCTCACTCAGCGTGGCGAAGACCCGGTCAAGGGTGATGCCCTCGGGGATCGTCGCCTTGGCGGTGACGTGGTTCACGGGGTCTTGCAGGGCTGCCAGGGCAGCCGCCGCACTCATTTCCTTCTGCAACGTGTACGCGCCGGGCGTGAACGTGGGGTTCTCCGCCACGGCCAGGTCGTAGAACGCGTCGAACGTCATGGTCACGCCGGCGTCGACCAGGCTTTGCGCGACATCGGAGCCGACCTGGCCGTCGACGATGACGACGGTGACCGGTTCGCCGTTGCCGGTGCCCTCGTAGTCGTTCGGGAGCTCCCAGCCGAGCACCGAGCGCACTTGGTCCTCAAAGCTGAACCAGACGGCGGCCGTTCCGGCGCCCAGCACGGCGAGAACGGCGATCAGCGCCCAGAGCCAGCCCAGGCGCCGCTTCCGGCGCGGTGGTCGCGATCGACCGGCGCCCCCGCGGCGGCCGGGACCGGATTCCTCGCGCAGGGCTCGGCGGCTCTCCGGGACGGCCGGCCCGGATGGGGTCTCCGGTCCGGATTCGGGCGTGGGCGTGAAAATCTCGTCCCAGCTCGGTTCTTGGGCCACAGTAATCCTTACTCGGGGGCGACGATGCTGCCGGGCGGGGTACCGCCCGAACGTTCGGTGTCCAGAGCGTGCTGCAAAATTATCACGGCCGCCACCTGGTCAATCACTGAGCGGGAGTTCTTGGTGTTGCGGCCGCTGGCGTGCAGCGCGGACTGCGCGGTGACCGTCGACAGCCGTTCGTCCACCATTCGCACCGGGGCGTCTGTTCCGGCCGCGAGCAGCGCGGCGAACTGCCTCGCGTCGGCGGTGGACGGCGTTTCTGCGCCGGACAGCGACAGCGGCAGCCCCACCACGAGCTCGATCACCTCGTGCTCTGCGGCGTGGGCGAGCACCTGGCGTACCGCGTCATCCGTCCGTTGCACGGTCGCGACCGGGGTCGCCAGCATGCCGTGCGGGTCGCTCACCGCGACGCCGACGCGGGCCTTGCCCACGTCGACGCCGAGTCGTCTTCCTGCGCGCACGCTACCGGACGAGTGCGGAACGCACTGCGTCGATCGCGGCGGGAATCGCGGTCGCGTCTGATCCGCCGCCCTGGGCCAGGTCGTCCTTGCCGCCGCCGCCGCCGCCGAGCACGCCTGCGGCGAGCTTCGCGAGCGCGCCCGCCTTGACGCCATTGGCGCGGGCCGCGGCGTTCGTGGCGACGATGATCGCGGGCTTGCCCGATACCGACCCGGCGAGGGCGACGACCGCGGCATCGCTGCCGAGGCGCTCCCGCACCGCGGTGGCAAGGCTCCGGATGTCGTCGGCCGAGGCGATCTCGCCGAGGTTCTCGAGCACCACGGTGTTCTCACCGAGGCGAGTGGCTGTAGCAGCGATCGCGGGAACTCGTCCGGACAGCGCCGCGGACTCGAACTGGGCGATCTTCTTCTCGGCCGCCTTGAGGCTCGCCATCAGGTCGGCAATCCGCTCGGGCAGATGCTCACGCGGGGTCTTCAGCGTCGAGGTCAGCTGCGAGACGATGGTGCGCTCGGTGGCCAGGTCGCGGAACGCGTCGAGGCCGACGAGGGATTCCACGCGCCGGTTGCTGGAGCCGACGCTGGACTCGCTGATCAGGTTGATCAGGCCCACCTCGGACGAGCGGGTGACGTGGGTGCCGGCGCAGAGCTCACGCGACCAGGGGCCGCCGATGTCGACAACCCGCACGGTCTGGCCGTACTTCTCGCCGAACAGCGCCATGGCGCCGAGCTGCCTGGCCTCGTCCAGCGGCATGATGCGGGTGACGACCTCCAGGTTCTCGTGCACCGCGTTGTTGGCGATCTCTTCGATCTCGGTGCGGGTCTCGGCCGACAGCGGCTTGTTCCAGTTGAAGTCCAGGCGCATGTAGCCGGCCTTGTTGTACGAGCCGGCCTGGTGCGCATCCGGGCCCAGGGTCTGTCGCAGTGCCGCATGGATCAGGTGGGTGGCGGAGTGCGCCTGGGTGGCGGCCTGACGCCATGCCGGGTCGACCACGCTGGTGGCGGCGTCGCCGACGCCGACCTCACCGGAGCGCACCTGCACCTTGTGGCTGATCAGTCCCTTGACCGGACGCTGCACATCGAGCACCTCGAGGTCGAAGCCGACTCCGACAATGCTGCCGGAGTCCGACTCCTGGCCGCCGGACTCGGCGTACAGCGACGTCTCGGCGAGGATGACCTCGGCGATGTCGCCGGCGACCGCGCGGGTCACGCTCTCTCCGCCGACGATGAGGCCGAGCACGGAGCTCTCGGTCTGCAGGTACTCGTAGCCGGTGAACACGGTCTCGCCCTGGGCGCGGAAGGCGCTGTACACCGACAGGTCGGCGAGCGTGGTCTTGCGCGACTTGGCGTCGGCCTTGGCGCGGGCACGCTGGTCAGACATCAGCTTGTCGAACGCGTCACGGTCGACGGTAAGCCCGGCCTCGTCGGCCATTTCGAGGGTGAGGTCGATCGGGAAGCCGAACGTGTCGTGCAGCAGGAACGCGGTGTCGCCGGGCAGCTGCTCGGCGCCGTCATCCTTGGTCTTGGCGACCGCGAGGTCAAGGATGGTGGTTCCGCTGGCGAGGGTGCGCAGGAACGCCTCCTCCTCGCCGACCGCGAGCCGGCTGATCCGGTCATACTCGGTCTCCACCTCGGGGTATGACGCCTTCATCGCGTCGCGTGAGGCGGGGAACAGTTCGGTGAAGGTGGGGTCCTCGACGCCGAGCAGACGCATCGCGCGGACGGTGCGGCGCATCAGGCGGCGCAGGATGTAGCCGCGGCCCTCGTTCGACGGGGTAACGCCGTCGGACATCAGCATCAGCGAGGAGCGCACGTGGTCGGCGATCACCCGCATCCGTACGTCATCTTCGTGGTCGGCACCGTAGCGGCGTCCCGACAACTCGGCCGCCTTGTCGAGCACCGGGCGAACCTGGTCGATCTCGTAGAAGTTCTCCACGCCCTGCTTGAGGAACGCGACGCGTTCCATGCCCATGCCGGTGTCGATGTTCTTCCGCGGCAGTTCGCTGACGATGCGGAAGTCGGTCTTGGAGGTGACGTCGTCGATCAGGTACTGCATGAACACGAGATTCCAGATCTCGATGTAGCGGGTGTCGTCGACGGCCGGGCCGCCATCCGGGCCGTACTGCGGTCCACGGTCGACGTAGATCTCCGAGCAGGGCCCTGCCGGTCCGGACTGGCCGGTGTGCCAGTAGTTGTCCGCCTTGCCCATGCGCTGGATACGCTCGTCGGGCAGGCCGGCGATCTTCTTCCAGTAGCCCGCGGCCTCGTCATCGTCCTCGTAGACGGTGACCCAGAGGTCCTTCTCGTCGAAGCCGAGGCCGCCGTCCCGCTCCGGCGTGGTCAGCAGCTCCCAGGCGTACGCGATCGCCTGCTCCTTGAAGTAGTCGCCGAAGGAGAAGTTGCCGTTCATCTGGAAGAACGTGCCGTGCCGGGTGGTCTTGCCCACCTCGTCGATGTCCAGGGTGCGGATGCACTTCTGCACGCTCGTCGCGCGCGGCACGGGCGGCGGTACCAGCCCGGTGAGGTACGGGATGAACGGCACCATGCCGGCGACGGTGAAGAGCAGAGTCGGGTCGTCGCTCACCAGCGAGGCGGAGGGAACGACGGTGTGTCCGCGCTGGCCGAAAAAGTCGAGCCAGCGGCGTTGGATGTCAGCGGTTTGCATGGAGTCCTGGTGGGGTGTTGGCGGGGATGCGGACCTGGGTCCGGCGGGGGCTACTACTTGACGCGCTTGGCGAGGTCGGCGATGGCCTCTTCGGCGTCCGCGACGGCTGCACGCAGCTCGGCCTCACGCGACTTGTAGCCGTCGACCACGGCGTTGCCGAAGGATCGGGCCTTGTCGTCGACGTCGGCGAAGAACTGCCGACCCTCGGGGGTCTTGTTGACCTGGTGGGCAACGACGAAACCGGCGATGACGCCGATCAGCAGCCACAGTGCTTTCTTCATAGCGATTCTCCCTCGACGATAGGTCCGACTACTCAGCTTATCGGGTGGCCGAGTGCGAACCTGAGCGGGCGGAGACAGACGAAGGGCGGGACATCCGGTGGATGCCCCGCCCTTCGGGTAAGCGCTGTGCTTGGTAAGCGCGCTGCTTAGCGGGCCGCGTAGTACTCGACCACGAGCTGAACCTCAGCGGTGATCGGGACCTCGGCGCGCTTCGGGCGACGCACCAGGCGTGCCTGCAGCTTGTCGAGCTCGACGTCGATGTACTCGGGGACCTTCGGCAGCACGTCGGCGTGGCCGCCGGCGGCCGCAACCTGGAACATGTCCATCGATTCGCTCTTCGGCTTCACGTGGATGAGCTGTCCCGGCTTGACGCGGTACGACGGGCGGTCAACAAGCTGGCCGTCGATCAGGATGTGACGGTGCACGATCTGCTGGCGAGCCTGCGCGGTGGTGCGGGCGAAGCCGGCACGAACCACGAGCGCGTCAAGACGCATCTCGAGCAGCTCGACCAGGTTCTCACCGGTCAGTCCCGGGGCGCGGCGGGCCTCAGCGAAGACGATCTTCAGCTGTGCTTCGCGGATGCCGTACTGGGCGCGCAGTCGCTGCTTCTCGCGCAGACGGACGGCGTAGTCGCTGTCAGCCTTGCGCTTGGTGCGGCCGTGCTCGCCGGGAGCGTACGGGCGCTTTTCGAGGTACTTGGCTGCCTTCGGCGTCAGGGGAATGCCCAGGGCGCGCGAGAGGCGGGTCTTGCTACGAGTACGTGACTTGGTAGACACGGTTTCCTTTTCTGTCAGAGTCCAACGATGGCACCGGCCGGTTTGCGACCACGCATGAGCGCACAACGGATGACCGGTGAAAGTTAGAGGGATTCGCCACGGAGACTGGCCGGCTACAGACCATCGCTCACTGATCAGATCCTCGACGCAGCCGCACGCGAGAAACCGATATTAGGCAGCGACCAGACTAACAGACGCCGCGGGTTTTGCGGCATCCGTTTGTCACTGGCTCGTCAGTGGCCTCGGATGATCTTTCGCAGTTTCGCCCAGCGGGCGCTGATCTCCCGCTCGAAGCCGTGTTCGGTGGGCTGGTAGTAGTCGCGGCCGGCGAGTTCGGTCGGCAGGTACTGCTGGGTGACGACGCCGATCTCGGAGTTGTGCGCGTAGAGGTAGCCCTTGCCGTGACCGAGGCGTTTCGCGCCGGGATAGTGGGCGTCGCGCAGCGGTTTCGGCACTCGACCGAACTCGCCGGCCCGCACGTCGGCGATCGCCGCGTTGATGCCCTCGTATGCGGCGTTGGATTTCGGTGCCGTTGCCAGGTAGACCACGGCTTCCGCGAGCGGGATCCTTCCCTCGGGCATGCCGATCAGCTGCACGGCCTGCGCGGCCGCCACGGCGATCGGCAGCGCCTGCGGGTCGGCCATGCCGATGTCTTCGGAGGCGCTGACGATGATCCGGCGGGCAATGAACTTCGCGTCTTCTCCGGCCTCGATCATCCGGGCCAGGTAGTGCAGGGCGGCGTCGGCATCCGATCCGCGGATCGATTTGATGAACGCGCTGATCACGTCGTAGTGCTCGTCACCTTGCCGGTCGTAGCGCAGCAGGGCGCGGTCGACGGCACGGGCGACGATGTCGGCGGTGATCGCGGGCTTTTCATCGGCCGTGGCCGTGCTCTCGGCCGTGGCCGAGGCGGCCGACGCTTCCAACGCGGTGAGGGCACGGCGGGCATCGCCGGATGCCAGCCGGATGAGGGCGGCCCGTGCATCGTCGGCGAGCGTGACGGCGTCATCCAGCCCGCGCGGATCGGTGACCGCACGGTCGATGACCGTGCCCAGGTCTTCGTCGCTCAGCTGCTCGAGCGTGAGCAACAGCGAGCGGGACAGCAGCGGCGAGATCACCGAGAACGAGGGGTTCTCGGTGGTGGCGGCGATCAGGATCACCCAGCCGTTCTCCACTCCGGGCAGCAGGGCGTCTTGCTGCGCCTTGGTGAAGCGGTGGATCTCGTCGAGGAACAGCACCGTGGACACGCCGTACAGGTCGCGGGTGGAGAGTGCCTCGTCCATCACCTGGCGCACGTCTTTCACCCCGGCGGACACCGCGGACAACTCGACGAAGCGGCGCCCGGAGCTGTGGGCGACGGTCTGCGCCAGCGTGGTCTTCCCGGTGCCGGGCGGACCCCAGAGGATCACCGACACCGAGCCGCGCTCCCCCGTGGTGTCGGTGGCGAGCCCGACAAGCGGCGAACCCTTGCCCAGAAGGTGCTTCTGACCGGCTACTTCGTCCAGAGATTTCGGGCGCATGCGCACCGCGAGCGGGGTCGCTCCGCCGCGGAGTCCTGGCTGACCGGTCATAGTCTTCATGCTAATCGGCACCCACGACGCCGCTCGCGCCCGGTCGTTTTGGCCGCGGTCTGTGAGCGTCAGTACAGTTCTTCTGGGCGTCTGTGCCCATCGTCTATGGAGGACCGTGTGGCCAAGAGCACTCAACAGGACCGCGACGCGCGTGATCGGCTTCGCCGCTACCAGGCGCGCCATCAGGTGCATGCGGCCCAGCTGACCCGAAGGAAGCGCGACAACATCGCCGCCCTCATCGGCGTCGTGGTGATCGCCACCGTGGTCACGGTGGCCCAGGTGCTTTACTTCACGCAGGGGCCAGGCACGCCGGAGCCTGCGGCATCCCCCTCGGCGACGCCCACCCCGGAGGCCACCGGCGAGAACACCGGCGAGGTTCCCGACCCGGCGTTGGCCGAGAACCGGGTGTGGACCGGGGAGCTGGCGCTCAACGACATCCCGCTCGGTATCGAACTGGACGGCGCCGCCGCCCCGCAGGGCGTCGCAGCGTTCGTCAGCCTCGCACAGAACGGGTTCTACGACGGCACCACCTGCCACCGACTGACCAATGGCGGCTTCTTCGTCCTGCAGTGCGGCGACCCGGAGGGCACCGGCAGCGGCGGACCCGATTTCCGCTACGGACCGATCGAGAACGCGCCCGCAGACGACGTCTACCCGGCCGGAACCATCGCCATGGCACGCCAGGGTGGCGACGCGTTCAGCATGGGCAGCCAGTTCTTCATCGTCTATGACGACACCACCATTCCCGCGGATGCCGCGGGCGGCTACACCGTGCTCGGGCAGGTCACCAGCGGGCTCGACGAGATGAAGGCCGCGATCACTGACGCGGGCATCGTCGACGGCGCCACCGACGGCGCGCCGGTGGTTCCGACAACGATTACAGGTGTCGCGCTCCAATAGCGTGCAATAAGCTGTGTGCTTGCCGGTTAGAGGCAATCGGCGTTGAACCAAGAGGTGATGTTGTGGCAACCGACGATCAGGCTCCCTGGGGCCGCGTAGATGAGACCGGAACCGTATTCGTCCGCGATGCGGCTGGCGAGCGCGCGGTCGGGCAATACCCCGACGGCACGGCAGAAGAGGCGCTGGCCTATTTCGAGCGCAAGTTCACGGAGCTGGCAGGGCAGGTGACGCTGCTGGAGCAGCGCGCCAAGCGGGGCGCGCCCGCGAACGACATCGCGAAGGCGGTGACGTCGCTGTCTGCGACCGTGCAGAACGCCAATGCCGTCGGCGATCTCGCCTCGCTGCAGACCCGGTTGGCCGCGCTCGGTTCAACCGTCGGGGAACTCACCGAGAAGCAGTCCGCGGAAGCCAAGGCTGCTGTCGATGCGGCCCTCGCCGAGCGTGAAGCGCTGGTGGTCGAGGCCGAGACTCTCGCCGCGGCCGATCCCGCGAAGGCGCAGTGGAAGCACGTCTCCGCGCAGATCGATGACATCTTCACCCGCTGGCAGAAGCACCAGCAGGACGGTCCGCGACTTCCGAAGGCCGAGAGCAACGAGCTGTGGAAGCGGTTCCGCGCCGCCCGCACCACGATCGAGCAGCACCGCAAGGCGTTCTTCGCCGAGCTCGACACGGTGCACCGTGAGGCCCGTGCCCGCAAGCAGCAGCTCGCCGAGGAGGCAGAGGCGCTAGTACCGAAGGGTGCGGACGGCATCCCCAGCTACCGCCACCTGCTTGACGAGTGGAAGAAGTCCGGTCGGGCGGGCAAGAAGTTCGACGACGCCCTGTGGGCCAGGTTCAAGGCCGCGGGCGACGCGTTGTACGGGGCGAAGAACGAGATCGACGCCCGCGACAACGAGGAATACACCGCGAACCTCGAGCTGAAGCTCGCCCTGCTGGCCGAGGCGGAACCGATCCTCGCCGAGACCGACCGGGTCAAGGCCCGCGAGGCGCTCACCCGCATCCAGCAGAAGTGGGATGCCATCGGCAAGGTTCCGCGCGATCAGGTCAAGGTGGTCGAAGACCGGCTGCGCACCATCGAAAACGCTGTGCGCAAGCTGGACGAGGAGTACTGGGAGAAGAATAACCCGGAGCGGAAGGCTCGTTCCGAGGGACTCGCCAGCCAGCTGCACGATGCGATCGCGAAGCTTGAGGATGAACTTGCCGCGGCCCAGGCCTCCGGTGACAAGCGCAAGATCGCTGACGCCCAGGAAGCGCTGGACGCCCGCAAGGTGTGGTTGAACGCGCTCGGCTAACCATCTCCACAGTGCGTTGTTGTCCACCGCTCTGAGCGGAGGACGGCGGCCGGCTCGCTCCTGATGCAGGATGCCGCTATGGTCGATCGTCGCGTGCTGGTGCTCTCGGCGCGGGAGTTCCCGCTCGGTGAGCTGTGCGCCATGCGACTGGACGGCGAGCTGTATGGCGTCGACGACTGCTTCGCCTCGCTCGACGAGTTCGACTCACGATCGCTGCGCGCCGCGGTGGTCGCGGCCGGGCGTCACCCACGCCTGATCGCGGAGCAGTGGACGGCGGCGTGGGTGTGGGGCGCGGCGGTGGCTCCCCCACTCCGGCACACCTTCTGCGTGCGGCTCGACGCGCGGATCGGACGGGTCACCAGCGGTCCCACCATCGTGCGTGAAGTATCCCTTGAACCCGCCGAGGAGAGTGCGATCGGCCCGCTACGGCTGACCTCTCCCCTGCGCACATTGACCGACCTGGCGCGCTGGAGCGAAACCGGGAGCGGAACAGGCGCCGAGCGCACCGAGCCGTCCGCGGTGATTGCGGTAATTGCAGCGCTGCGCTCGATCGGGGAGCTCAGCCTCGAGCGCTGCCTAGCCGAACTGGATGCCAAACCGCACCTGCCGCACAAGAACCGAGCACAGGTGCTGCTGCGGCGCTCCGCTGAGGAGGGCCACTCCCGCTGAAG
>JBEVDR010000082.1:0-10154 GCA_040513215.1 Microbacteriaceae bacterium | reverse complement strand
CCGAAGCCGCCCGCCGCGACATCCCGGTGCTGGTCTCCATCGGGTATTCCACCTGCCACTGGTGCCATGTGATGGCGCGAGAGAGCTTCAGCGACCCGGCGCTCGCCGGGGTGCTGAACGAGAAGTTCGTGGCGATCAAGGTGGACCGCGAGGAACACCCGGATGTCGATAGCAGCTTCATGGCGTCTGCAGGGGCGTTCACGCGGCAGCTGGGCTGGCCGCTCACCGTGTTCGTCACGCCGGGCGGGCATCCGTTCTACGCCGGCACGTACTTTCCGCCGGTGGCGATGCAGGGCAGGCCGTCGTTCCGGGAGCTGCTCGACGCCGTGTTCGAGGCCTGGTCGGAGCGCCGCCCCGACGTGGAAGCCACCGGCGACGCCGTGGCGCGGGCGATTGCGGCGTCCAGCCGGGCGACTCCGGGGGTACTGCCGACGCTGGAGCAACTGGCCGACATCACCGCCGAATTCACGGCGCATGAGGACCGCGAGTACGGCGGGTTCGGCTTGGCGCCGAAGTTCCCGGTGGCGACCGTGCTGCTGTTCCTGCTCGATCGGGGCTCGGCGGGCGCGTCCGACAGCGTCAACGCGCAGGCGCTCGCCGGGCGGATGCTCGACGCCATGGCCGCCTCGCCGCTGCGTGACCGGGAGGAGGGCGGCTTCTTCCGCTACGCCACCGAACGCGACTGGTCGGAGCCGCACTACGAACGCATGCTCTACGACAACGCGCTGCTGCTCTCGGCCTACGCCCGCGCCGAACGGGTCGAGGTCGCGGAGGGCATCGCCGAGTTCCTGCTCGGCGTGCTGCGCATTCCGACCGGCGGGTTCGCGTCAGGGCAGGACAGCGAGAGCATCATCGACGGTCGCAAGGTCGAGGGCGAGTACTACCGCTACACCGACCGCTCCGGACTGCAGCCGCCCGCTCTCGACGACAAGGTGCTCACCGGCTGGAACGGACTGGCCATCGAGGCGCTCGCGCTCGCCGGAACGCTGCTGCAGCGACCGGACTGGGTGGATGCCGCGGCATCCGTCGCTGACTACCTGCTTGCCACTCACCGTCGTGCGGACGGCAGCCTGGTGCGTGCGTCAACGAGGGAGCGGATGTCTGGGGCCTCTGCGACGCTGGAGGACTACGGCATGCTCGCCTCCGCCCTGCTGCAGCTCGCGCTCGCGACCGGGGAGGTGCGGTACGCGGTCATTGCGCGGGAGCTGGTGGATTCGTGCATCTCGCGCCCGTTGCCGCTCGGTGCTGAGCTGAAAACGGAGGGTTCGGACCCGCACGGTACCCACGCGCCGTTCGCGGTGCCCGGCGGACCTGACCCGGTGCTCGCGGCGCACGGCACCGCGCTGGAGAACGATCCGAGCGAGGGAGCCTATCCGAGCGGCATCAGCGCCATGGCATCCGCTGCTCATCGCCTGTTCCTGCTGACGGGCGAACTGACCTACCGCGACGCCAGCCGGCGGGCGATGGAGCTGTTCGCGCCGCTCGCGATGCAGCAACCGATCTCGTTCGGCGCGTCGCTGGGTGTGATGACCGCGCTCGCCGCAGACGTCACCCAGCTGGTGGTGGTGAGCGATGCCCCCGATTCGGAGTTGGCGTCGATGGCGCGCCGATGGCTGCCGGTCGGGGGAGTCTCGAGCGTGGTGACGTCGGCGCAGGCCGAGGCCTGGGCCGCGGCGGGGTTCGAGCTGTACGAGGGTCGGGTGACGCGCGACGGCGAGCCTGCCGCGTATCTCTGCCACGACTTCGTCTGCAACCTGCCGGTGACGGATGCCGCGGAGCTGCAGCTGCCCGGGTAGCCCGAGTCGCGCGAACGCGCTGCGCGCAGTACGGCAGCGATTCGGCGGGACACGCCCTCCAGCATCGGCTTCGAGCGGCGTGTCGAGGCGAAACGCTGCCGTACTGCGCAGGCCTGGCGCGGGGCGCGGCGGCGCGGGCCGCGGCGGCGCGGGCCGCGGCGCAGAGTGTATCCGACGGGGTGGAGACCTAGCGCAGGGTCTTGCGGGCGCTGATCACGCCGGTGTCGAAGCCCATCAGTTGCAGGCCGCCGCCGAAGCGGGCGTGCTCAACCTTGATGCAGCGGTCCATGACCACGGTCAGGCCCTTCGATTCTCCGTAGATCGCGGCATCCTGATTCCAGATGCCCAGCTGCACCCACACCGTCTTAGCACCAACGGCGAGCACGTCGTCAATCACCGACGGGATGTCGCTGGCCTTGCGGAACACGTCGACGATGTCGGGCACCACGGGCAGCGACGCCAAGTCGGGGTATGCCTTCTGGCCGAGGATCTCGGAAGCGTTCGGGTTGACGAAGTACAGCTCGTAGTCGCTGGACTGCTGCAGGTATGTGCCCACGAAGTAGCTGGAGCGAGCCGGGTTCGGCGAGGCGCCGACGATCGCCACCGTCTTGGCCTTGCGCAGGATGGCGAGGCGTTCCTTCGCGGTTGGCCCCACCCAGGTGCGCTGCGAGCGCAGCAGCTTCGCCAGCGGTGAGTTCGCCGGCATTTCGCAGGTGAGGCCGTTGCTGAGCTGGACGGTCTGGATGTCGCCAGCCTGAGTCTCGCCGGCCTGAGTCTCCACGGTCTGGGTGTTCGTCATGCGCCTAGTCTCCTATCGCCTGGCTGAGCGCCTGGTCAAGATCATCAACAATGTCGGCGACGTCTTCGATACCCACCGACAGTCGCACGAGGCCGGCGCCGACGCCCGCCTCGGCCAGCTGCTGCTCGGTGAGCTGCGCGTGGGTGGTGGATCCGGGGTGGATGATCAGCGTCTTCGCATCACCGATGTTGGCCAGGTGGCTGGCGAGGTTCACCGACTCGATCAGCTTCTGGCCGGCCGCGCGGCCGCCCTTGACGCCGAAGCTGAACACCGAGCCGGGTCCGGCCGGCAGGTACTTCTTCGCCCGGTCGAAGTGCGCGTGCGACGGCAGGCCCGCCCAGTTCACGTACTCGATGCGCGGGTCGTTCTCGAGCCACTCGGCGACCACGCGGGCGTTGTCGACATGCGCCTGGATGCGGTACGGCAGCGTCTCCACGCCCTGCGCGAGCAGGAATGCCGAGTGCGGGGCGAGCGTCGGTCCGATGTCGCGCAGTTGCTCGGCGCGCAACCGGGTGAGGAAGGCATACTCGCCGAAGTTGCCGTGCCAGTTCAGTCCGCCGTAGTGCGGCACTTCCTGGTCGAACAGAGGGAAGTGCTCGTTCGCCCAGTGGAAGCGGCCCGACTCGACGACGACGCCGCCAAGGGTGGTGCCGTGCCCGCCGAGGAACTTGGTGGCGCTGTGCACCACGATGTCCGCGCCCCACTCGATCGGACGGTTCAGGTAGGGGGTGGCGATGGTGGAGTCGATGATCAGCGGGATGTTGTGCGCGTGCGCGACATCCGCCAGTCCCTCCAGATCGGCGACCTCACCGGACGGGTTGGCGACGATCTCGGCGAAGATCAGCTTGGTTTTGTCGGTGATTGCGGCGGCGTAGTCGGCCGGTTCGGAGGAGTGCACGAAGGTGGTCTCCACCCCGAAGCGGCGCAGCGTGACGTCGAGCTGGGTGACCGAGCCGCCGTACAGGCTGGCCGAGGCGACCACGTGATCGCCGGTGCCGACGAGGGAGGCGAAGGTGATGAACTGGGCGGAGAGGCCGCTGGCGGTGGCGACGGCGCCGAGGCCGCCCTCGAGGCTGGCGATGCGCTCCTCGAAGCTGGCGACGGTGGGGTTCGCGACCCGGCTGTAGATGTTGCCGTACTTCTGCAGCGCGAAGCGGGCCGCGGCATCCGCGGTGTCATCGAACACGAACGCGCTGGTCTGGTAGATCGGCAGCGCGCGGGCTCCGGTCACCGGGTCGGGGATGTTGCCCGCGTGAATTGCGCGCGTCTTGAAACCGTATTCGCGATCAGCCATGGCCTCAACCGTACTGGGGTGGCGGAAGTGTTACGTGCCACCGCCGCAACGGTGCGTAACAGTTGCGTCAGCGCCAGCTGGGCACCCAGTAGTGCAGCTGGATGAACTCCCACGAAACCTGCATCCCGGTCCAGAGCGGCCAGAAGAACACGCTCACCCCGATCGCGAACAGCAGGTACACCGCGACCACACGGATGCCGCCCTCCCGGCGCCAGCGCGGATCACTCGGCTTGCCCAGAATGATGCCGATCACGGCGGTCAGCGCCAGCAGCAGGTAGGGCTCGAACGCGATTGTGTAGAACTGGAACACGGTGCGGTCCAGGTACAGCAGCCAGGGCAGGTACCCGGCGGCGACGCCGACCAGGATCGCGCCCACCCGCCACTCGCGGTAGCGCGCCAGCCGGTAGATCAGGTACAGCACCGCGGCGGTGGCCGCCCACCAGATGATCGGGTTCGCGATGCCGGCGATCGCCTCACCGCACTGCGACGCGGTGCAATCGTTCTCGCCGAGGCTCGAACCGCGGTAGAACATGCTCGTCGGCCGCAGCATCAGGAGCCAGCCGAGCGGGTTGGCCTGGTAGCTGTGCGGGCGGTTCTCACCGACGTGGTAGTTGTACACCGACACTTGGTAGTGCCAGAAGTTCTGCCATTCGGCCGGCACCCAGGCGAGGCCACCGGTCCAGGCCAGGCTGCCGTCTTCCACCCAGTGCCGGTAGTAGCCGCCGTCGCTGGCGAACCAGCCGGTCCAGGTGATCAGGTAGGCGACCACCGCGATCGGCACGGCGAGCAGGAAGCTCACCGGACCCTGCTTCAGCACGGTGCCGCTCAACCAGAACGGGATGCCGAGGCGGCGCCGGTCGAGCGCGTCGACGACCAGGGTGTACACGGCGAAGAACGCCAGGAAGTAGAGTCCGCTCCACTTGACGGATGCCGCCAGCCCAAGCATCAGCCCGGCGGCGAGCAGCCAGGGCCGCCACCACAGCGCCGGTCCCCAGTCGGTGGGGCCACCGGCATCCGCTTGCATCGCCAGCCATAGCCTGAGCCGCCGTTCGGTCCAGCCGCGGTCGAGCAGGATGGCGCCGAAGCCGAGCAGGGCGAAGAACATCAGCGAGTTGTCGAGCAGCGCGACCCGGCTCATCACGATGGCGTTGCCGTCGATCGCCATCAGGCCGCCGGCGATGCTGGCCAGCAGGGTGGAGCGGAACAGGAAGAACGCGATCAGCATCAGCAGCGCCACGGCCAGGATGCCGACCACAGCGGTGGCGATTCGCCAGCCGACCGGGTTCTCGGCGCCGAACACGGCGAGGCCGGCGGCGATGATCCACTTGCCGAGCGGCGGGTGCACCACGAAGCTCGGGTCGGTGGTGTAGATGTCGGGGTTGCCGGCGTTGAAGCTGTCGTTGGCGCCCTCGGGCCAGCGCGCCTCGTAGCCGAGGTTCATCAGCGTGTAGGCGTCTTTGACGTAGTAGGTCTCGTCGAAGACCAGGGCGTCGGGGTGGCCGAGGTACCAGAGCCGGGTGACGGCGGCGGTGAGCAGCACCGCGCCGGGGCCCGCCCAGTGCCACACCTTCCGCACGGTCGGTTTCGCCGCGTACCAGGCGTCGAGGCGGCTGCCGCGCGGCTCTGCGATCACCCCTGTCGACACCCGGCAATGCTATCGGCGCTCGGACGGGGGAGGGGGCTGGCGTGGTCGTGCGTCTGCGCATATCACCCCGCCGGGGGGATTCCCCTTTCGGCTGCCGGATGGGATCGTTGCCCCGTGACTCAGCCGAACGCGGCCCCTCAGGTTGTGCCGTTCAACGGAAGACTGGCGCTTCTGCTGGCGATGGCGATGTTCGTGCTCGTCGTCGACACGTCAATCATGAACGTGTCGATCTCCGCCGTGGTGCGGGATATCGGCGTCCCGGTCAGTGACGTCCAGTCGGCGATCGCGCTTGAGGCGCTGGTCTCAGCCGCCTTCATTCTCATTGGCAGCAAAGTCGGCGACCTCATCGGCCGCAAACGCGCCTACGTAATCGGGCTGCTCGGGTACGCCGTCGGCGCCATCGCGATGACCCTGGCGCAGAGCATCGTTCCGATCATCGTCTTCTGGGCGGTGATTGGCGGGATCGGCGCCTCGCTCCTTCTTCCGGCCATGCAGTCGCTGATCCACGGCAACTTCGAGGGGGCAGCCCAGAAGCGGGTCTACGCCTTGGTCGGTGCCTCGGCCGCCATCGCCGCCGCAGTCGGGCCCCTGCTCGGCGGCTTCATCACCACATTCCTGTCCTGGCGTGTCGCGTTTCTGCTTGAGGCGGTCATCATCGCGGTCGTGCTGTCTGGCATCAAGCTCGTAAAGGACGTCCCATACACCGGCTCCCGAAAGGTGGACTACGTCGGAGCGATCCTCTCTATTCTGGGCATGGGCGGCATCGTGCTCGGCATCCTGGTCTGGCAGGAGGGCGGTGAACGGGTCGGCCTGCTCATGATCATCGGGGTGCTCGGGCTCGGAGGGCTGGCCTTCTGGCTCGTACGGCGCAAGCGCCGCGGCAAGCCGACACTGTTGGACCCTGCCCTGTTCAACGTGAACACATTCCGTTACGGAATCTCGGAGCAGATGCTCCAACAGATCGCGCTCGGCGGCGTCATGATCGTGTTGCCGCTCTACCTGCAAATGGTGCTCGAATACAACGCCATGCAGGCGGGACTGTCGATCGCCCCGCTCTCGCTCAGCATGTTCGGCGTCGCCATGCTCGTCGGAAGAAGGTCGGGCAAACGTCGCCCGGCCACGCTGGTCATGTGGGGGTTCCTGCTGCTGACCTTGGGACTGGTGATCATCATCCCGATTGTGCCGCGCGCGGACTCGGGCTGGTGGCTGCTGGTTCCTCTGATCATTTCGGGATGCGGCCTCGGCCTGCTGGTGTCCCAGCTCAATAACTACACGCTGTCGCCGATCTCGGACGAGCGGGTCAGCGAGGCCGCCGGGGTGAACTCCGCAGGCGGATCTTTCGGACTCTCCTTCGGGCTCGCGTTCGCCGGGGCGATCATGCTGGCAGCGCTGGCGCCCATCTTCACCAACATGGCCGCGTCGAGCACGGTGCTCTCACCCAGCGAGCAGCAGCAGGTGGCGGAGGCGCTCGACGAGGACGCCCAGCTGTTGAGCAACACGCAACTCGATGAGCTGCTCGAAGGTCAGCCGGAGGCCGTCCAGGAGGAGATCATCCGCATCAACACGGATGCGCGACCCCTCGCCCTGCAGATCGCGTTGCTGATCCCCATTCTCGCGGGGCTCATCGGACTGGGCCTGTCCTTCCGAATGTTGCGCATTCCCGATCCGAAGCCCGCCGGGGAGGGTGCTGGGGCCGTCCTGGGGTGAGGCTGCGAGCCGCCTGAGTGGGAGGATGGGCAGCGTGATCATCCTCGCGGCAACCCCCATCGGCAACCTGGGCGACGCGAGTCGCCGCCTGATCGAGGCGCTCGAGAACGCGGAGACCATCGCAGCCGAAGACACTCGCACCGCCGTGCACCTGATGCGTGCGCTCGGTGTCGAGAACCGGCCACGGCTGATCGCGCTGCACGAGCACAACGAGACGCAGAAGGCCGCCGAGATCGTGGAGCTGGCGCGCGATGCCGACGTGCTGGTGCTGACGGATGCCGGAATGCCCGCGATCAGCGACCCCGGCTTCCCGCTCGTGGCGGAGGCCGCACGCGCCGGTGTCACCGTGACCGCGCTGCCCGGGCCGTCCGCGGTGCTCACCGCGCTCGCCGTGAGCGGGCTGCCCACCGACCGGTTCGCCTTCGAGGGGTTCCTGCCGCGCAAGAGCCGCGTCGCCTACTTCGGCAAACTGGCACACGAGGAGCGCACCATGGTGTTCTTCGAGTCGCCGAATCGAATCGCGGACAGCCTCACCGACCTCGCCACCGCACTCGGCGCCGACCGCCGGGTGGTGGTTGCCCGCGAACTCACCAAGAAGTTCGAAGAGGTGCGCCGCGGCACCGCCGCCGAACTCGCGGAGTGGGCAGCAGCGGGCGTGAAGGGCGAGATCGTCATCGTCGTCGAGGGCGCGGCGCCCGCCATCGCCGACCTCGAGTCGGGCATTGCGCAGGTGCTGCGGCTGCAGGCTGACGGCATCCGGCTGAAGGACGCCGCCGCCGAGGTTGCTGAGGCGACCGGCCTGGGCCGCCGCGACCTTTACGAGGGTGCGCTGCGGTTGAAGTGAATCGAAAGGCCACCATGGCGGCGGCACTTCGGTTACGCGACGGATGACCCGAGCGCGAGCCCGGGTCATCCGATCGCACACGGCCTAACGAAGCAAAGGCCTCGTCGCCCGTGGCCTCGACCGTCAGCCGGCCGCAGGCACTCCGATGCGGTCCATGAGCAAGTTGGCGACGTTCTGGAAGTACGCAGCGCCGTGCTCGGTGTTTGCACCGCTCTAGATACCCGTGCGCGGTCGATCTAGGCTCGCCGCATGGCAGCCAGGCGTGAACTGTTTCCCATCATCAACTGCCGCGATCTGCAGGCGACGAAGGCGTTCTACGAGGCCGCGTTCGGCGGCGTGCAGACCTACCAGTTTCCCGAGCAGGGTGAACCGGTGTACCTGACCCTGCGGGTCGGTGGCAGCACGATCGCGCTCGGCGGCGGCACCGAACCGGCGATGTACGGTGAGACGCCGCTGCCGGCTACCGGTCACGCCATCGATCTGTGCATCTATGTGCCGCATCTGGACGTGCTGCTCGGCGAGATCGAGCAGCACGGGGGAGCGCTGGTCGTGCCCGCGGCCGACATGCCGTGGGGTGAACGCGTGGCTTACGTGCGCGACCCCGAGGGCACCATGCTGCTGGTGATCCAGGACCAGCCGTAACCCCGGAGCCGTAACCGGTGACCGGGGAACCGTAGGATATTAGCCATGTCTTCCGGCGAGTCCTTCTATATCGCGACGCCCATCTTCTATGTGAACGATGTGCCGCACATCGGCCACGCCTACACCGAGGTCGCGGCCGACGTGCTGGCGCGCTGGCACCGTCAGCGTGGTGATGACACCTGGCTGCTCACTGGAACCGATGAGCACGGCCAGAAGATCCTGCGCACCGCGGTGGCGAACAACACCACGCCGCAGGCCTGGGCCGACGAGCTGGTCGAGTCGGCGTGGAAGCCGCTGCTCGAAACCATCAACATCCAGAACGACGACTTCATCCGCACCACCGACGAGCGCCACGAGAACGGCGTGAAGATCTTCCTGCAGAAGCTCTACGACGACGGGTACATCTACCAGGGCGAGTTCGAGGGCCACTACTGCGTCGGCTGCGAGGAATACAAGCAGCCGAGCGACCTGGTCGCCGGCACCGGTGAGTACGAGGGGCAGCAGGTCTGCGCCATCCACTCCAAGCCGGTCGAGGTGCTGAAGGAAACCAACTACTTCTTCCGGATGAGCGACTTCGAGCAGCGCCTGCTCGACCTGTACGAGCAGAACCCGAAGTTCGTGCAGCCGGAGAGCGTGCGCAACGAGGTCATCCAGTTCGTCAAGCAGGGCCTGCGCGACCTGTCGATCTCCCGGTCGAGCTTCGACTGGGGCATCCAGATCCCGTGGGATGACAAGCACGTCGTCTACGTCTGGTTCGAGGCACTGCTGAACTACGTCACCGCGATCGGCTACGGCGTGGATGACGAGCAGTTCCAGCGTCGCTGGCCCGCCGTGCAACTGGTCGGCAAGGACATCGCCCGCTTCCACGCCGTGATCTGGCCGGCGATGCAGATGGCGGCAGGCCTGCCGGTGTCCGACCGGGTCTTCGGCCACGGCTGGCTGCTGGTCGGCGGCGAGAAGATGTCGAAGTCGAAGCTCACCGGCATCGCGCCGCAGCAGATCACCGACACCTTCGGCTCCGACGCGTTCCGCTACTACTTCATGAGCGCGATCAACTTCGGCCAGGACGGCTCATTCAGCTGGGAAGACCTCGCCGCGCGCTACCAGGCCGAGCTCGCCAACGGCTTCGGCAACCTCGCCTCGCGCGTGATCGCGATGGTGAACCGCTACTACGACGGTGAAATCCCGACCCCGGGTGAACTCAGCCCGGCGGATCTCGCGATCAAGACGGCGGAACGCGCCGCCACGGATGCCGCCGACCGGGCGATCGGCGACCTCGCGATCCACGACGCCCTCGCCGAGATCTGGCAGCTCGTGGACGCCCTCAACGGGTACATCACCGAGCAGGAGCCGTGGGTTCTCGCCAAGAACGACGAGACCCGCGAACGCCTGGGCACCGTGCTGCACACCGCCCTGCGCGGACTCGG
>JBEVDR010000081.1:0-4613 GCA_040513215.1 Microbacteriaceae bacterium | reverse complement strand
ATGACAGTCGTGCGGGTCAGCGCCAGCGGGTGGTCATGAGGAAGCCCAGGAACAGGATTCCGAAACCGATGAGGATGTTCCAGTCACCGAGCCCTGGGATGGGCAGCTGCTGTGCGCCGCTGACGTAGAAGACAATGATCCAGGCCAAGCCGAGAATCATCAGTCCGAACATGATGGGCTTGAACCAGACGGGATTGGGAGCGTCGTCCCCTCCGCGGGTCTCGTCTGACGAGGCGGGCTTGGTGCGAGAGTTCGATCGGGCCATTCCGGAATTGTAGCGTGAATGGCTTCTGGCGGGCCTGGTGCCCCGGGAGTGACGGGTGTATGACGCCGTACAATCGACACCATGAGCGACACGCGGCGAGGGCGTCGGTCGAGCGGCCGCGGTCGTCGCCGACACAGGGTGAGCATCGTCGGCGTCATCGGCGAACTGTTCATCACCGCCGGAGTGCTGGTGTTCCTCTTCCTCGGCTGGCAGCTCTGGCTGAATGACATCATCGTCGGGGATCAGCAGAATCACGCCGGAGCAGCGCTGGCCGAGAAGCTCAATTCCGGACCGGTGAAGGTCCACCCCTCAACCCCCGACACCGTGGACTACGGCGACCCGGCCGTCGCGTCCGCGCCGGGCAACGCCACGCAGTTCGGGGTGATCTACATCCCCCGCTTCGGTGCCGACTACGCCCGCCCGGTCTCGCAGGGTGTCGGCACCAGGGACGTGCTCGACAAGAGCGGTATCGGTCACTACCCGGGCACGCAGATGCCCGGCGAGGTCGGCAACTTCGCCGTGGCCGCCCATCGCACCACGCACGGCGCCCCGTTCAGTGACATCGCCAGCCTTCAGGTGGGCGACAAGATCTACATCCAGACCGGAGAGGGCTACTACACCTACGCGTACCGTGGCCTGGAATATGTGCGGCCGACCGGCGTCGGCGTGCTCGACCCGGTGCCCCAGTTCGCCGGCGTGCAGCCGACCGACCGGGTGATGACGATGACCAGCTGCAATCCCAAGCTCTCTGCCGCGGAGCGCATCATCGCGTATGCCTCCTTGGAATCCTGGCAGCCGGCCAGCGCCGGTGCGCCCCAGGCGATCGCGGCCACCATCGCCGCAGAGAAAGGCTGATCCGTGTACGGTGCACTGTGGCGGCTCATGCCGGGCCCGCTCTGGGTTCGGATCATTTTGATCATCGTGTTCTTCGCGGGTGTCCTGGCGGTGCTGGTGTTCTTCGTCTTCCCCTGGCTGAACACCTTCGTGAACGTTAACGATGTGACGGTGGACCAATGACCAGAATCCTGGTGATCGACAACTACGACAGCTTCGTCTACACGCTGAACGGCTACCTGCTGCAGCTGGGGGCGGAGACGGATGTCGTGCGCAACGACTCCTTCGACGTCACGGAGGTCGCCTCCCGCATCGCGAAGTACGACGGCGTGCTGCTCTCGCCCGGCCCCGGCACGCCGGCCGCCGCGGGGGTCTCGATACCGGTCGTGCACGCGGCGTTGGCCTCGGGCATCCCGCTGTTGGGGGTATGTCTCGGGCATCAGGCCATCGCCGAGGCGCTCGGCGCGACGGTGACCCACGCCGACGAGCTGATGCACGGCAAGACCTCGCAGATCACCCACGACGAGAGCGACTTCTACGCCGGGGTACCTCAGCCGTTCACCGCCACCCGGTACCACTCGCTCGCGGTGGTCGACACCACGGTTCCCGGCGAGCTGGTCGTCACCTCGACCACGCCCGGTGGCGTGATCATGGGGCTGCGGCATGAGGCGGCGCCGATCTTCGGGGTGCAGTTCCACCCGGAATCCGTGCTCACCGAGGGGGGCTACCTCATGCTGGCCAACTGGCTCGCGGTCGCCGGGCTGCCGGGGGCGCGCGATGCGGCGCGGGGACTCAGCCCGCTGGTCAACCTGGGCTAGGTCGGCCGAGCCGACCGGCTCAGCCGCCGCTGCAGTAGCGGATCGTGATGTCGGAGCGCTGCGGCTGATTGTCGCCGGTGAGTGACTGCGAGGTCACCTTGCCGCCGCCACAGCTCGGATCCTGCACGGCATTGATCTGCAGCTGGAGCCCGCTCAGGGTCGTGTTGGCGGTTGCCACGTCCTGGCCGACGACCGAGGGGATGTCGATGAGGCCGTCGGAGACCGTGAGGTTGACCGTGTCGCCGTCGCGCGCCGCCGCGTTGGATGTCGGTTCGCTGCTGATGACGATCCCGCTCGGCACGTTCGGCGAGTGGGCGGGCGACGAGGTCCCATAGACCAGGCCGCGGGCCTTGATCGCGGCGATCGCGGCATCCTGGGTGAGGTTGACCAGGCTCGGCACCGTGGTCACCGCCCGGCCCGTCGAGACGTAGATGCGCACGGCGTCGGCCTTGCCCACGCGGGTGCCGGCCGTGGGGTCGGTGCGGATGACCTGCTTGTCGGGCACGGTCGCGCTGGTCTCGGTGATCGGGGTGTCGGCCGGGGCGAGGCCCAGGTCGAGGAGCTCTTTGTGCGCCGTGGCGAAGTCTTCGCCGGTCAGCGACGGGACCTTGACAGACAGGTCGTCGCCGAGCGTGGTCTGCGGCAGATGAAGAACCCAGAACACGACGGCGAACAGGATGACCGCAATGCCGGTGATGCCGACCCAGATCCAGGCGACCGGGGGGCGGTTCTGGGTACGGACGGCACGCTCGTCGTCGGGCGCGGAGAGCTGACGCAGGGCTGCCTCGGACCCGGCGGTCGCGGTGGGATTCACGCCGAAGAGGGTGGAGTTGAAGTCATCCGCGGCCGGCGCAGCCTTCTTGCGGGCCGGGATCTCGCCCTGGGCGGCGGCCTCGAGGTCGGCCCGGAATTCTGCCGCGGTCTGGTAGCGCTCGAACTTGTCTTTCGACAGTGCACGCAGCACGACGGCGTCGAGCGCCGGCGACACGCGCGGGTTGAGCGTGCTCGGGGCGAGCGGGGCCTCGCTGATGTGCTGGTATGCGACGGCCGCGGCGCGATCCCCGCGGAACGGAGGGCGCCCGGTGAGCAGCTCGAACAGCACGACGCCGGTCGAGTACAGGTCGGTGCGGGCATCGACCGTCTCGCCGCGGGCCTGCTCGGGCGAGAAGTACTGGGCCGTGCCGAGAACGGCGCTGGTGTCGGCGACCGTGGCGGAGTTGTCGGAGATGGCGCGGGCGATGCCGAAGTCCATCACCTTGACCTGGCCGTTCTGGGTGACCATGACGTTGCCGGGCTTGATGTCGCGGTGCACGAGCAGCGCGCGGTGGCTGTACTCGAGCGCCGTCAGCACGCCGGAGATGATGCGCACCGCCTCCTTCGGCTCGAGCGGGCCGTCGGCGATGATGTCTTTGAGCAGCCGACCATCTACGTACTCCATGACGATGAAGGGCACCTGACGTTCGACACCGCTCGGGTCGGTGACGGTCTCCTCGCCGGCGTCGAAGACGCGGACGATGGTCGGATGCGCCATGCGTGCGGCCTTCTGCGCCTCCTCGCGAAACAGCACCCGGAAGCGCGGATCCGTGGCGAGGGCGGGCTTGAGCAGCTTGATGGCGACGCGGCGCCCGAGCCGGGAATCGGTGCCGACGTGGACGTCGGACATGCCACCGCGGCCGATGAGCTCGCCGATCTGATACCGGCCGGCGAGCAGGCGGCTGCTTTCAGTCACGCGTCATCTCCAAGCTGGTCCAGGCAAGTCTTTGCCAGTGTAATGCGTGCCCGCTTGGAGCTCGGTCAGGGGCCGGCGGGGCTCTTGATGGTCAGGGTGGGCGAGGCCGCGGACGCGGTTCCCGAGCAGACGGCGACATACGAGATGGTGTTGTCCGCGCCCGGTGTGGTCGAGAGCGTGAACATCAGGGTTGTCGTGCTCGCGGGCACCGGGTTGGCCGGGTTGACGCTGGAGCCGCCGCTCGTCGTCACCGTGAATCCGGTGAGGGAGGAGCTGCCGGGGCACCCGGTGTAGCTCGGAACGCCGAGCGAGACCACCCCGTTGTTCGTCGATCCCTGGGTGAGGATGGCCGGCGCGGGGGGCGTCGGGAAGGCTCCATACAGCTTCACCGTCACGGTCGCGCCCTTGGTCAGCGTTCCGGTCGGGTTCACGTAGAAGGCGGTGCCGACATCCGCCGGCGTGGGAGCGGGGCTTTGATCGTCCATGACGTTCGCTGCGAGTCCGAGACCGCCGAGGATGCTGCGCACATCCTGCTCGTTCTTGCCGATGATGTCCGCGCTGGCGAGGCTCACGCTGCTGCTCGTCGGGGTGGGACTGGGCGTGGCCGACGGCGTCGTCGAGGGGGTCTTGCTCGTGGTCGGCTTCGTCGACGGGGCTGTCGGCGAGCCGGTGGGGTTCGCGATCAGGGCGATGAGTGTGCCGACCAGCACGACGACGAGGATGCCGATGAGCGCCACCAGAGGCCAGGTCCACGGGTTGCGCTTCTTGCTCGGCGGCTCCGGCTCGGCAGCCCCGACAGTGCTGGTGTTCGAGATCACCTGGGTCGCCGCGGCGGTGTTGCCGTTGGCATTGAACGCGGCGGCAGAGGCTCCGGCCAGAATGCCGGGAACGGATGCTGCGGCCCCCGCGACATCCCCGCGCCGCAGAGCCTGCGCTGCACGGGCGAGGTGCGCGGCCGAGGCTGGGC
>JBEVDR010000080.1:0-6615 GCA_040513215.1 Microbacteriaceae bacterium | reverse complement strand
CTTCCACTCCCGGAAGCCGTCTTCGGTGCGTCCGCGACGCCAGTAGCCCGAGATGGATAGCTGGTCGCGCGCGAGGCCGCGCTCGGTGCGGAGATACGGCCGCACACCCTTCATGATCTCTTCCGCCTCGCCGTGGACAAACGCCTGAACGCGCCCGTCCAGCCACTCCACCGCGCGGACTGCTGCCTCGAGGGCTGCGGCGACGGCCGGAACGGCCGCCTCATCCCCCACGAGCAGGTGCCAGTCCGCGGTCGGATTGTGCCATCACGTCCATCACGTGGTTGGTGGCGCTGACATTGTCGAAGTTGTCCAGGCGGCCCATCTCCCACTCGCCGATTGCCAGCGACGTGTCGACGATGAGCTTGCAGCGCTCGAAACGCCGATCGTGGTACTCGACGAACGCCGACTCCAGGTCGTCGTGCTTGGAGAGGGCATCCACCAGTACGACGCCGTCCGTCTTCGATCGCCTGAGCTGCGCCCTGGCCCATGTGCGGGGCGATGGCGTGCACGGCGGTCATCATGCCAGACAGTTGAAACATTGGGTGGAGAATTTTCCTGCCAGTAGCCCCTCGCCCGCGACGTGCCCGGGCGAGCGGCCGCCGCTACTCTGGGGGGATGACTGAGCAGACCCTGGATGACCCGACAACGAACCCGTTCGAGGTCGCCAAGCAGGCAGCATCCGAGATCGCCGAGAAAACCGGCGTCGAGACCCACGACCTCGCCCTCACCCTCGGCAGCGGCTGGGCAAAAGCCGCCGACCTGATCGGCGAGACCACCGCGGAGTTCCCCGCCACCGAGATCACCGGGTTCTCAAAGCCCGCGGTCGAAGGCCACGGCGGAACCCTGCGCTCGGTGAAGCTGCCGAGCGGCAAGCGTGCCCTGGTGATCGGCGCCCGCACCCACTATTACGAGGGCCGCGGTGTACGCCGCGTGGTGCACTCCGTGCGCACCGCAGCCGCGGCCGGTGCCCGCACGATGATCCTCACTAATGGGGCAGGTGGCATCCGCGAGACTTGGACCCCCGGGCAGCCGGTGCTGATCAGCGACCATCTGAACCTCACCGCCAACTCGCCGCTCGAGGGCGCCACCTTCATCGACCTCACCGACCTGTACTCGAGCCGGCTGCGGGCACTTGCCAAGCAGATCGACCCGTCGCTCGACGAGGGCGTGTACGTGCAATTCCGCGGCCCGCACTACGAGACCCCGGCTGAGGTGCAGATGGCAAAGACCATCGGCGGGCACATCGTCGGTATGTCCACCGCGCTCGAGGCGATCGCCGCCCGGGAGGCCGGCATGGAGGTGCTCGGGATGTCGCTGATCACCAACCTCGCCGCGGGCATCCAGACCACCCCGCTCAGCCACGAGGAAGTCATCCAGGCCGGCCGCGACGCCGAGCCGGTGATCAGCGCGCTGCTCGCCCGGATCGTGGCGGAGATCTGATGAGCGCGGATAACGCGCAGCTGAGCGCCGGCGCTGGCGCCGCGTCCCTCGACACCCTGCTCACCACGGCGAAGTTGTGGCTGGCGCAGGATCCCGATCCGGTCACCCGTGCCGAGTTGGACGCGCTGGTAACGGATGCCGCGGCCGGCAGCACCACCGCGGAGGCCGACCTCACCGACCGCTTCAGCACCCGCCTCGAGTTCGGCACCGCCGGGCTGCGCGGCGAGATCGGCGCCGGCCCGAACCGGATGAACCGGGTGCTCGTTTCGCAGGCGGCAGCCGGGCTGGCCGCCTACCTGCTCTCGACCACCGAGACGCCGAGCGTGGTGATCGGCTACGACGGCCGCACCAACTCCGTCGTGTTCGCCACCGACACCGCCGAGATCATGGCCGGCGCCGGGGTGCGCACCATCCTGCTGCCGCGGCAGCTGCCGACGCCGGTGCTCGCGTTCGCGGTGCGTCACCTCGACGTGTCGGCCGGCGTGATGGTGACCGCGAGCCACAACCCGCCGCGCGACAACGGCTACAAGGTGTACCTCGGCGGCGCCGACCAGGGCTCGCAGATCGTGCCACCGGCGGATGCCGAGATCGCCGCATTCATCCACCGGGCTGCCGCCGGCAGCGTGCTCGACCTGCCCCGCTCCCCCGAGTACGAGACGGCAGACGAATCGGTGCTCGACGCCTACATCAGCGCGACCGCCGCTCTCGTCGACAGCGCACCCGCGCCGCTGCGGGTGGTCTACACCGCCATGCACGGCGTCGGCTGGGAGACCGCGCAGCGCGTCTTCGCGGCCGCCGGGTTCCCGGAGCCGATCGTGGTCAGCGAGCAGATCGCCCCCGACGCGGCATTCCCGACGGTGGCGTTCCCGAACCCGGAGGAGCCGGGCGCGCTCGACCTCGCCCTCGAACTCGCCGCCCGGGAGAGCGCCGAGCTCATCATCGCGAACGACCCGGATGCCGACCGGCTCGCCGTGGCCGTGCCGGATGCCGCGGGCACCTGGCGCCGACTGAGCGGCAACGAGGTCGGGCTGTTGCTCGGCTGGCGGGCCGCCGAGCGCCTCGCCCGCGCCGGGAAGACTGGCACCTTCGCCGCATCCATCGTCTCCTCGCCCGGACTTGCGGCGGTGGCGAACGCGTACGACCTCGAGTACGCCGACACGCTGACCGGGTTCAAGTGGATCTCGCGGGCGGCGGGCCTCGCCTTCGGCTTCGAGGAGGCCCTCGGCTACCTGATCAACCCGACAACGGTGCGCGATAAGGACGGCATCTCGGCCGCCCTCGACTTCCTGGCGCTGGCCAGCGAGCTGAAGGCCGCCGGCCGCAGCCTCGCCGAGCACCAGGCCGCGTTCGATGAGAAGTTCGGGGCGTTCGCCTCGAGCCAGATCTCGCTGCGGATGACGGACCTGTCCGAGATCCCGCGGATCATGGCCCAACTGCGCGCCACCCCGCCGACGTCGGTCGGTGGTATCCCGGTCGAGGTGGTCGAAGACTTCCGTGAGGGCTTCGGCGACTTCGCCGCGAGCGACATCCTGCGCATCTGGCTGGAGGGCGGCGCCCGCGTCGTGGTGCGGCCGAGCGGCACCGAACCGAAGCTCAAGGTCTACATCGACGCCTCCTCGACCTCCGGCTCCGCAGCGGAGCGGCGCGCGGATGCCGAGGCCACGGTCGCCGCGCTCGACGCCGGGATGCGCACACTGGTCGCGTAGACAACCCTGCCGGTCGAGCCGCCCCGCCGGTCGAGCCCGTCGAGACCCACGGCGGATGCCGCGAACTCAGGTTCGCCGCATCCGCCGTTCTCGGTCCGCCCGGTCGGCAGCCCAGCGCGGCGGCACGGTCACCGCGGCCACCTGCTGCAGCGTCGGGTGCAACTCGTCGCCGTCGTGCACCACCCCGGTCTGCCAGCTGAACCGCAACCCGGCGGGCGCGACGGCAAGGGAGGCCAGGTTGTTGTCGAACCACGGGCCCTTGATGGTTCGCCAGCGGAACGGCGGGTCGGGAACCTTCGCCGAGTGCGCCGCCAAGGCGCCGAGGGGCGCGGCGATGCCGTACGACATCACCACCGCGAACGAACGCAGCACCCGCGGCAGCGGATTGCGCACCGGTGAGCACACCGCCTGCACGATGCGGCTTCCCGAGTCCCGTTCTACCTCCGCGACATAGGAGTAGTGCACGTCGCCCGACAGGAACGTGATCGTCTCGGGCGCAGGTCCCCGCTTACCGTCGGCCAACTCGATCGCCATCCTCGCCACCGCCTGAAAGCTGTTCTGGAACGCCGCCCAGTGCTCCAGGTCGACCGCCTGCCGGAGGGTCTCCCCGATCCGGCCCGCCGATCTGCCCCACGCCCCCTGCGCGAGCGCTTCATCCCACGCCTCCAGATGGTGCAGCCCGCGCGGCAGCAGGAATGGCAAGGACGTGGCCACCAGCACGTGCCGGAAGCCGCCCTGCAGCTGCCGGTCGAGCCAGTGCAGCTCCTGCTGATTCAGCAGCCCGCGCGCGTCCGGTGTGAGGTCGCGCGCCACCCGGGAGTCCACCACGATCAGCCGCACGCTGTCGAAGTCACGGCGGTAGCTCCATCGGTAGCCGTCGGGGTGCTTGTCGGCGCGGTCGGCGAAGGTGTCCAGCTGCTCGGTGAGGTCGAGTTCCTGATCATCGTCGTGCGCGGCAATTCGCTGCCAAATCTCGTCCGTGGCGCGGCCCTCCGGCGACAGGTTTCCGAGGTGCTGGTAGACCCAGTACGCCGCCAGTCCCGCCACGATCCGGCCCTGCCACCAGGAGGTGGCCTCCATCTTCTTCTTCCAGTCCAGTGACGCATTCCAGTCGTCGCGGATGTCGTGGTCGTCGAAGATCATCCCGGTCGGCTGGGTGGAAAGCAGCCACCGGTTCGCCTCATCCGACCACGCCAGTTGGTACAGGTGCGCGTACTCTTCGAAGTCCTTGAGCTCCTCGCCCGGCGGCTCGTTAATGTCACGGCGGCTGCGGATGAACTTCTGCATCTCTTCGGTGGTGGAATCGGCGTATACCTGGTCGCCGAGGAACAACAGCAGGTCGGGCAGCTGAACCGCACCGCCGGCGGCGGCCAGCGCGAACGTGCGGAGCGCATCCACGCCATGGGTGCGGTTACCAGCCGCATCGTGGGAGACGCTGGTGCGGCACGACCCGTACGCCAGGCGCAACGGCTTGCCCGGCATCCGGGTGGTGATCACCGACGGCGGAAAGATCGAGCCCTCAAGCGGCCAGGCCGGGGCCCCGTTCACCTCCACGCGGTACGGCAGCGAGGTTCCGGGCTGCAGCCCGTCGGCAACCACGAGCGCATAGTGATGGTCGTGCACGGCGAACGTGCGGGCCTGCCACGACCGTCCCTCGGCGATCACCCGCACCTCGGCGTGCTCCCGCGTCTCGACCCAGATGCTGGCAGAGGTCTCGTCGACGTACCGCATCATCGGGCCCAACAACAGCGGGGATGCCGTCATTACTCCGTTCTACCCTGTCAGCGCGCGCGCGGCCACGGGTTGCGCGCACCCGGCGAATCATCCAAACGATGGATGCCGCGGGCCGTCGCCGATGGTTGGCTGGCGATTGCGATGCTGGGGATCGCGGCATCCTGCGTGTACTTCGCCGTGGTCTACTCACTGGCCGCGTTCGCGACAGCCGGCGGCATCCTGCTGGTCGCGAGCGGCTCTCTCGCGTTCTGCGGCATCCGGCGACGACCCGAGCCGAGCCCGGCTGCCATTTAGCGAGTTGCGCCGTGCTCTATGCGAGCGCGGCCCCCAGCTTCGCGGTGAGTTCGGCGGTGTCGAAGTAGTTCTCGATCACGATGACGTCGGCGTAGGTCTTGCCGATCTTGTCGACGAACTCCGGCCCGGTCAGGATCACCTGCGCGTCGCCGGCGACCACCGCCAGGGTGGCCAGGTCGGCGGCGGTCACGTGCGCGTCGATCTCGAGCTTTTTCAGCACTCGTTCCGCGTTGATTTTGAGGATGCCGCTGGTGCCGATGCCGGCACCGCAGATGGCGACGATCTTCATGGGGCTCCTACTCGATGCCGAGGATGCTGCGAACACCGTGTTCGTCGGTGGCCGCGGCAAGCCGAGGGATGGTGTCGGAATCGTTGAACACGTTGGCGAGCTCCGCCACGCTCAACAGGTGGCTCTCCGGCGACACGGTGGCGAGTCCGATGATCACGTTCACCGGGT
Organism: Microbacteriaceae bacterium; assembly: GCA_040513215.1. Classification (GTDB taxonomy): domain Bacteria; phylum Actinomycetota; class Actinomycetes; order Actinomycetales; family Microbacteriaceae; genus Ruicaihuangia. Next base: position 984 of record JBEVDR010000080.1, on the reverse strand, counting down.
CGTTGTACGGATGCCCAAACAGGACCGGCTCGGTGAGGGTGACCACGCTCAGGCCGTCGCTGAGCACATCGGGGCCGGGTCGCGCGTGGGCGAGGGCGAGGCCCGGTGCGATCACGATGTATGCGCCGTGTTCCTCGATCATCTCGATCATCCGGTCGGAGTATTCCGCCCGGGTGGAGCCACCACGTGTGAGCGCGTCTCCGGCGAGGCGGACCGCGTCACGCCAGTCGGCGGCCTGCACTCCGACCATGATGGCACTGTCGGGAAGCGGGGGCAGCGGCATCCGTTATGCCTCCGCGAAGCCGACGGTGATCTGCTCGGCGAGGTCTTCGCGGTCCTCGAGCGGCAGGAACGCCGCGGCTGCGGCGTTCAGCTGGAACATTTCGAGGTCGGCCAGGTCGTAGCCGAACGCCTCGGTGAGCAGCTGCAGTTCACGGCTGAGGGTGGTGTTGCTCATCAGCCGGTTGTCGGTGTTGACGGTGACGCGGAAGCCCAGCTGGTAGAGCAAATCGAACGGGTGGTCGATCATCTCGGTGCCCCACTGGGCAATGGCGCCGGTCTGCAGATTCGAGGAGGGGCTGGTCTCCAGCGCGATCTCGCGGTCCTTGACCCACTGCGACAGTTCACCGAGCGACACGTAGGTGTTCTCGCCGTCGTCGCTCTCGATCAGGATGTCCTCGGCGACGCGCACGCCGTGACCGAGTCGCAGCGCGCGGCCGTCGAACAGGGCGCTGCGGATGCTGTCAAGCCCGTCGGCCTCGCCGGCGTGCACGGTCACCGGCAGGAAGTTGTGAGCCAGGTAGTCGAATGCGCCGCGCGCCTTGCTGGGCGGGAACCCGGCTTCGGCGCCCGCGAAGTCGAAGCCGACGACGCCGCGGTCGCGGTGCCGGACGGCGAGCTCGGCGATCTCCATGCCGCGGTCGGCGTGGCGCATGGCGGTGAGCAGCTGGCCGACCCGGATGCTGTGGCCGGTGGCCGCGACAT
>JBEVDR010000079.1:0-2729 GCA_040513215.1 Microbacteriaceae bacterium | reverse complement strand
GAAAGCGTTCGAGCAGTGGGTAAGCCACATCGAAGCAGGCACGACCGCGCCCGAGAACGTCGAGCTCGGGACGACGCTCAGCGCCATCATCGAGGCCGCCTACCAGTCGGATGCCACGGGACGCGCGGTCGATATCGCGTCATTGCGCGCCCGCTGACAACCGCGTCGGCCGCGACATCGGCGTGCTGACCGCGTGCGGCAGCCTGGTCAACCCCTCGGTGATCGCGCCCGCGCGACGGCGGCTTCGAGACCGCGGGGCTCGCACGCTCGCGCCGCGCCTCAGCCAGCGGAGTCCCCTCAACCGCGGCGACCCCGCACCGGGGCGCCCGCCGCCGCGGGTATTGTCGATGGGTGCGGCAGCACACAGTTTGCACGCGTTTGACATGGCTGAAACGCGGATGACTCATTGCCCCTGTTGACTGGGGCCACACGGCGGGAAGGCATGACATGACGATGATGCGCGCGGCGGTAATGAACGAGCCCGGAGCCCCCGACGTATTGGAGCTGGCCGAGATCGACGTGCCCGCCAAGGTGAACGCCGAGTTCCTCATCGAGGTGCAGGCCGCCGGCATCAACCCGATCGAGACCAAGACCCGCGCCGGCCGCGGCGTGATCGCCGGAATCCAGAAGTTCCCGGCCGTGCTCGGCAGCGACTTCAGCGGCGTCGTCGTGGAGGCGCCGTACGAGGCGCACCCGTTGCAGCCGGGCACCGAGGTGTATGGCATGGCGCCGTTCCCCCGGGTCTCCGGCAGCTACGCCGAGTACGTTACCGTGCCGGTGCTGAGCGTGGCCCGCAAACCGAGCAACCTGTCGCACATCGAGGCGGCGGGCGTGCCCCTGGCCGCGATGACCGCGTGGGGCGCCGTGGTAGAGATGGCCCGCGCCCACGAGGGACAGCGGATGCTGATCCACGCCGGATCCGGCGGCGTCGGGCACTTCGCGGTGCAGTTCGCTGCGTACTTCGGCGCACACGTGATCGCCACCGGGTCCACCCGCAACGTCGGCTGGCTGCGCGACCTCGGCGCGGCCGAGGTGATCGACTACACAGGCACCCGGTTCGAGCAGGCGGTGTCCGACGTGGATGCCGTGATCGATCTGATCGGCAACGTGCACGACAACACCGGAACCCGCTCGCTCCAGACGATGCGGCCCGGCGGACTGCTGGTCAACATCCCCACCGGCAGCTGGCCGACCTTCATGGCGGATGCCGCGGCCGCGGGCATGCGCTCGACCAGCTACAAGGTGTCCCCCTCAGCCTCCACTTTGGAGGTCATCACGCGGCTGATCGAGGCCGGCGACGTGCGCGTGCACATCGACGAGGTCTTCCCGCTCTCCGATGCGGCCGAAGCGCACCGCGCGCTGGAACGCGGTCACACCCGGGGAAAAATCGTGTTGGCGGTAACTGAGAGCTAGCCACGTTCGGTCGCCGAGGAGTAGAGTGCGGGAACTCCTCACCAAAGGCGGTGTCATGGAACACGATCCTCGGATTGCGCGCTCGAAGATGCGAGCCTTCGCGCAACTCAGCGCAGTGACCGGAATCATCGCGGGAGTGTTCCTGTTGGCGTATTACACGCTCGGCGATCCGTTCCCCCTCGTACCGACCGGCTGGTCGTGGGCAGGGTTCTTCGGCAACTTTGCGAGCGCCGCCTCGCTGACGGCGCTGATGCCTGTGGCGTTTGCGCTCTGGCTGCTGCTGCCCGCCAATCGCACTCTGCGCGTCTGGACAGTGCTCGGCGGGGCGGCGATGGCCCTCATCGCGCTCAGCTGCCTGCTGCTGGTGCTGCGCCAGATCGACTTCCAGGTGCAGGGCGTGACCTTTGTCATCTGCATCGGATTCGTCTTCGGCTGGCAGTTCGTGGTCAGCCAACAAGCCAGGCGCGTGCATCCGGATCAGGACAGCCTGCTCTGGCGGTGGGGGTCAGCGCTCGGCTCAGCAGGAATCGCCGCCGAAGTGGTGCTTGCCTCGTCGCTGCTGCTGCCCTGGGGTTCCGAGGCGCAGTTGCTGGTGCTGACGGCTGGCGGGGTGCCGACCGTGCTCAGCTGGCTGGCGCTGCCGCTGTGGACTCTCGCCCTCTCGCACGACGCCTTCGCCCAGCGTGCTGTGCAGGCAACCGCGCCAACACCGGCGCCGACCGCGCCGCGCGGTCGGGCCGCGGCCGTCTAGAGCACCCGCTCCCGCACGAAGTCGTCGTGCCATTCCGCGCCGACCAGGAAGCGCTTCGTGCCGACCTGCTTGAACCCGTTCTTCTCGTAGAACCGGTTCGCGCGGTCGTTGTACTGGTTGACACCCAGCCAGACGCTGGCGGCTCCGCGCTCGTGCGCGGCCTGCACGCTCTGCGCGATGAGGTGGGATGCCACGCCCAGTCCGTGTTGCCGCGCCAGCACGTAGCACTTGCTTAGCTCGGCGGTGGGCCGCACCGTCACCGCGGCGGCCGCATCGGGGTCGGCGGGTTCGCCGAAAACCAGCATGGTGTAGCCGGTGGCGTCGCCGTCGACCTCGGCGATGAACAGGATCCGGTTCTCGTCGGCGAGGTAATGCGCGAACCGCTCCGTCGAGAGGTGCTCCTCGATGAACGCATCGATGTCCTGTTGCGTGGTGCCGGGCGGGCAGGCGAGGGCGAAGGTGTCGCCGGCGACGGTGTGGAGGGCAGCGGCATCCGCTGCTTGGGCTGGTCGCACGGTGATCGCTGACGTCTCGTCGTTGTTGTTCATACCTCCTCGAGCTTACG
>JBEVDR010000078.1:0-4177 GCA_040513215.1 Microbacteriaceae bacterium | reverse complement strand
CAGCAGCAAGAACACCGCCCCGCGCGGGCTGATCAGGTTGCGGCCCACCGTCGCAATGCGGCGACCGACCGATGGCTCAGGAACCGACTGACTCACGAGCTGCCTCCTCTCGTTGCACGGCCGGCGTGAACCGGGCCCGTCGGCGTTCCACGGCCCGGCCGGTGTAGACGGCGACCGCGGCGACGATGACGACGCCGCGCACCACGTCTTTCAGGAACGGGTTCACCTGCATGACGCTCATCACGTTATCGAGCACGGCGAAGATGGCGACGCCGCCTATGGTTCCCCAGATCGATCCACGGCCACCGAGCAACAGCGTGCCGCCGAGCACCACCGCGGCGATCGAGAGCAGGTCGTAGCCGCCCTGCGTACCGACGATGGGGCTGCCCACACCGAGCCGGCTGGCCAAGAGCAGCCCGGCGAAAGCCGCTGTGATCGAGCAGAGCACGTGCGCCACGATCAGCGGCCGGCTGGTGTGCAGCCCGGACAGTCGGGACACGGCCACGCTGCCGCCGACCGCGAAGATGTGGTTCCCGCTGCGGGTGCGGCTGAGGAACAGCGCTACCAGCACGGCAACCGCGATCATCAGGATGGTCGACACCGGCACCGGTCCGATGCCGGTCGCGCCGATCACCTGGAACTCGGGCGGCACGCTGCCGGCGGTGCCCTTGTAGCGGGTATCAAGGTAACCCTTGATGATCAGGCCGGTACCGAGGGTGGCGATGAACCCGTTCACCTTCAGCTGGGTGACGATCAGCCCGTTTGCCAGCCCGATCACCGCGGCGACGAGCAGGGTGAGCAGCACGGCGGGTGCAATGTTGGCGGCCGACCCGGCCATCGTCTCGGCGGCGATCAGGCTCGACAGGCTCACCACGTACGGCACGGACAGGTCGAGCGACGCGCAGAGGATCACCAGGGTCTGCCCGATCGCGACGAAACCGAGCACGCTCATGCCGGTGAGGATGTCGCGGATGTTGCCGGGGCTGAAGAAGTTGCGCCCCACGGTCGAGACGAGGATCGCGCCGATCACGATCACGCCGATCAGCGCGATGAGGACGATCACGGTGGGGTCAAGGCGACGGCGACGCACGGCCCGGGCAATCCCGCTCATTCGAGCACCCCCACATTTCCGGTCGCGGCGCCCAGCACCGCTTCCTCGCTGGAGCCTGCCGGCAGTTCGCCGATGATGCGCCCGTCGTGCATCACCAGGATCCGGTCGGACATGCCGATCACCTCGGGCAACTCCGAGGACACCATCAGGATTGCGACACCGGATGCCGCCAGCTCTCGCATCAGCCGGTACACCGCGATCTTCGCGCCGACGTCGATGCCGCGGGTGGGTTCATCCAGCAGCACCACCCGGGGTTTGGTGGCCAGCCATTTGGCGAGCACCACCTTCTGCTGGTTGCCGCCGGAGAGGAATTGCACCTCCTGGTCGACGCCCTGCGAGGAGACCTCGAGTGAGCTGAGTACGCCCGGTGCCGCGGCCCGTGCTGTCGCGGTTCGGCCGGGGAACACCCCCCGGATGGTCAGCAGCACGTTGTTCAGCACGGACTGGTTCAGCGCGAGCCCCTGCGCCTTGCGGTCTTCGGTGATCAGCGCGATGCCGGCCTTCACCGCCATCCGGGGTCCGGTGGTGCGGATCTCGCGGCCATCCAGTCGCATCTGTCCGCTGGTGAATGGCGCGGCGCCGAAGACCGCCTCGACCAGCTCGGTGCGGCCACTGCCCTGCAGGCCGGCAAGGCCCACGATCTCCCCGGCGTGCACGTCGAGGTCGATGCCCTGCACGTAGGCGTTGCCGCTGCCGCGCAGCTCAAGGCGGGTCGCTCCGACCACCGTGCCCTCGATCGGGCCGGGGAAGTAGGTGGAGATCGCCCGGCCGACCATCAGCCGCACGAGTTCGTTGGTGTTGAGTTCGGAAGTGGGGCGGCTCGCCACCAGCGCGCCATCCTTCAGCACGGTGATGGTGTCGCACAGGTCGAAGATCTCCTTCAGCCGGTGCGACACATAGAGGATGGCAACCCCGCGGGCGGTGAGCCGACGGATGATCGCGTAGAGCAGGTCCACCTCGTGTTCGGCGAGCGCGGCGGTCGGCTCGTCCATCGAGATCACCCTGGCGTCGAAGGACAACGCCTTGGCGATCTCCACCACCTGCTGCTCGGCCACGGTCAGGGTGCCGACCCGGGCGGACGGGTCGATGAAGTCGATGCCGAGCTCGGTGAGCAGCGACTGGGTGTCACGCGACATCCGCCCCTTGTCAACGAAGCCAGCCTTCCGTGGTTCTCGCCCGAGGAAGACGTTCTCAGCGACGCTGCGTTCCGACAGCAGGTTGAACTCCTGGAATACCGTGACGATGCCGGCGCGCATGGCCTGCACCGGGTGGGTGAATGAGACCGGGTTGCCGGCGAAGGTGATGCTGCCGGCGTCGGCCTGATAGACGCCGGCGAGGATCTTCATCAGCGTGGACTTGCCTGCGCCGTTCTCGCCGACCAGGCCGTGCACCCGGCCGGGGTACAGGTCGAGGTCAATGCCCTTCAGCACGGTGACCCCGAAGAACCCCTTCTCGATGCCCCGGGCGGAGAGCACCGGGGTGTCGGGTGCATCGGTCATGCGGTGCCCTCCTCACGGGTTCGGGCTGTGGGCACGTCGACCCAGCCGCCGTCTCTTGCCGAGCGCAGCACCGCCTCGGTGACCTGCGCGGCGCGTAGTCCATCGGCGAAGGTCGGCAGCCCCTCCGGTTTCGCCCCGCCGATTGCGGCGTAGGTGTCGGCGACGAACGCGGTGAAGGCGTCCTGGTAACCGAGCGGATGCCCCGCCGGCAGCACCGACAGCCGTGCCGAGTCCGGACTGGCCTGTGCGGGGTCGCGGGGCAGCAGCGTGCTGCCGGTGCGGCGGCCGAGCCACAGGGTCTCGGGGTTCTCCTGCTCGAAGCGCACGCTCTCGTCACTGCCGCCGATCTCGATCACGAGGGCGTTCTTGCGGCCGGCGGCCACCTGCGAGACCAGTACGGTGCCGATCGCGCCGCCGGTCAGCTCGAAAGCCAGCGCCACGGCGTCTTCGGTGGCCACGGCGGCGCCCGCCCGGGTCGGGTATGCCCGGCTGACCACGGCACACAACCGGGCGATGCGGTCGGAGGTGGCGAACTCGATGAGGTCGGTGAGGTGCGAGCCGATATCGGCGAACGCGCGCGACGGCCCGCCGAGTGCCGGGTCCACCCGCCAGTCGGTGTCGTCGATGCCCAGCAGCCAGTCCTGCAGATAAGAGCCCTGCACCGACAGCAGCCGGCCGGCGTCGCCCCGGGCGATCCGGGCGCGTGCCTCGCGCACCAGCGGGTGGAATCGGTAGACGAAGGGAACGGCGGCCACTTTGCCCGCGCTCGCGGCTTGCTCGACGAGCAACGTGGCATCCGCGACATCCACCGCCAGCGGCTTCTCGCAGATCACGTGCTTGCCGGCGTCGAGCGCGGCCCGCGCGTACCCGGCGTGGGTCGTGTTCGGGGTGCAGATGTGCACCACGTCGATGTCGTCGTGGCCGAGAAGGTCGGCCACGGAGTCGAACGCGACGCCGAGCCCGAGGGCGCCTGCGGCCCGTTCGGCGCGTGCTCTCGACGAGGAGGCGACGCCCACCACGGTTCCCCCCGCGGCGCGGATTGCGCGGCTGTGCACGGTGGCCATGAACCCGCCGCCGACGATCGCAGAACGCGGCGGCGTCGGTTTGACATCCGCTGTCATGTCCCCATTGTTGACTCCCGGCGATCACGTTTGTCAACGGTGCCAGCGATCCCAACGATCACGTTTGGTCAACGGTGCTGGCGTCCCGGCATCTGGGGTACCGGGAGGCGTCTCACAGCACACCCGGTGCCGGGGAGTGCCAACTCAACCAGCGGGGACGCTGCTATTGGTTGCTGAACGCGGCGTCGAAGGATGCCGTCGGCCGGTCCCAGAGCAGCGACCGGACGTAGGTCACCGCTTCGGCTGCGCCGTGCAGCCGGTCCATGCCGGCATCCTCCCACTCGATCGAGATCGGACCGGCGTAGCCGATCGCCTCGAGCGCCCGGAACGCGTCCTCCCACGGCACGTCGCCGCGCCCGGTGGAGACGAAGTCCCAGCCGCGCCGCGGGTCGCCCCACGGCAGGTGCGAGCCCAGCCGGGTGTTGCGCCCGGTGATCCGCAGCTTC
>JBEVDR010000077.1:0-4651 GCA_040513215.1 Microbacteriaceae bacterium | reverse complement strand
CAGCACTTCATGCTGATTCCGGTGTTCACCGTCGCCGAGAACGTGATGCTCGGCCACGAGAAGACGTTCCCTGGCGGGCGTCTGGACGTGAATGCCGCCCGTGAGAAGGTGCGCGAGATCTCCACCCGGTTCGGGTTCCACGTCGACCCCGACGCCCTGGTCGAGGATCTGCCGGTGGGTGTGCAGCAGCGGGTGGAGATCATCAAGGCACTCTCCCGCGACGCGAAGGTGCTCGTATTCGACGAGCCCACCGCGGTACTCACCCCGCAGGAGACCGATGAGCTGATGGTGATCATGCGGCAGCTCAGGGAGAGCGGCACCTCGATCGTGTTCATCACGCACAAGCTGCGCGAGGTCCGCGAGGTCGCGGATCGGATCACCGTCATCCGGCTCGGCAAGGTGGTCGGCGAAGCCTCGCCCACCGCGACGAACGTGGAGCTCGCCTCACTGATGGTGGGCCGCCCGGTGGAACTGACGGTGCACAAAGAAGAACCAACGCTCGGCGCCGAGGCCCTCGTCGTGCAGGACCTCTCCGTGATCGACCCGCACGGCCAAGTGGTCGTCAACCACGTGAACTTCACCGTCCGCGCCGGCGAGGTACTCGCCATCGCCGGGGTCCAGGGCAACGGGCAGACCGAGCTCACCGAAGCCCTGATGGGTCTGCAGCCGCGAGTCACCGGAACCATCACCCTCGACGGCCAGGAGATCACCGGCCGCAGCATTCGCAAGATCCTCGATGTCGGGGTCGGCTTCGTGCCGGAAGACCGCACAGAAGACGGACTCGTCGCCGAGTTCACGATCGCCGAGAACCTCATGCTCGACCGCAGCACGGGCGAACCCTTCGTGAAGGCCGGCAACCTGCAGCTCGGCTTCCGCGACGACTTCAGCCGCGACAAGATCAAAGAATTCGACATCCGCACCCAGAGCATCGACACCCACGCCGGGCGGCTGTCCGGCGGTAACCAGCAGAAGGTCGTGCTGGCGCGCGAGCTCAGCCGCGACCTGCGGCTGTTCGTCGCCGCGCAACCGACCCGCGGGCTGGATGTCGGCTCGATTGAGTTCGTGCACACCCGCATCATCGAGACCCGAGACTCCGGCATCCCGGTCATCGTGGTGTCGACCGAACTGGACGAAGTGACCGCCCTCGCCGACCGCATCGCGGTGATGTACCGGGGCGGCATTGTCGGAATCGTGCCAGGAAACACGCCGCGCGATGTGCTCGGCCTCATGATGGCGGGCGAAGTACCCGCCGGGACGGGGGCAGCAGCGTGAGCGCGACCCAGACCACAGCGGCGCCCGAGGCCCCGCAGCCGCGAAACGACGACCGGTGGTCGCGCGCGATGCGCGACATCGTCGGCGGCAACACGATGATCTCGGTGCTTGCCGTGGTGCTCGCCCTGATCGTCGGAGCCATTCTCATCGCGATCACCGACGAGGGCGTGCAGGAGAGCGCCGGGTACTTCTTCGCCCGACCCACCGACATGCTCGGCGCGGTGTGGTCCGCGACATCCGGTGCCTACATCGCCCTGTTCCAGGGCTCGGTGTACAACTTCCGCGCTGACGATTTCCTCACCGGCGTCCGACCGCTTACCGAAACACTCACCTTCGCCACCCCGCTGATCGCGGCCGGCCTCGGCGTGGGCCTCGCGTTCCGCGTCGGACTGTTCAACATCGGTGGTCGCGGTCAGATGCTGGTAGCCGCCGCAGCCGCCGGTTGGGTCGGTTTCGCCGTTCCGCTGCCTCCGGTCATCCACCTCATCGTCGCCGTGCTCGCGGGCATGATCGCCGGCGCCATCTGGGGCGGCATCGTCGGCTTGCTCAAGGCACGCACCGGCGCGCACGAAGTGATCGTGACGATCATGCTGAACTACGTGGCGCTGTACTTGATCAGCTTCCTGCTGCGCACCCCCGGCGCGCTGCAGGCGCCCGGCTCGAACACGCCGAAGACCGCAGCCATGCTCGACACGGCGATCTTCCCCGACCTGCTCGGACCGCGCTATAACCTGCACGCCGGATTCATCGTGGTGATTGCGGCCACGATCTTCGTCTGGTGGCTGCTCAACCGGTCGAACCTCGGCTTCCAGTTCCGTGCCGTTGGGGAGAACCCGAACGCGGCGCGCGTCGCCGGCATGAATGTCAAGAACATCTACGTGTACGCGATGCTGCTGTCCGGCGGCCTCGTCGGCCTCGCCGGAGTCAACCAGGTGCTCGGAACGGTCACGTCCGGCTTCAGCTCCGGCATCGACTCCGGCATCGGCTTCGACGCCATCACGGTGGCGCTGCTCGGCCGGTCGCGTCCCGGCGGCATCTTCATCGCCGGTGTCCTGTTCGGCGCGTTCAAGGCCGGCGGCTTCACCATGCAGGCCTCGGAAGGCGTGCCGATCGACATCGTCCTGGTCGTGCAGTCCCTGATCGTGCTCTTCATCGCCGCACCGCCGCTTGTCCGCGCGATCTTCCGACTGCCCACCCCGGGCGCCCCGCGCCTTGAGGTCCCCAACGTCACCAAGGAGGTGGTGGCCAAGTGACCTCAATCACCGAGCCGACCGTTCCGCACCAGCACCTGCCGGAGCGCGAAACTGCGGTCATCGTCAGCTGGAAGACCCCGATTGTGCTCGCCGTGTTCACGGTGCTGGCGCTCATCCTCTTCGTGCTGAACCCGCGCGAGGGCCAGGAGACCCGGTTCCGCCTCTCCACCGAGGGCGAGTTCATCCAACTGCCGACCATTACGGTGAACACCGCCGTCACGACCATCCTGATGACCGTGCTGCTGGCAGCGCTGACGATCTACGCGGCCTGGCGGGTGTGGCAGAAGCACAAGCCCGGCCTGTGGGTGCCCATCGTCTTCGTCGTGTTCTTCATGATCGACTTCCTGACCTGGGCGGCAGCCGGATCGACGATCCCGGTTCCCGGCCTGCTCATCGGAACCGTCACCCTCAGCGCGCCGCTGATCTACGGTGCACTCGGCGGTGTGATCTCCGAGCGGGTCGGTGTCGTCAACGTCGCCATCGAGGGTCAACTGCTCGCCGGGGCGTTCAGCTCCGCGCTCGTCGCCTCGATCACCGGCAACCCGTACCTCGGCCTGTTCGCCGCCGCGTTCGCCGGGGTGCTCGTGTCGTTCGTGCTGGCCGCATTCTCGATCAAGTACTTCGTCGACCAGGTGATCGTCGGTGTGGTGCTGAACGTGCTGGTCACCGGGCTCACGAGCTTCCTCTACTCGCAGGTGCTCACCGAGAACACGCCGCTGCTGAACTCTCCGCCGCGGCTGAACCGCATCGAGATCCCTCTGCTCAGCGACATCCCGATCATCGGTCCGGTGCTGTTCAACCAGTCGATCATCATCTACATCATGTACGTCGCAGTTGCCGCGGTGTACGTCGGGCTGTTCCACACCAAGTGGGGTCTGCGTCTGCGCTCCGTCGGTGAGCACCCGAAGGCCGCCGACACGGTCGGCATCAACGTCACCGGAACCCGGTTCTGGAATGTGTCGCTGGCCGGTGCTGTCGCCGGGCTCGGCGGTGCGTTCTTCACCCTGGGCTCGGTCGGCGCGTTCAACAAAGAGATGACCGCTGGCTATGGCTTCATCGCGCTGGCCGCGGTGATCTTCGGCCGCTGGGATCCGATCCGCGCGACCCTCGCCGCGCTGCTGTTCGGCTTCGCCACCAACCTGCAGAACGTGCTCGGCATCATTGGTTCGCCGGTACCGAGCGAGTTCATGCTGATGCTGCCCTACCTCGTCACGATCTTCGCCGTCGCGGGGCTCGTCGGAGCGGTGCGCGGCCCCGCGGCATCCGGCAAGCCCTACATCAAAGCATGACGATCGACTGGGATGCGCTGCGCTCGGCCTCGGTCGAGGCCATGCAGAAGGCGTACGCGCCGTACTCGAAGTTCCGGGTCGGCGCGGCCGCGCTGGTCGACGATGGCCGGATCGTCTCCGGATGCAACATCGAGAACGCGTCCTACGGGGTGACGCTCTGCGCCGAATGCTCCCTGGTATCGAATCTGGTGATGGGCGGCGGCGGCAAGCTGATCGCCTTCACCTGCGTCGACGGGCACGGCAACACCCTGATGCCCTGCGGCCGCTGCCGGCAGCTATTGTTCGAGCACTCCGCCAGCGGGATGCTGCTGTAAACGGTGTCCGGAGTGAAGAAAATCGACGAGGTGCTGCCCGACGCGTTAGGCACGCGCACCCTTGAGGAATACGAGAACTGATGGCCATCGAACCGTTCGACGTCGTCGACCTGATCCGCACCAAGCGCGACCGCGGCATCCTGTCGACCGAGCAGATCAACTGGCTGGTTGACGCCTACACCCGCGGCTACGTCGCCGACGAGCAGATGAGCGCCATGACCATGGCCATCTTCCTGAACGGCATGGAACGGCCCGAGATCCGCGACCTCACCCTCGCGATGATCGCCAGCGGTGAGCGGATGAACTTCGACGCGCTATCCAAGCGCACCACCGACAAGCACTCGACCGGGGGAGTGGGCGACAAGATCACGCTGCCGCTCGCGCCGCTCGTGGCATCCTTCGGGGTCGCCGTTCCGCAGCTCTCCGGCCGCGGCCTCGGCCACACCGGCGGCACCCTGGACAAGCTGGAGTCGATCCCCGGCTGGCGCGCCGACCTGTCGAACGAGGAGTTCTTCGACCAGCT
>JBEVDR010000076.1:0-3307 GCA_040513215.1 Microbacteriaceae bacterium | reverse complement strand
GAGAGGATCCGCAGCCGGGGCACGTGCCCCTTTCCCGCGTACCAACGCTGTCGGGTGATCCAGTCGCTTACACACTCCAGCGTGGTGCTCATACGTTTATTACAACCTCCGGGTTTGGCTAGCGCTTAAGGTCTACCCGTTGCGGCCCCGGAACGCGAGGCCTTGCGTTAGAAATCCTCGATGCCCGGTGATCTCACAGCGGCGATCCGCGCGCTCACCCGGTCGACGAGCACCCCGAGCCCCAGCGCGACGACCACCGAGAGCAGCACGGCGAGCACTGGATTGCCGTCGAACCACGCGCCGAACAGGGCTCCGATGATCGCGTTGTACCCGGCCCAGCACACTCCGGCGACGGTCGTCAGGCCCAGAAAGCGTCGGTAGCGAAAGCCCGTCGAGCCCGCAGTGAGGTTGACCGCCACGCGCCCGAACGGCACAAATCGCGCCGTGAGCAGCACAGCGGCCGCCCGTTGGTCGAGGGATCGCCCGGCCCACGCCACAACGCGCACGACCCGGCCCCGCCGCATCCACGCGAATCGGTCCACCCCGACCTTGCGGCCCAGCCAGAAGGTGAGGCTGTCGCCGGTGATCGCTGCGACGGCGGCGACGGGGATGAGGATGCCGAGCTGGGGCGAGCCGGTCGACAGTGCGAGGGCGCCGAGTGCTACGACGACGGTCTCGCTCGGAACGATGATGAAGAAGGCATCGAGCACGGTCAGCAGAAACACCACCGGGTATACCCACGGCGACGAGGCGAGCTGCACCGTGGCATCCGCGATTTCGTTCATGGGTCAGGTGTACCGGCGTCAGGTGAACGCCCGGGGTGGCACGTTCGGCTAGCGTGAGACGGTGATCCCGACCAGCGCGAGAACCCGCATGCCCAACGCGCGACGGGCCTGGACAGTGCTGAGCCTCGGCGTCGCCGCGCAGACCGCCGGCACGGTGTTCGTCAGCGCGCCGGCCTTCCTGATTCCGTTGTTGCACACCGAACGCGGGCTGTCGCTCGCCGAAGCCGGGCTGCTGGCGTCGACGCCCACCATCGGCATGGTGCTCACGCTCATCGCCTGGGGCGCGCTGGCCGACCGCATCGGCGAACGCTGGGTCATCGCCGGTGGGCTGGTGCTCACCGCGCTCGCCACGCTCGGCGCCATCGCCGCCCAGGGCTACGTCGCCCTCGGCATCTTCTTCCTTCTGGGAGGCATGGCCTCGGCGAGCACGAATGCCGCGAGCGGCCGCGTCGTCGTCGGTTGGTTTCCGAAAGACCGCCGCGGCCTCGCCATGGGCATCCGGCAGACCTGCCAACCGCTCGGTGTGACCATCGCGGCCGTCACCATCCCGCCCATCGCCTCGGCTTCCGGGGTCGGCGCGGCCCTGCTGTTGCCGCTGGTCATGACCGGTGTGCTCGCGGTCGCCTGCGCGGTCGGCATCCGCAATCCGCCGCGGGCGCCGAAGACGACGGATGCCGCTGCCACCGTCAGCCGCAATCCCTACCGGACCAGCGGCTTCCTCTGGCGCATCCACGCCGTCTCCGCATTGCTCGTGGTGCCCCAGTTCACCCTGTCGATCTTCGGCCTGGTCTGGCTCGTGACCGAAGTGCGGCTCAGCGCTCTCGCCGCCGGACTGCTCGTCGGCGTCGCGCAGTTCGTCGGCGCCCTCTCGCGCATCCTGATCGGGGTGCTCAGCGACCGGGTCGGCAGCCGGGTTCGACCGTTGCGGTGGGTGGCCGTAGCGGCGGGGGCATGCCTGTTGTTGCTCGCGGCGTTCGACGCCGCGGGGTGGGGTGCCGCGGCGGTCGTGTTCGTCGTCGCGACGACGGCGACGGTGGTCGACAACGGGCTCGCGTTCACCTCGGTCGCCGAGATGGCGGGACCGTCGTGGGCCGGCCGCGCCCTGGGCGCCCAGAACACCGGGCAGTTCATCGTCGCGTCGGCGGTCGGCCCCGTCATGGGGGCGCTCATCGGGCTCGTCGGCTACCCGCTGGCGTTCGCAGCGGCGGCGCTCTTCCCTGCGATCGCGGTTCCACTCATCCCTCGCGGCGACGCGGAACACGATCGTCTCTAGACCGCCAACCCCGCGCGGAGTCAACCCGGTGCGCGACTGCGGGAGCGCTGCAAGGGTGGTCGCATGACGATCACCCTGAACTCAGAAGCGTTGGCTAACGCGGAAAAACTGATTAAGGCCGGCAAGGCCGTGCACGACGAGCGTGATGACTGGAGCGAACACGCGCCGAGCACGTCCGACGAAAACGCGTTCATCGAAAAGCACGGCTACGACGAGTACGCCAAGTGGCATCTCGGAATCGACACGTCGCATCCGGAAGACACCAAAGCCCGCTACAGCTTTCCGTTCGGCGACTTCGCCAAGGTGCACCGTTGCGCGGTCATCTCGCTCGAGTCACGCGCTGCCCAGAACGACCACTCGTCGATCGCCAAAGCCGCCAAAGACCTGCTCGGCCAGCTCGACGAGTGACCGACGCCGCCCGCCGAGTGATCAGTCGCCGAAGTCGCCCCAACGACCCCATTCGCTCTCGCACTGCGCATTGCGGCAGCGGTAGGCGGGGCTGTCGTCGGTGAACGTGCAGCCACCGAGGGCGATGTGTCCGGCGAGGGCGGAGTCGAACATTTCCGCGCTGGCGAATCCGTAGACAATTTCGAGCGGGTTTTCAGTCTCACACCGCGGGCAGATCTCCAGAAGTATCTGCTGAGGGAGTCGCACGTTGTTTCCTCCGGCCTTCGTCGATGGAGTGACTCCACCGGCACCGCGCCGATATTGTTCCCCCGCCGACCACTGTAACGGCACGACGGCCATTGAGGAACAGTGGTGTCTCCGCGCGTCGAAGCTGAAACTCTCCCGCCTATTTCCGGGCCGGCAAACGCTTACTCGGCCGGTCGCGCGACCGCCCTTAGTTGTAGTGTCAACCAACGAGCTAAACTCGTGCAATGGACGACACCCGGTGGCTCACGCCCGATCAGCTGCGCGCGTGGAAGAAGTTCGTCGCTGTCGTCGAGGTGCTTCCGGGCGTACTCGATTCGCAGTTGCAACGTGACGCCGATGTCACCCACTTCGAGTACTTCACCATGGCGATGCTGTCTGAGGCGCCGCACCGAACGCTGCGGATGACATCGCTCGCATCGGCCACGAACTCCACGCTTCCGCGGCTCTCCCACGTCGTATCCCGGCTCGAAAAACGCGGCTACGTCGACCGCGCCCCGTGCCCCGAAGACCGACGGGCGACCAACGCCACCCTCACCGAGGAGGGCTGGCGCAAGGTCGTGGCGACGGCTCCCGGCCACGTCGACACCGTGCGCGA
>JBEVDR010000075.1:0-15626 GCA_040513215.1 Microbacteriaceae bacterium | reverse complement strand
GATGCCGCCGCGCATGTCACTCGGAGACCTTAAATCCGACTAGTGTTGCGCGCACGATGTTGAGGATTCGGCGGACTGCGCTGGGGGCACTGATCGCAGTCGTGGTCACAGCCCTCGTTGTCGGCTGCGTGCCGTCGGATGGTGCCGGGCAGCCGGTGGGTGGCGCCGCGCGGCCGGGCTCGGATCTTCCGATCTTCCCCCTGGTCGCGTCGAATGTGGATGTCGAGGTGCTCGAGGATCTGCGATACGGCACCGCGGATGACGGTTCCGCGTTGCTGCTCGACGCGTGTCTGCCGGCGGCACTGGGGTCGGGATCGGCACTGGGGTCGGGGTCCGCGGCATCCGATTCGCGTCCGGCGATTGTGTCGATCCACGGCGGCTCCTGGGCGCGCGGCGACAAGGCCGATCTCGGCTGGCGCGCGGTCTGCGAGTGGCTGGCGTCGGAGGGGTTCGTCACCTTCTCGCTGAACTACCGGCTGGTGCCCGCCGTGACGTTCCCGGCGGCGATCGAGGACGTGCAGGCGGCGGTGCGCTGGGTGCGTGACGATGCGCAGGCGTCGCGGTTCGGCCTGGACCCGGAGCGGATCGGGGCGTTCGGCGGCTCGGCGGGCGGCAACCTGGCGGCGCTGCTCGGCACGTCGGGCTCGGGATCGGTCGGAACGGGGTCACGGGTGGCGGCGGTCGCCGAACTCAGCGGCCCGATGGACCTGACCGGACGGCACCTGACCACCATGTTCGCGCCGGTTCAGCTGGAGTACCTCGGCTGCGCCGAGTACTCAACCTGTGACGTGGCGGAGGCGGCATCCCCCCTGTTTCACGTGGACGCGACCGACCCTCCGTTCTTCGTCGGGCAAGCGCTGTCCGAGATGATCCCGGTGGGGCAGGCGGGCACCTTCGTCGCGGCCTTGAAAAAGGCGGGCGTCGACACGTCCTATGTCGCCGTCGAGGGTATGCGGCACTCGCTGGAACTGCTCGATGAGGCGATGTCGCGGCAGGTGCTCGAGTTCTTCAGGGAGACGCTCGGCGATCCGGATCCGTCGGATCCGGCCGAGCCGGCTGTCGAGCCTGTGGAGGAGGCGCCGATCGAGGCGCTGCCCAAGGAGAAGCCGGCCGCGTAGGGCGCTCGGGTAGGGCGTCTGCGCTCGGTCAGTCGAACGTCGGGAAGCGGATGTCGGCATGCGCGGCTGGCGTGAACTTGCCGGCGCCACAGTATCCGGACACCCCGACGACGATCGGCCGGGCCGCGCGTCGGCGTTCCTCGACGGTGCGCTGGATCAGCTCCGAGAGGTCCATGCCCCGATAGTAGGGAGTGACTGCGGTCGCTCAACACCCCCGATTTGTCTCGCGAGTGGCCAGTTTGCGCGCCACCTCTCCGGCGATCGGGCGTTAAGTGGCTCGCGGGGTCACGCCACGGATCCGCCGGGTGAGCTCGGCCGCCGTGCGCTGCACCTCGGCGGCGAGTTGCGGCCAGCGCTCCTCCGCGAGCTCGGCGGTCGCGAACGTCGTCGCGATCGCGGCGGCCGGCCAGCCGGTGTGATCGCGCACCACCACCGCCACCGAGCCCAGGCCGTCGGTGACCTCGCCGTCCTCCACGGCGTAGCCCGCCTGCGTCGCCCGGTCGAGCAGGGTGCGCAGCGCCGAGAGGGTGCGCGGGCCGGTGCCGTTCCGGGTGACGAAGGCCGCGGCATCCGGGTACAGGGCGCGCACCTGCGCCTTGGGCAGCGCGGCGAGCATCGCCCGGCCGCTCGCGGTGAGGTGGCTCGGCAGTCGCACGCCGACGTCGGTGACCAGCGACGGGCGGCGGGCGGCGCGTTCCTCGACGAGGTAGAGCACGTCGCGTCCGTGCAGCACGCCGAGGTGGGCGCTCTCGCCGGTGTGGTCGACGAGCTGCGCGATCAGCGGACGTCCAAGCCGCGACAACGGCTCCTGCCGCGAGAACCCGGAGCTGAGCTCGAACGCGGCGACGCCCAGGCCGTAGCGGCGATCCTCGGGAAGGTGCACCACGAAGCCGTGCTGCTGCAGTGTCGCCAGCAGGTGGTACACCGTGGAGCGGGGCAGATGAAGGGCGGTTGCGATGGTTGAGGCGGGCATCGGCCCGCGCTGGCTCGCCAAATGGCTCAGGATGCGCAGGGTCGCGTCGGCGGCGGGCACTTGCGGCGGCTGCGGCATCCGGGCTCCTCCGACTCGACAGGTCTGGGATCCCAGACAGCTGCCAGCGTAGACCTGTTGGGCGGATGCCGCCGGGGCTGTGCAATGTGAGCATGAGCAGTCTGCCTTCGGTGTCGTCTGGGTCCTCCGGGTCGGGCACGCCCTCCGATTCACGCGCGTCTTCCGCGTCTGCCGCGCCCGGTTCTGTCACGTCGAGCGTGCTGGTCGGCGCGGGTCCGCTGAGCTTCGACGACGTCGTCGCGGTCGCCCGGCACGACGCGACCGTGCTGCTGGACGAGCGCGCCCTGGACGGGGTGGCCGCCAGCCGCCAGATCGTGGAAGGCCTCGCCGCCGACCCGGAGCCGCACTACGGCATCTCCACCGGGTTCGGGGCGCTGGCCACCACGTTCATCGCCGAGGACCGGCGAGCGCAGCTGCAGTCCAGCCTGATCCGGTCGCACGCGGCGGGTTCCGGCAGCGAGGTCGAGCGGGAGGTGGTGCGCGCCCTGATGCTGCTGCGGCTGTCGACGCTGATGACCGGCCGCACCGGGGTGCGCCGCGAGACCGCCGAGACCTACGCGGCGATCCTCAACGCTGGTATCACTCCGGTGGTGCGTGAGTACGGGTCGCTCGGCTGTTCCGGAGACCTCGCCCCGCTGGCGCACTGCGCGCTGGTGGCGATGGGCGAGGGGGAGGTGCGGATTTCGAGAGCCTCACCCAGCGGGGTCGCCTCAACCAGTAGCGGGGTCACCTCAACCAACGGAGAGCCGACGGACGCGGCATCCGCCCTGTCTACCGCCGGTATCGCCCCGCTACGGCTGGCCGAAAAGGAGGGACTCGCGCTCATCAACGGCACCGACGGCATGCTGGGCATGCTGGTGCTGGCCCTCGCCGACCTGCGATCGCTGCTGATGACCGCCGACATCGCCGCCGCGATGAGCGTCGAGGCCCTGCTCGGCACCGACGCCGTGTTCGCCGCCGATTTGCAGGCGTTGCGGCCGCACCCGGGGCAGGCAGCGAGCGCCGCGAACCTGCGCGCGCTGCTCAGCGGTTCCCCGATCGTCGCCAGCCACAAGGGCCCGGAGTGCACTCGCGTGCAGGACGCGTACTCGCTGCGCTGCGCCCCGCAGGTGCACGGTGCCGCCCGCGACACCGTGCAGTACGCGGCATCCGTCGCCTCCCGGGAGCTCGCCAGCGCCATCGACAACCCGGTGCTCACCGTCGATGGACGGGTCGAGTCGAACGGCAACTTCCACGGCGCACCGATCGGCTACGTGCTCGATTTCCTGGCGATCGCCGTGGCGGATGTCGCGAGCATGAGCGAACGCCGCACCGACCGCCTGCTCGACCAGGGCCGCAACCAGGGGCTGCCGCCGTTCCTGGCGCACGAGGTGGGTGTTGATTCGGGGCTGATGATCGCGCAGTACACGGCCGCCGGGATCGTCTCCGAGCTGAAACGTCTGGCCGTGCCCGCCTCGGTCGACTCGATCCCGTCGTCGGCGATGCAGGAGGACCACGTGTCGATGGGCTGGGCCGCCGCCCGAAAGCTGCGCCGCGCCATCGACGGGTTGACTCGGGTGATCGCGGTGGAGTTGATGACCGCCTCACGCGGACTCGACCTGCGCGCGCCCCTGCAGCCTGGAGTCGCGACCGGAGTGGTGTGCTCGGCCATCCGGGAAGTCTCCGCAGGCCCTGGCCCCGATCGCTTCCTCTCCCCCGAGATCGAGGCCATCAGCACCCTGGTGAGGGAAGGACGACTGGCGGATGCCGCGGCCTCCGTCACCGGCAAACTGCTCTAATCCGGGCCTCGGCCGCTAACCATCACCACATAGATCTCACCTGTGCCCGCAGTGCTTGTGCACAGGTCTTGCCATGCCGGGCGCGGCGAGCTTACTCTGGCCGAACCGGCCTCCCCGCCGTCGGGTATCCATTGCCCGAAATGGATCCGCAGTGAGAACAACGTCGTCCCATCTCAGCTGGCCGCGTGAACGGAACTCCCGCCCACGCCTCGTAGCCATGCTCGCGGTGGGGGTGACGGTCGTGGCGATGATGTTCACCGGGATGAGCCCCGCGGCCGCCGACACCGTGCCGGTCGACCCGGTTCCCACTGAGCCGGTGCCAGCCACTCCAGCGCCGACCACACCGGCGACCGAGGCACCACCCGCCGCGGCGCAGACCGACCCCGCGCCAGCTCCGGCACCTGCACCTGCACCCGTTGCTGCGCCCGAACCCACTCCGGAACCTGTTCCAGCACCAGCACCCGCGCCTGCCCCTGCGCCTGAAACAACACCGGTCCCTGCAGCGCCATCGGAGCCGGCGCCCGCGCCGCAAGCCCCCGTGGCACCAGCGCCCGCACCCGCACCCGCACCCGGCGATGCTGCGTCCCAGGCGCCGGCACCCCAATCACCTGCACCAGCGCCGTCCACCACCGCACCGGACTCGACCCCATCGCCCCCTTCTAGGGACCCGGATGCCGACCTCACCTCTGATGGCACCGCCGACACGTCCGCCACCTCGGATAGCTCCGACACTTCCGGCCCCGATCACGACGCCGACTCGGACTCGGACTCCCCACCCGACCACTCCGGCCACGACCACGAACCGGGCGATAACGACGGCCACCACCATGAGCCCGGCGACGACGACGGCCATCCTGTCTATGGCGACGGGCACAACTGGCCAACACCCGAACCAAGCCCCGAGCCCACACCGGCGCCCGAGCCCACCACCGAACCCACCCCAGAGCCGACCCCGGCGCCGACCCCAACCCCAACCCCCGAGCCCACCCCCGCTCCGGAACCCACCCCCGCCCCAGAGCCCCCGGCAGCAGCACCAACCCCCGGCCCGAGCGCTCCCCCGCCGATCGCCCGCCCCGCCCCGCGCGACTTCAGCTCCCACGTGACCCCGATCCGCACCCGCAGCCCCCAGTCGATGGCAGCAATGGCGGCCGCGTTCAATGCCGCGGCGGCCCGCGTTGACGAGGCCCGGACCGCCTACACAAAAGCCGTGGCCGAATACGAATCCGCACGCTCCCACGCGGCAATCGCCGAGCAGAACGCCGCGCAACTGGAGCAGCAGGCGGATGACGCCGAAGCCCTGAGCACCGCGGTGAAGCGGCTGTTGATCGTGGTGCTGCGGCAGCGGCTGCATCCGACTCCGTCGTTCAGCGATATCGACGCCGTGCTCGGGCACGCCGCGACCGAGACGCTGCTGGGGGCCCTGGGCTCGGTGGAGCGGATCAAGTCACTCATCGAGGACACCGAGGCGATCACCGCCATCGCCGTGCAGTTCAACGCCCGCGCCGAGCAACTGCGCGCACAGGCCGATCGCGCCGGCGAGGTCGGCGTCACGGCACTCGTCGACGAGCTGCAGGTGACGGTGGCCACCGCATCCACGGCTCTGACCGTCGCCGAGAACAGCCTCCAGGAACTGCAGATGGCGTCGCTGGCCAGTTCCGGCACTCAGCTCGTGCTGCCGGTCGACCACGGGCAGCTCAGCAGTGTGGGCTGGGCGTTCCCGACATCCGGAACCATCTCAGGCGGTTACGGCGCCCGACCCGACAAGCCGCTGCCCAGCTCCGGCGACTTCCACTACGGGCTCGACGTCGCAGCCCAGTGCGGCACCCCGATCTACGCTGCCGCGGCAGGCACCGTCGTCGAAGTCGGAGCACTCGGCGCCTACGGCTACTGGGTGAAGCTCGACCATGGCGAGGGCGTGGAGACCGGTTACGCGCATCTGCCGTCCGATGGCATCGGCGTGATACTCGGACAGGTCGTCGCAGCCGGCCAACCCATCGCGGTCGTCGGTACGACCGGATCCTCCACCGGATGCCACCTGCACTTCGAGGTTCGCCTGGACGGCGGCCGCCTTGATCCGCTTCCCTTCCTCGCCGCGCGCGGAGTCTCGCTCACCGTCGGCCCGGTTCCGGTCAACCCAGTCGCCGCCGACCCCGCAGCCGGGGCCGTCGGCTGACGTTTCGCCGTCGACGCACCGGCAGGAGCCGCAGCCGACGTTTCGCGGATCAATGCTGCGGTTTGTTGTCCATGCGGCCCCCACAGCAGGCGCATTGACAACAAACCGCAGCATCGTCACACCGCGACGCCGGCCCGTCTGGCATCCCAGACAGACGCGCTGCGGGCGGCATTGTTCCGCGGCATCCGGGGCGCTGGAATCGCAGCATGACTACCGAGTCCCCCGCCACCTCCCGCGTTGTGCGCGCCGCGCGCGGCAGCAGCCTGACCGCCCGCAGTTGGCAGACCGAGGCGCCGCTGCGGATGCTGATGAACAACCTCGATCCGGAT
Organism: Microbacteriaceae bacterium; assembly: GCA_040513215.1. Lineage (GTDB taxonomy): Bacteria > Actinomycetota > Actinomycetes > Actinomycetales > Microbacteriaceae > Ruicaihuangia. Next base: position 9,177 of record JBEVDR010000075.1, on the reverse strand, counting down.
GTCGCGGAGCGTCCGGACGACCTCGTCGTGTACGGCGGCACCGGCAAGGCCGCCCGCAGCTGGGAAGCGTTCGATGCGATCGTGCGCACCCTGGAGTCGCTCGAGTCCGACGAGACCCTGTTGGTGCAGTCGGGCAAGCCGGTGGGAGTGTTCCGCACCCACGAGTGGGCCCCACGCGTGCTGATCGCCAACTCGAATCTGGTCGGCGACTGGGCCACCTGGCCGGAGTTCCGCCGACTCGAGCAGCTCGGCCTCACCATGTACGGGCAGATGACCGCCGGCTCCTGGATCTATATCGGCACCCAGGGCATCCTGCAGGGCACCTACGAGACCTTCGGCGCGGTCGCCCGCTCGCTCGCCGCGCGCAGGGGCGCGGACGCGGCCGGAGGAAACGCGGCAGGCGCGGTCGCGACAGGCGGGGCGGACGCGGCATCCGCTGACCTCGCCGGAACGCTCACCCTCACCGCCGGCTGCGGCGGCATGGGCGGCGCGCAACCGCTCGCGGTGACCATGAACGGCGGCGCCGTGCTGATCGTCGACGTGGACGAGCAGCGACTGCGGCGCCGCGTCGAGCACGGCTACCTCGACCTGATCGCCGACTCCCTGGACGACGCCATCGAGCGCGCCCTCGAGGCGAAGAACTCCCGGGCCGCCCTGTCGGTGGGCGTGGTCGGCAACGCTGCCACGGTGTTCCCCGAGCTGCTCGCCCGCGGCGTGCCCGTCGACGTGGTCACCGACCAGACCAGCGCACACGACCCGCTGTCGTACCTGCCCGAGGGGGTGTCGGTCGACGAGTGGCATGAGCTGGCGGCATCCGACCCCGCTGGCTTTACCGAACGGGCGCGCGCCTCGATCGCGCGGCATGTGGCGGCGATGGTCGGGTTTCAGGATGCCGGCGCCGAGGTGTTCGACTACGGCAACTCGATCCGGGCCGAGGCGCAGCTCGGCGGCTACGAGCGGGCGTTCGAGTTCCCCGGATTCGTGCCCGCCTACATCCGGCCCCAGTTCTGCGAGGGCAAGGGGCCGTTCCGCTGGGTGGCGCTGTCCGGCGATCCGGCCGACATCGCGGTGACAGACCGGGCCATTCTGGAGCTGTTCCCGGATGACGCGCACCTGCGCCGCTGGATCAGCCAGGCCTCCGACAAGGTGCAATTCGAGGGGCTGCCCGCCCGGATCTGCTGGCTCGGCTACGGGCAGCGGCACCTGGCCGGGCTGCGCTTCAACGAACTCGTGGCCTCGGGGGAGCTCTCGGCGCCCATCGTGATCGGCCGCGACCACCTCGACGCCGGCTCGGTGGCCTCGCCGTACCGGGAGACCGAGGCGATGGCCGACGGATCCGACGCGATCGCCGACTGGCCGCTGCTGAACGCGCTGCTGAACACGGCGTCGGGAGCGACCTGGGTATCGATCCATCACGGCGGGGGCGTCGGCATCGGCCGGTCGATCCACGCCGGGCAGGTTGTGGTGGCCGACGGCACCGAGCTTGCCGCCGAGAAGATCGCCCGGGTGCTGCTGAACGACCCCGGCACCGGGGTGATGCGGCACGTCGACGCGGGCTACGAGCGCGCCGCGGAGGTGGCGCGGGAGCGCGGGCTGCGCGTGCCGATGCAGAAGGGCTGAGGCTGATGTCCGCGACATCCGCGATGCTCATCACCGACATCGGGCTGCTGGTCACGAATGACCCGGCGGTCGGCGAGGGGCCGCTGGGTGAGATTCGGGATGCCGCGGTCCTGATGGAGGCCGGACGGGTGGCGTGGGTCGGGGCGGCGGCGGAGGCGCCGGGTACCCCGCAACTGGTCAGCGCGGCCGGCGACTGCGTGATCCCCGGCTTCGTCGACAGCCACACGCACCTGGTGTTCGGTGGTGACCGGGCCGCCGAGTTCGAGGCGCGGATGGCCGGTCGGGCGTATGAGGCTGGCGGCATCCGGTCCACCGTCGCAGCGACCAGGCAGGCGACGGATGCCGCGCTGCGCACCCGGTTGCACGGATTCGTCGACGAACTGCACGCCCAGGGCACCACCACTGTGGAGGTGAAGAGCGGCTACGGGCTCTCGGTGCCCGACGAGGAGCGGCTGCTGCGGCTCGCCGCCGAGGTGACCGATGAGGTCACCTTTCTCGGTGCGCACGTGGTTCCGGTCGAATTTCGGGGGCGCGAGGACGCCTACGTCGACCTGGTCACCGGCCCGATGCTCGAAGCCTGCGCGCCATACGCTCGCTGGATCGACGTGTTCTGCGAGTCCGGCGCATTCTCGGTGGAGCAGGCGCGGCGGGTACTCACCGCGGGAATCGCGGCTGGCCTGCACCCGCGGCTGCACGCGAACCAGCTTGGTCCGGGCGACGGGGTGCGGCTCGCGGTGGAGCTGGCCGCGGCATCCGTCGACCATTGCACCTTCCTCAGCGACGACGACGTGGCCGCGCTGGCCGGCTCGAACACGGTGGCCACCCTGCTGCCCGGGGTGGAGTTCTCGACCCGGCAGCCCTACCCCGACGCCCGCCGCCTGCTCGACGCGGGCGTCACCGTGGCGTTGGCGTCGGACTGCAACCCGGGCTCGAGCTTCACCTCGTCGATGCCGTTCTGCATCGCGCTCGCGGTGCGCGAGATGGGCATGACCGCGGCGGAGGCGCTGTGGGCGGCTACAGCGGGCGGGGCGGCGGCGCTCCGGAGAACGGATGTCGGCAGCCTCCGCATCGGCGCCCGCGCCGACCTCGTGCAGCTGTCCGCTCCCTCGTACGTGCACCTGGCGTACCGGCCAGGGGTGCCACTGGTGCGTCGGGCGTGGAAGGACGGGGAGCTGGTGCACTCGGCCAGGTTGTGAGCGAGCAAGCGTGGCCACTGCGATGTGGTCACCCGAAATGCGTCACCCGCGGGTCGCGAGCCCCGCCGCCACCTCGAGCACGCAGAGCGCCGCGAGCCGCACCGTGCGCCCATCGGGGGCATCGGCCGCGGCATCCACTTCCGCGAGATCGACCGAGCGCACCCGCGGGTCGGAACCCGCCGCCCTCGCCGCCCGGCGCAACTCCCAGGCGCTGATACCACCCGGCAGCGACGCCGGGCAGCCGGGCACGACCGCGCGATCGCAGACGTCGAGGTCGAGGTCCACGTGCACCGGGCCGCCCCCCGCACCGGCGATGTCGAGCGCCTCGGCCATCACCTCGGCGATCGGCTGGTGGTGCAGCTCGTCGCGGTGCACCACCGTGATGCCGTAGTGGGCGGCCCGGGACGCATACTCGCGGGAGTTGGCAAAGTCGGCGATGCCGATCTGCACCACGCGGCGCCCGGAAAGTCCTGCCTCGATCAGTCGCCGCACCGGGGAGCCGTTGCTCACCCCGTCGCGCAGGTCGTAGTGCGCATCGAGCGTGACCAGGCCGGCGGTGTCGAGCGCGTTGCCCCACGCGGCGAGCGCCACCGGGACGGTGAGCGAGTTGTCACCGCCCAGCGCGACGGTCAGCCGAGCCCGACGGCGAGCGGCGGCCACCAGGCTGCGGGTGCGGGCCTCGCCCTCGGCGCCGTCCGGATCGGTGACGTCGCCGAAGTCGGCGATCGTCAGCTCGTGCTGCGGCCGGCGGAACACAGACCGGTCGGGCATCAGCGCCGCGGTGTAGCGCGGGAGCGCTGCCCGAATCGCGGCCGGCGTACCGTGCGCCCCGGTGGGAGAGAGCGACGTGCGCCAGGTCGGCACCCCGACCAGAGCCACATCGATCGGGCCGTCACCGGCGTCAGGCGCGGGCCAGTTCCCGGCGCGGGGCCAGAGCGGGTCGTGCGGCAGCGCGTCGTCGGGCAACGACGGGTCGTGCGGCGGCGGCAGCACTGCAGCGGTCACCTCACCAACGCTAGCAAGGCGGATGTCACGGCCATAAGCATCCGGAACCAGCCGCAGTCTGCGATCCCAGACGCGTGTCCTGGGTCGTTTCGCGGGCGCATCCGGAGCCGCTCTGTACCTGCAACCCCCGATGCGGGCCGACCGGGCCGCAGCATCCTCTCGCCCAAACCCCGTGCAGACGGCGTACGATCACCCCATGTCTGCCGATACCGTGTTCGAGGAGCTGGTCAGCGAGCTCGAGCCTGCCGGGGCCGAGGCGGGAATGATGTTCGGGGCGCGCGCCATCACGCTGCGCAACAAGGCGTTCGTGTGCCTGAAGGACGATCGGATCGCGCTCAAGCTGGGCGCCGGTTCCGCCGCGCACCACGCCGCGCTTGCCCTGCCCGGCGGCGAGCTGTGGGACCCCGCGGGCACGCACCACCCGTACAAGGACTGGGTGTCAGTGCCCGCCTCGGACACAGCGACCCTGTCACCGCTGGCGGGTGCCGCGCTTACCTACCTGCGCGAAACGCTCGGCTAGTTCGCGCACTCGTCCTTCGCGGCTGAGGTCCGCGAAACGGCCCTTCCCCAGCCGCGGGAAGGGCCGAACTCCAGACTTCACCGCCGAGAGGCTCTAGGCGGACGCACCCGACCCCGACCCCGACGCACCTGCAGCCGCGGCATCCGCCAGCTTCGCCGCCTTCCGCGCCGCCCGCCGCTCGGTCGCACCCTCCACGAGGTAGTACAGCGCGGGCAGCACCACCAGGGTGAGCAGCGTTGAGGAGATCAGCCCGCCGATCACCACGATCGCGAGCGGCTGCGAGATGAAGCCGCCGTGCCCGGTGATCCCCAGTGCCATCGGCACCAACGCGAAGATCGTGGCGAGGGCGGTCATCAGGATCGGACGCAGACGTCGGGATGCCCCGTGCACCACGGCCTCTCCGACGCTGAGTCCGCGGTCGCGGTATTGGTTCACCAGGTCGATCAGCACGATGGCGTTGGTGACCACGATGCCGATCAGCATCAGCACACCGATCAATGACGGCACGCCAAGCGGCACCCCGGACAGGATCTGCAGCAGGATCGCGCCGGTGGCCGCGAACGGCACCGACACCAGTAGCAGCAGCGGCTGCCGCAGGCTGCGGAACGTGGCCACCATCACGATGTACACGATCAGGATCGCCACCAGCAGCGCAATGCTGAGCTGCTCGAACGCGTCGCCCTGCTGGGCGGTGACGCCGGCGAGCTCCGCGGTGGCGCCCGCGGGCAGCTCGGTCTGGTCCACGGCATCCTGAATCACGGCCGACGCGGTTCCGACATCGTCCGAGTTCGGCGTGATCGACACGGTCGCCGCCCGCACGCCGCGGATCGTGGTGATCGAGGCGGGACCGTCGACCTGCTCCACGGTGGCGACCTCGCTGAGCGGCAGCAGTCCGGTCGGCGACGGGATGATGAAGCCCTGCAGTTGCTCGACGGTGGTCGGTGCGTTGTCGTTCGCGATGTAGATCGACAGGGTCTTCTCGTCGATCACCGCGGAGCCCACCGTGGTGGGCTGCATGGCCTGCGACACGATGCCGCCGACCGCGATCTCGCTCAGCCCGGCCTCGGCCGCTGCCGCCCGGTCGACGGTCACCGCGATGTACGGCTGCGTCTCGGAGAGGTTGCTGGTGGCAGCCGCGACCACGTCGAGGTCACTGACCTCTGCGAGCAGCGCATCGGATGCCGCGACCAGGTCGGCCTGCCCGTTCGCCTTGATGTCGATGTCGATCGACGAGGAGGCGAAGCCGGATCCGGCCGCCGACACCTCGATGTCGCCGACTCCCTCCAGCGCCCCGAGGTCGTCGCGCACGGTGGCCTGCAACGCCTCCTGGTCGGCATCGGGGTCGGTGGTGATCGAGTAGGTGACGTCGCCGCCACCGCCGAACGCGGCCTGCAGGCTGCTGCCGCTGGATCCGATCGACACCTGCACCGTCTCGATGCCGGGGATGGCGCGCAGCTTGTCCTCGACCGTCGCGGCCGCGGCATCCATCGCCTCCAGGCTCGACCCGAGCGGCAGGCTCTGGCTGACCGAGAGCGTGTTCTGGCCGCTGTCGCCGATGAAGTTGGTCTTCATGCTGGGCACCAGCGCGACGGTGCCGGCCAGCACCAGCACGGCGGCGAGCAGGGTGACCACGGGCCGCTTCAGGGTCCAGTGGATGACCGGAAGGTAGCCCTTCTGCAGCCGGGTCGGCCGGTCGAGCTCGTCATCGTGGCCGGTGGGGTTGGTGCGTTGCGAGCGGCGCGAGGATGTCGCGGCCTGCGCGGCACCGAGGGTGTGGTTGCGGCTGGTGGCGGCCAGCGCGGGCTCGGGCTCGGGGGCGGGGTCTCGAGACGCGTCCTCCTTCGTCGGGCGCTCCTCAACCAGCGACGAGGGCGACGCGAGCGACTCGGACGCGACCACCGGGATGGACTGCGTCACCACCAGCGGCGTCGACGTGCTCGGGGCCGCCGCGGCCGCGCGGTCGGCCTTCTTGCCGAGGAACCAGTACGCCAGCACCGGCACGATCGTCAGCGCCACGAACAGCGACGCGGCGAGCGCGATGGTCACCGTCAGCGCGAACGGACGGAACAGCTCACCGGTGATGTCCCCGACCAGGGCGAGCGGCAGGAACACCGCGACGGTGGTGACGGTCGACGCGGTGATCGCGGTCGCCACCTCCTTGACCGCGGTGCGGATCGCCAGCAGCCGGTTCTCGCCGAGGCCGAGGTGCCGCTTGATGTTCTCGATCACCACGATCGAGTCGTCGACCACGCGTCCGATGGCGATGGTCAGCGCGCCGAGCGTGATGATGTTCAGCGTGTAGCCGGCCGCCTGCATGCCGATGAAGGTGATCAGCACCGACGCCGGGATCGAGATCGCCGTAACCAGGGTGGCGCGGATCGACATCAGGAAGACCAGGATGATGATCACGGCGAAGATCAGGCCGAGCAGGCCCTCGGTCGCCAGCGCCTCGATCGACTGCTCGATGAACGGCGCCTGGTCGAACACCACGGTGAACGCCGTGTTGTTGCCGAGCGATTCCTCGAGCATCGGGATCAGGTCCTGCACGGCGTGCGACACGTCGACCGTGTTCCCGTCCGGCATCTTGGTAACCGCGATGGTCAGCGCCGGCTCGCCGTTCACCCGGGAGATGCCGGTGGTCGGGTTGTCGGTGATCTCGACGGTGCCGACATCCCCGATGGTCGCCGCTTCGGTGCCGCCGAGCAGCGGCAGGGCGGCGATCTCGTCGAGGGCGGCGATGCGCGCCCCGGCCTGCACGGTGAGCGTCTTGTCACCCTCCGTGATCGAGCCGGCCGGCAGCAGCAGGCCGTTGGCGTCGAGGGCGTCGCTGATCGACTGGGTGGACAGTCCGGATGCGGCCAGCGCCGCGGCATCCGGTGTAATCGTGATCCGCTGACCGACGTCACCCAGCAGGCTGGCCTCGCGCACGTTGTCGAGCGCCTGGATGTCGGCGATGGTCGAGCCGTTCAGGGCGGCGGACAGTGCCCGCTGGTCGAGGTCGCTGGTGACGGCGAGCTGTACCACGGGCAGGTCGTCGAGCGAGCCGGTGATCACCTGCGGCTCGACATCCGGAGGCAGTTGCGACTCCAGCCGGTTGATCGCCAGCTGCACCTTCTGCTCTGCGGTGACCAGGTCGGTGCCGTACTCGAAGCTCGCGGACACGAACGAGGTGTTGGTGCTCGAGGTGGCAGTGGTCGACTCCAGCCCGGTGACGCCCTGGATCGCGGTCTCGATCGGCGTGGACACGTCTTCGTTGACCACCTCGGGCGCGGCGCCGGGGTACGCGGTGACCACCACCACCTGCGGGAAGTTCACCGACGGGATCAGCTCCTGCTTCAGCGAGTTCAGCGAGATGAAGCCGAAGAAGGCGACGACGATCGTGACGAGTGCGATCAGCGGGCGGTTGCGCAGGCTGAACTCAGACAGAAAATGCACGGTGCTCCCGGGAAGCCGGTGGATGGCGACGACGGTTGGTCGCCCCGCCCAGTATTCCAGCCTTCGCTGACCGAACGGACAGGGTGACTGGATCGGGTGTTAGATGACCTGGGCGAGCGGCTGTTCTGGTGCGGGCATCGGATGTCGCAGCACGCTGTTCCAGGCGTGCGCGAGCATCTCGACGCCGCGGTCCAGCTCGTGTGCCGGGTAGCTGAACGGCACCCGTAGGAACCGCTCGAACACGCCGCCGGTGCCGAAGCGGGGCCCGGCCGCGATGATCAGGCCCTCGGTGCGCGCGGCGAGGGTGAGCTGCGAGCTGACCGGCTGGCCCAGATTGACCCAGAGGGTGAGGCCGCCGCGCACGGTCGGCACCTCCCACTCGGGCAGGTGGGTCGCCAGTGCCGCCACCAGGTGGTCGTGGCCGGTGCGCAGTTGCTCGCGGCGCACCGCGAGGATGTCGTCCATGCTCTCGAGCAGCCGGGCGACGATCAGCTGCTCCAGCACCGGGGTGCCGAGGTCGCCGCTGGTGCGGGCGGCAGCCAGTCGCTGGATGGTGCCCGGGTCGGCGCGGATCCAGCCGACGCGCACTCCACCCCAGACGCTCTTGCCGACCGAGCCGATCAGGATGGCGTCGCCGTGCGCGGCGAACGGCAGCGCGGGCGGCGCGTCGTCGAAACCGAGTTCGGCCATCGTCTCGTCGGCAATCAGCCGGGTGCCCTGCCGTTCGGCGAGCTCCAGCGTGCGCACCCGCAGCTCGGTGGGCATCGACTGGCCGGTGGGGTTGTGGAAGTCGGGCATCAGGTAGCCCAGGGCGGGGCTGGTGCGGCGCAGCGCCTGTTCCAGGGCGAGCTCATCCCAGCCGGACTCGGTGTCGACCCCGACCGACACCAGCCTGGCGCCCGCGTCGCGCAGCGCCTCGTAGGCGTGCGGGTAGCTGGGTGCCTCCACCAGCGCCCGGTCGCCGCGGCTGAGCAGGGTGCGGGCGAGCAACGCGATCGCATGCTGCGCGCCGACGGTGACCAGGATCTGGTCGGGATTGGTGGGCAAGCCCCGGTCGGCGTAGCGGTCGGCGATCGTCTGCCGCAGCATCGGCAACCCGACCGTGTCAAAGCCGGAGTCGCCGAGATACGCGGGCAGCTGCTGGGCGGCCCACTCGGCGGCGGCGACGACGGCGGGGATGGCGGGCAGCGCGGCCTTGCTGAAGTCGAGGTAGTCGGTCTGGATCGGCTCGGTCACCACGGCTGTCGGCCGGGGGAGTCGGGCGACGCTGCCGGAGCCGCGCACGCTGGCGATGTGGCCGGAGTCGCGCAGCGTCGCGTAGGCGGTGCTCACCGTGGTGCGGCTGATGCCGAGCTGGCTGGCGAGGTCGCGCTCCGCGGGCAGTCGGCTGCCGAGCACGAC
>JBEVDR010000074.1:0-29961 GCA_040513215.1 Microbacteriaceae bacterium | reverse complement strand
GACGAGCGGAATCCGCTCGGGATCGTGCGTGCGCTCGAGGGTTGCCAGCACGTGCGGCACCGCTGACTGCATGCCGAACGACACCCGGGTGAAGCCGGCCGCCTTCAGCGCCAGCAGGTAGTCGAGGTCGACGGAGTCGGGGTTCGCCTCGGTGGTGACCTCTGCCCCTGGCACGAGTCCCCACGTGTCGACGACCGCGCTGAACATCTCGATCAGGTCGCTGGCCGGCAGCAGGGTCGGCGTTCCGCCGCCGAAGAAGACGGTAGACACCGGGCGGGCGGGCACGCCACTGTCGTGCAGCACCGTCTTCGCCAGCTCGATCTCGGTGACCGCTTGCGCGGCGTAGTCGCTGCGCTTCACCCCGCGCAGCTCGGTGGCGGTGTAGGTGTTGAAATCGCAGTAGCCGCAGCGCACCCGGCAGAACGGCACGTGCAGGTACACGCCGAAGTTGCGTGTGTCGGCGCCGACCGCCGCCGATGCGGGCAGCAGTCCGTCGAGCGGCGCCGGATCGGCGAGGGGCAGGGCGCTAGGCATCCGTCTATTCTCCCCCAGCCGGCTGGGTGCGACTCTCAGTCGTCGGTGGAGGCGACCGCGTTGGATGGCGCGGCATCCGCTGCCACCACCAGCGCCTTCAGGTAGCGTTTCACATACATCCGCTGCAGCAGGACCAGGGCCGGGTATGCGGCGCGCCAGTACCAGGTCGACGGCCGCCAGAAGAGGCGGATGTCCAGCCAAACCGACCCGTCGTCGGTCTGGTCGATGACGAAGCTCTCTTCGCCGGTGAGCGGATGCCCCTCGCGGGTGCCGTAGGCCAGACCGCGGTGGCGCGGCTCGTCGATGAAGTAGACCACCCGCACCGGCGCCTGCCGGCGGATGCCGAGCACGGTGAGGGTGAGGGTAGCGGTCGTCCCGGGCGTTGCCAGCTGCTCGCCGTCGGCGGCCGCCTTAATCTGCGCCGCTTCGATCTCGGCGGACTCGACCGGGGCGGCGGGAATCATCGGCTTGCCCGCCTTGTCGAACCCGACCGGCGTGTACGACATCTCATCCAGCGGCGGAACCTCGTCGACCCGCACCTCGATGCCGCTGTACTTGTGCAGCTGCCAGGTGCGCAGCTGCTCCACGGCCGCCTCGAACCGGGCATCACCGTGCCCGATGCGGGTGCGGTAGTGCGCCGAACGGAATCCCGCCGGCGGGTAGGTGAGCAGGTCTTCGGCCTGCGTACCGCCGATCGCGCCGTAGGTGACGTTCGAGTGCTGGTGGGATGCGCGTCGCATTTTTACTTCTTGTCTTTCTTCTCCACGTCACCACTGAGGGCGGCGATGAAGGCCTCCTGCGGAACCTCCACGCGGCCGACCATCTTCATGCGCTTCTTGCCCTCCTTCTGCTTCTCGAGCAGCTTACGCTTACGGGTGATGTCACCGCCGTAGCACTTGGCGAGCACGTCCTTGCGGATCGCGCGGATCGACTCGCGGGCGATGATGCGGGCGCCGATGGCGGCCTGGATCGGCACCTCGAACTGCTGGCGCGGGATCAGCTCGCGCAGCCGTCCGGTCATCATCACGCCGTAGGCGTAGGCCTTGTCGCGGTGCACGATGGCGCTGAACGCGTCCACCTGTTCGCCCTGCAGCAGGATGTCAACCTTGACCAGGTCGGCTTCCTCGTCACCATCGGGCTCGTAGTCGAGCGAGGCGTAGCCGGCGGTCTTCGACTTCAGCTGGTCGAAGAAGTCGAACACGATCTCGCCAAGCGGCATCCGGTACTTGATCTCGACCCGGTCCTCGCCGAGGTAGTCCATGCCGATCAGGGTTCCGCGTCGGCTCTGGCAGAGCTCCATGATCGTGCCGACGTAGTCCTTGGGAGCAAGGATCGCGGACTTCACCATCGGTTCGGTCACCGCGTGGATCTTGCCGGTGGGGAACTCTGACGGGTTGGTCACCTCGACGGTCTTCTTGTCTTCGGTGGTGACCTGGTAGATCACGCTCGGTGCGGTGGTGATCAGGTCGAGGCCGAACTCACGGCTGAGTCGCTCGGTGATGATCTCCAGGTGCAGCAGGCCGAGGAAGCCGCAGCGGAAGCCGAAGCCGAGGGCGACGGATGTCTCGGGCTCGTAGTTGAGCGCGGCGTCGGACAGCTTGAGCTTGTCCAGGGCCTCGCGCAGTTCGGGGTAGTCGCTGCCGTCGATCGGGTACAGGCCGGAGAAGACCATGGGCAGTGGTTCGGTGTAGCCGGGCAGCGCCTGCGTGGCCGGCTTCATCGCGGTGGTGACGGTGTCGCCCACCTTCGACTGTCGCACGTCCTTCACCCCGGTGATCAGGTAGCCCACCTCGCCGACGCCGAGCCCCTTGCTCGGGGTCGGTTCGGGCGAGCTCACCCCGATCTCGAGGATCTCGTGAGTGGCCCTGGTGGACATCATCTGGATGCGTTCCCGCGGGGACAGCTGGCCGTCGATCATTCGCACGTAGGTGACCACGCCGCGGTAGGCGTCGTAGACGGAGTCGAAGATCATGGCCCTGGCCGGGGCATCCTTCACACCCTGGGGTGCCGGGATCAGCTCGACGACACGGTCGAGCAGTTCTTCGACGCCCACGCCGGTCTTGCCGCTGACTCTGAGCACGTCGTCAGGGCTTCCGCCGATGAGGCTGGCGAGTTCTTTCGCGTACTTCTCTGGGTCGGCAGCGGGCAGGTCGATCTTGTTCAGCACCGGGATGATGGTGAGGTCGTTCTCAAGCGCCAGGTACAGGTTGGCGAGGGTCTGCGCCTCGATGCCCTGTGCGGCGTCGACCAGCAGGATCGCGCCCTCGCAGGCGGCGAGCGACCGGGACACCTCGTAGGTGAAGTCGACGTGCCCGGGAGTGTCGATCATGTTCAGCGCGAAGGTCTGCGCGCCCGACTGCCACGGCATCCGCACCGCCTGGCTCTTGATGGTGATGCCGCGCTCACGCTCGATATCCATCCGGTCGAGGTACTGCGCCCGCATCGCACGGTCATCGACAACGCCGGTCATCTGCAGCATCCGGTCGGCGAGCGTGGACTTGCCGTGGTCGATGTGCGCGATGATGCAGAAGTTGCGGAGGAACGAGGGATCGGTCGACGCCGGCTCGAGGGCCTTCAAAGCTCGTGGACTCACGCGTTCCTCAATGTGGTGCTCGGGGTTCGCCGAGAACGGTGTTCTGGGCGACCGTCAATTCGGATCAGGGCAGATCGGACCAATGCAGATCAGATCAGATCAGCCAATTGTTCCACGACAACGGCGAGGAGGGCGCCGCATACGCGACGCCCTCCTCGGTATCAGGGATTCCGGTCAGAGGCTGAACAGGATCAAGGGGCCGAAGAAGATCAGGGGCAAGAGGATGAACAGCAGCCAGCCGAACAGTGCCACGAAGCCGAGGACGATGCCCCAGGTGCCCATGGTGCGGCTGGCGGGTTCACGGGTGCGGGCCAGGAAGCCGAGTACGATCGCGCCGATCGGGATGATGAGAGTCTGCCCGAAGATGATCGACACGATACCGAGCACGAGGGACAGGATGCTCAGCGTCTGGTTGGGCGCTGCGGCATAGGACGGAGGGGTGGGAGCGTCGGAAGTCGGGGCGCCCACCGGATAGTTGTCTGTGGTGGTCATGGTTCTAAAGTACGGAGGCCCCTCGCGCCCGGACATGGGGGTATCCCCCGAACTGCCCTGCGGTTACCCTGATTTTCCGCCGATGAGGCCGCGCAGCGCGGGTTCGAGCTCGGGGTATTCGAACCGGAATTTGGACTCGGTGAGTCGCGCGGGCTGCACCCATCGGCTCTTCAGGAGCAACTCGGTTTCGGTGCGCACCAGCCAGGCGCCGAACTCGAGCATCCAGCGGTAGGCGGGCAGCCCGAATGGCACTCCCACCACCCGGCGGAGGGTGGCCATCAGCTCCCGGTTGGTCACAGCCTCGGGCGCGGACAGGTTGATCGGGCCAGCCAGGTCGTCCTGCTGCTGAATAAAGCGGATGGCGCGGTAGACGTCATCGATGTGGATCCAGCTGAATCGCTGCCCACCGTTCGGGGTGGCGCCGCCGATCTGCGGGCCGCCGAGGCCGAGCCGCACCAGCCGCACCAGCGGTGTCAGTGCGGACCCGTCACCGAGCACGATCGCCAGCCGCAGGGCCGCCTGGCGCATTCCCGGTCGTTCGGCGGCGAAGAACTCCCGCTCCCAGGCGGTTGCGATGTTGACCGAGAAGCCGGTGCCGATCTCCCCGGTCACTTCGGTCATCGGACGGTCATCAGCGTGGCGGTAGATGGTGGCGGTGCTGGCGTTCAGCCACAACGTCGGAGGCGTGGCGGCTGCCGCGACCGCCCGGCCGAGCTCGCCGGTGGTGAGCACCCGGGACGCCATGATCCGCTTCTTGTTCTTCAGCGTGTAGCGGCAGTTGACGTTCTTGCCCGCGAGATTGATCAGCAGGTCGGCGCCGTCGACCGCCGCGTCGAGCGCCGCGGTGTCGCCCCAGGTGACGTCGGCGCCGTGGCGGCCGACCGTGATCACCGTGTTGCCGTCGGCTCGAAAGCGTTCGGTGACGTAGCGGCCGATGAACCCGCTCGCGCCGGCGATCACGACGCGCGGGGCGGTCATGCCGGCAGTCTCCGCAGTCCCTCGAGGAGTTCATCCTGGTCGGAGGCCAGGCAGACGCGAATCCAGCCTTCCCCGGAGCGTCCGAACGCACTGCCGGGAGCCACCGCCACCCGGTCCCCGAGCACGAAGCGTTCCGCCCAGGCGGCGACATCCCCGTCGGTGACGTGCCGCATGTCGATCCACAGGTAGAACGCGCCGTGCGGGTCGAGATAGCGGATGCCGCGCTCATCGAGCAGGGAACTGGCCGCGCGCAGGTTGTCGGCGTAGTGCGCCCGGGCGTCGTCGATGTGCCCCTGCTCGCCGGTGAGGGCGGCGATCGCGGCATGCTGCGCCGGCGTGTTGACGCAGCTGATGGACGCCTCCTGCATTGTGCGCATCGTGGCGGCAAGGCCCTTCGGCGTCACCAGGTAGCCGACGCGGATGCCGGTCATGGCGTAGGTCTTCGACAGCGAGAACACCGAGAACACGCGGTCTTCGGTGTCGAGCGCGGCCAGGCTGATGTGTGGGGCGCCGCCCCAGGTGAAGTACTCGTACACCTCGTCGCTGATCACCCACAGATCGTGCCTGCTGGCGAAGTCCAGTAGCTCGCGGAGCACCGGTTCGGGGAACACCGTGCCGAGCGGGTTCGACGGCGAGTTGACGATGAGCACCCGGGTGCGCTCGGTCACCAGTCGTTCCAGCTCGTCGATCGAGGGCATGAAGTCGCGGTCGGGGGTGAGCGAGTACGGCACCGGGGTGGCGTCGAGCATGCGCGCGTTCATCGTGAAGATCGTGTAGCCGGGGTCGGGTATCAGCACCTCGTCGCCCGCTGCCAGCAGCAGTTGCATGCTCAGGTGCAGCCCCTGGGTGGCGCCCACGGTGACCCAGACCTGTTCGAGATCGACGGTGATGTCGTTCTGCCTGGCCAGCTTCGCAACCATCGCGCGGCGCAGCGGCGCGATGCCGCCGTTCGGGCCGTAGTCGGTGTCGTCGCGGTGCCACGCCGCGGTTGCTGCCGCCGCGATGTGCGGGGCGACCGCGACATCCGGCTCCCCCACCGCCAACGAGATGACGTCCTCAAGTTCCGTGGCTATCTCGAAGATCCGGCGAATTCCGCTGGCAGGCACCGAAGTAATGTGGGGCGCGAGGGACGGCATGGCCACATGCTATTACGCGTGTCGGCGGGGCACTAATTGCCGAAATCGCGCATTCACTGGTAATGTTTCCTGTTGGCTTGCACGCGCAGTCTTTCGTTAGATGAAGCGTGATTTGCGGCCGAGAAATCAAACGGGAGTCCATACCCTCCTCGGCTGCCCGGGACTGTTAGAGAAACAAGAAGGTTAACTAAGTGGCAAACATCAAGTCGCAGATCAAGCGCATCGGCACCAACAAGAAGGCGCAGGAGCGCAACAAGGCTGTGAAGAGCGAGCTCAAGACCGTTCTCCGCAGTGCTCGTGACGCCGTCGTCGCCGGTGACAAGGACAAGGCTGTCAAGGCTCTCGCCGTCGCCGGCAAGAAGCTCGACAAGGCCGCCAGCAAGGGCGTCATCCACAAGAACCAGGCGGCGAACCGCAAGTCGGCCATCGCCAAGAAGGTCGCCGCGCTCTAAGCAGGCGCCTCTGCGTTGCCAAGGCCCGTCCCGCGAGGGGCGGGCCTTTTGCGCGCCCGGGTTCACGCCGTCAGCCGATGGTGGTTTGCTCGAGACGGAGGTGCTCTGGTGGGAACCGACAGCGCGAAGGGCTCGGCCCGGTCTCGGATGAATGAGCGAGTAGGCACGACGGCATTCGGCCGGTTCGTTCTGCGCGCCGCACGGGCGCTCATCGCGATCGAGGTGTTCGATCGTGCGATGACGCTCGCGGCGCAAGCCTTTACCTCGATACTTCCGCTCGTCATCGCTGTCGCAGCCTTGCGACACGGCGGGGCGAGACCGATCGGCGAGGGTCTGTCCAACTATTTGGGACTGAGCGACTCCGCGGCAACCGTCCTCGAGCGAGTTGTTCCGGCCTCGTCCGACCTCTTCAGCGCGCTGGGCTGGTTCGGCACTCTCCTGCTCGTGGTATCAGCCACGGCATTTTCCCGGGCGCTCGAGCGGTTCTACGCCCGTGTGTGGTCAAAACGGAAACTCGGATTCCGCGCCGCGTGGCGTCTGTTCGCCGTTATCGCGGCCATCCTCCTCGGGCTGGTCGTGGTGCAGTTCACCCGGTCCATCCTGCGGGCAGACGGGACCTACATCGCGCTCAGAGGTCTCATCGAGTTCGTGCTCTGGACCGTGGTGTGGCTACTCGTCGGGTGGATCGTCCTGAACCGCAGCGTCAGCCTCAGGTCGTTGTTCCCCGGCGCAGTGCTCTGCGGCATCGGACTGTCGGTGATGGGAGGAGTCGGTCGAATCTACCTTCCGATCGCCCTGACGTCGTCTGCGGATCAATTCGGCGCGCTCGGCATCACCATCGCCTACATCGGATGGCTCTTCGTGCTCATGTCCGTGGTCGTCTGCGCCGTGACGGTAGGGCACGTGCTCGTGGTGGAGTACGGCTTCATGAGCCATACAGAGCCAGGACGCGGCGACCCAGTCGACGGCGGCAGCTAGGCGCGCCTCAGAGCCCGCGGCGCGCGATCGCGGTGACCATGCGCTCGAGGGCGTACACCGGGTCGCGTCCGGCGCCCTTCACCTGGGCGTCGGTGTCGGCGAGCAGCTCGATGGTGCGGCCGAGACCCTCGTCGGTCCAGCCGCGCAGATCGCGCTGGGCCCGTTCCACCTGCCACGGGGCGATGCCGAGCTGCGACGCCAGCTGCCCCTGCGAGCCATGCCCGCCGGAGACCTTCGCCATGGTGCGCAGCTTGGCGGCGAATGCGGCCACCATCGGCACCGGGTCGGCGCCGGTGGACAGCGCGTGGCGCAGCAAGCCGAGGGCCTCACCGTGCCGGCCGGCGATGGCGGCATCGGCGACCTTGAACGCGTTGGTCTCCACCCGGCCGGAGTAGTACTGCTCCACGGTGGTCTCGGTGATCTCGCTCGCGCTGTCGGCGATGAGCTGCTGGCAGGCGGCGGCGAGCTCGGCGAGGTTGTCGCTGAACGCGCCGACCAGCGACCGCAGCGCGCCGGGGGTGATCGCCCGGCCCGCGGTCTTGAACTCGGCGACGGCGAAGTCGAACCGGTCGCTGTCTTTCTTGAGGTCGGCGCAGACCACCTCGACCGCCGGCCCGGTGCCGGATCGGATCGCGTCGAGCAGTTTCTTGCCGCGCACCCCGCCGCCGTGCCGGAGCGCGACCACGGTGTCGTCGGCCGGCGAGCCGAGGTAGTCGAGCATCTCGAGGATGAACGCGTCGCTGCACTTCTCGACATTGCTCACCCGGATGAGGCGTGGCTCCGCGAACAGCGAGGGGCTGGCCAGCGTGAGCAGCTCGCCGGGCGCGTAACCGGCGGCGTCGATGTCGCTGACCTCAAGGGACGGGTCGGCGCTGCGCAACCCGTCGCGCAGCAGGCGCAGCGCCCGGTCGGCGAGGAAGGACTCGGTGCCCGAGACGAGCACGACGGGCGCTGGACGCACCTGGTGCCAGGTCAGTTGCGGGATGGCGACCTTCTTCGAGGCGGCGGGTTTGGTTGCCACGGAACTCCTTTCGAGAGCCTCCCCAGCCTATTGCGCGCGGCTGTCATTCGACTGCGGAGTGGTGCCTGAGACATCGTCTCCTGCCACCGTCTCCGTCCACACCGTCACGGTGCCGGCTCTCTCCGCCGCGGACAGCAGCAGCAGCCCGTGCCGGTCGGTGCGGAGCGGGCGGGTGGCAGAGCGCTGCAGGATGTCTAACAGGGCATCGGCGGGATGCCCGTAGCGGTTGTCCGCGCCGACGCTGATCAGCCCGACGGTGGCGTGTGCCCGGTCGTAGAGGGCCCCGTTCTGGTCGGCCGAGCCGTGATGGCTGACCTTCACCACGTCGACCCGGCCGACACCGCGACCGGCGAGGAGGCGGGTCTGCGCCTCGGCGCCGAGGTCTCCGAGGAACAGCGCGCTGAGACATCCATTCGGACAATCCCCGACCGCGTCGAAGGCGACGGTGACACTGGCGTCGTTCCCCGGCAGGGTGACGGCGGCGGTTGGCCACAGCACCCGCCAGCGCAGGTCGCCCAGGATGCCGTCCTGCCCGGCTGCGGCGGACTGCACTCTCGCCCCGGACGCGGTGAGGCGGGCGATGAGCTCGTGGTGTTCCGGCAGGTCGGGCAGGCCGACCAGCGCATGCTCGACCCGGCCGAGCACCGCGGTCGCACCCTGCGCATGGTCGGCGTCGAAGTGGGTGAGCACGAGCAGGTCGAGCCGGTCGACGCCCAATCGGTCGAGGCAGTCGGTGAGCAGTGCCGGGTCGGGCCCGGTATCGATCAGCGCGGTTGCGGTGCCGCTTCGCACCAGCAGGGCGTCACCCTGACCGACATCGCAGGCGGCGATGGTCCAGTTCGGCGGGAGCGCAGCGCGCTGCAGCATCCGGGTGCCGGTGGTGCCGCCGAGTGTGGCGGCGAGAAGCAGCAGCACCACGATCACGGCCAGGCGGCGCCAACGCGGCAGCAGCAGCGCGCTCAGCGCGCCTGCGCTGACCAGGGCCAGCAGGACCAGGCCAACCGTACCGTCCGGCCACGCCAGCCGCGGCGCCGGCAGGTCGGCGAGCACGCGGGCGACGGTCGCGATCCACGTCGCCGGGAACCAGGCCAGCTGGATGAGCGCGAGTCCGAGCGGAGACCACACCGGCAACAGCACGCACCCAAGCGAGCCGAGTACGGTCGCCGCGGGCGCTGCCGGGGCCGCCAGGATATTGGCCAGCACGCCGTACACCGGGATCGACGGCTCGAGCAGGATCAGCACCGGCTGACAGGCCAGCTGCGCGGCGAACGGGATCGCGACGAGGGCCGCGATCGGGCGGGGAATCCAGCGGGCCAGCGCGCCCGTCAGCGGACCGGAGAGCAGCAGCAGACCGAGGGTCGCCAGCACCGACAGCGCGAACCCGTAGCTGCGGCTCAGCCACGGGTCGAGGGCAAGCAGCACGATCACCGCCGCCGACAGCACCGGCGCGCCGTGCAGCGGTCGGCCGAGCGCCAGGCTGACCAGCACGACCCCGGCCATCACCGCGGCGCGCAGCACGCTCGGCTCGGGCGTGACCAGCAGCACGAAACCGGCGAGCACGACGACGGATGCCACGACCCGCCAGCCGCGCGACACGCCCACGGCGCCGCCGACCAGCATCACCAGGCCGATCACGATGGCGCAGTTGGCGCCGGACACCGCGGTGAGGTGACTCAGTGAACTGGTCTTCATGTCGGCGTCGAGCGCCGGTGAAACCGCGCCGGTGTCGCCGATCGCGAGCCCCGGCAGCAGGCCGCCACCCTGGCCTGGTAGTGCCGCGGCCGCCTCGCGGAAGCCGGCGCGCAGGCCGTCCATCAGCCCGAGCAGCGGGGGCGGGTCTGCCGCCAGCTCGACCCGGTCGGCGAAGACGAGGAAGGACACGTCATCCTCGGCCGCTGTCGCCTGCAACAAGCCGGCCAGCCGCACGGTGGAGCCGATGCCCGCGCCATCCGGGGTGGCATGGAAGACCAGCGCAGGAACTCGCAGCCCGGTGATTGTCTTCCCTCTCGCGGTGAGCGAGGTGAGCGTGGCCGTGAACCGGTCGCCACTGGCCCCGGCGAGCTGCGCGGTCGCCCGTACGTGCAGCCCCGCGTCGGCCGCACTCGCCACCGCGTCGGGGCGACGCTCCGGTTGATGAGCTGCGGCTGCTGAGGTGGTCAGCGCGGCGGCGGCGAGGCACACGGCGACCAGCGGCGCGGTCCGCCGGGCGCGGCCGGCGAGGAGGAACGCCACGACAAGCCCCGTCACCGCCCAGAGGCTGATCGCGACCGGCCAGAGGTCGGACAGGGCGATGCCGAAGCCCGCGGCGGCCCAGGCCGCTGCAGCGGGGATGGCCAGCCGGAGGTCGGGCATTCTCAGACGGTGACGAGGTCACGGAGGCCCTCGAAGGTCTTCTGCCCGATGCCGCTCACGCTCATCAGGTCTTCGACCGCGAGGAACCGGCCATTGGTGTCCCGCCACTGGATGATCCGCTCGGCCAAGGCGGGGCCGACCCGCGGCAGCGTGTCGAGAGCGGCGAGGTCGGCGGTGTTCAGGTTCACCTTGCCGGGCGCCGCCGCACCCGGCGCGAGTGCACCGGGCGGACCAGGGCCGCCCGGCGGCGTGGCCTCGCCGACCGCGGGAACGTACAACTGCTCCCCGTCGCTCACAAACCGGGCAAGATTCACCCCGCCGCGTTCGGCGGTGTCGGTGAAGCCTCCCGCCGCGGCCACCGCATCGACGGCGCGAGCCCCATCAGCCAGCGTGTACAGGCCGGGGGTGTGCACAGCGCCGAGCACATGCACGAAGATCACGACGGCCTCGGCCTGCGAAGACGGCGCTCCCGGTGAGGGCGATGGCGCACCGTCCTCACCCGGCGGCTGACCCGGCGCGCCATCCGCTCCTGGCTCACTGGCCGGCGCCACCTCGCTGACGGTTCCCTGCGGCGTGATCGCCGCGATGAACACCGCACTGCCGAGGGCGACCAGCACCACCACGATCGCCGCCCCCACACCGACCCGCAGCCGGGCGCGGAGCGGACGCGGTTCGATCGGGACGGTCATGCCCGGAGACTAGTTCGGGCCGCGCTTTCGCACGGCCCGAACTCCTGCTGCTGTGAGCGCCTTACGGTTTGGTGGCGATGTTGACGATCCGCGGGGCGCGTACGATGACGTTGACGATCTGACGATCGCCGACCGCACGCTGAACCGCTGCCGAGTCTCGCGCCAGCTGCTCAAGCTCGTCGGAGCTGATCTTCGGCGGCACCTCGATGCGGTCGCGCACCTTGCCGTCGACCTGGATGATCGAGGTGACCGACTCCTCCACCAGCAGAGCCGGGTCGGCCTTCCGCCAGCCGGCGTACGCGACGGTCGGCTCGTAGCCGAGCTTCGCCCACATCTCTTCGGCGGTGTACGGCGCGAACAGGCTGAGCGCGACGGCGATGGTCTCGGTCGCCTCACGCACCGCGGCATCCGCGGGGCCGGCTCCGGTGTCGATCACCTTGCGGGTGGCGTTCACGAGTTCCATGATGCGGGCGACCACGACATTGAACTTGAAGGCCTCGATGAGCCCCGGGCCCTCGGCGAGCAACCGGTGGGTCTGCCGGCGCAGCGCGAGGTCGCCGGTTTTCCACACCACGTCGGGCGAGCTGGACACGTCGTTCGCCAAACGCCAGGCGCGGGCGAGGAACTTCGCGGATGCCGCGGGCGAGACATCCGCCCAGTCGATGTCGTCCTCGGGCGGTCCGGCGAAGGCCATGGTGAGTCGCACCGCGTCGACACCGTGATCGTCCAGCTGGTCGCTGAGCTTGACGATGTTGCCCTTGCTCTTGCTCATCGCCGCGCCATCCATCAGCACCATGCCCTGGTTAAGCAGCGCGCTGAACGGCTCGGTGAAGCCCACGTAGCCGAGGTCGAACAGCACCTTGGTGATGAACCGGGCGTAGAGCAGGTGCAGGATGGCGTGGGTGACGCCACCGACGTACTGGTCGACGGGCGCCCACTTGTCGGCCTGCTTCGAATCGAACGCCTGCGTGTCGTCGTTCGGGCTGAGGAAGCGCAGGAAGTACCAGGAGCTGTCGACGAAGGTGTCCATGGTGTCGGGGTCGCGGCGTGCGGGAGTACCGTCCACCGGGTTCGGCACATTCACCCAATCCTCGGCGGCACCGAGCGGCGAGGAGCCCTTCGGCTGCAGGTCGAGTCCCTCGGTCGGCGGCAGCTTCACCGGCAGCTGGTCTTCCGGAACAGGGATCAGCTCGCCGTTCTCACCGTGGATGATCGGGATGGGCGTACCCCAGTAGCGCTGACGGGAGATCAGCCAGTCGCGCAGGCGGTAGGTCTTCGCGGCACGACCGGTGCCGCGCTCGCCGAGCACCTCGATGGCGCGCTTGATTGCGTGCTGCTTGCTCAGCCCGTCGAGCGGGCCGGAGTTCATCAGACGGCCGTCGCCGGTGAGCGCCTCCCCCGTGACGACCGGGTCGATCACCGGCAGTTCCGGCAGCACCGGGTCGCCGTGCTCGTCGGTCTCGATCACCGGGATCGCGCCGGTGACCGGCGCGGTGGTGTCGACGACGACCCGCACCGGCAGGTCGAACTTGCGGGCGAAGTCCAGGTCGCGCTGGTCGTGGGCGGGAACGGCCATGATCGCGCCGTGACCGTAGTCGGCCAGCACGTAGTCGGCCGCCCAGATCGGCAGTCGCTCGCCGTTCAGCGGGTTGATCGCGAACCGGTCGAGGAACACGCCGGTCTTCGGCCGGCTGGCATCCTGCCGGTCGATCTCGGTTTCCTTCTGCACCTGCTCCAGGTAGCCCTGGAACGCTGCCTGCACCTCGGGGGTGGAATCGGCGACTAGTTCCGCAGCCAGATCGGAGTCGGGGGCGACGACCATGAAGGTGGCGCCGTACAGGGTGTCCGGCCGGGTGGTGAACACCGTCACCTTGTCGGCGCGGCCCTCGATCTCGAAGTCGACGTCGGCGCCGATCGAGCGGCCGATCCAGTTGCGCTGCATCGAGATGACCTTCGATGGCCACTGCCCTTCCAACTGGTTCAGGTCATCCAGCAGCCGGTCGGCGTAGTCGGTGATCTTGAAGTACCACTGGGTCAGCTTCTTCTTCACCACGATGGCGCCGGAGCGCTCCGAGGTGCCGTCGGCGAGAACCTGCTCGTTGGCGAGAACCGTCTGGTCTACCGGGTCCCAGTTCACCCAGCTGTCCTTGCGATATGCCAGGCCCTTCTCGTACATCTTGAGAAACAGCCACTGGTTCCACTTGTAGTACTCGGGGTCGCTGGTGTGCACCACGCGCTCCCAGTCGAAGGATGCCGCGTAGCGGCGCATCGACGTCTTCTGCTGCTCGATGTTGGCGTAGGTCCAGTCGCGCGGATTCACGCCGCGCTTGATCGCGGCGTTCTCGGCGGGCAGTCCGAACGAGTCCCAGCCGATCGGGTGCAGCACGTTGAAGCCCTGCTGGCGCCAGTACCGGGCGATGACATCCCCGAGCGCGTAGGCCTCGGCGTGTCCCATGTGCAGGTCACCGGAGGGGTAGGGGAACATGTCGAGCACGTACTTGCGCGGTCGGCTGTCGTCGCCTTTCGTCGCGAAGGGCTTCAGGTCGTCCCACACCGCGAGCCATTTCTCCTGAATGCTGGCGATGTCATACTCGGGTGCCTCGGACGCTACTGCCCGGCTGTTTTGCTCGTGTGCCACGGAACTCTCAATCATCGACTGGGGTGGGGAAAGTCTCCCGGCCGCGGTCACAGCGCGCACGCGGGGAGAACCCGATCAATAAGACTACTCGGTGCCGCCCAGCGCTCACTGATAGCCCGGGCAATCGCCTTACCGGCTCGAGGCGGCACCGAGCACCGCGAGCAGCGCCGCGGCCTTGAGCTTCACCTCGGCGAGCTCCTCCTCGGGCACCGACAGCGCGGTGATTCCGCCGCCGGCGCCGACCGTGGCGCTGTGCCCGTCCATGACGATCGACCGGATCACCATGGCCAGGTCGACCCGTCCGTCCAGGCCGACGTAGCCGAATGCCCCGGAGTAGATGCCGCGTGGTCGGGCTTCGAGCCCGTCGAGGATGCGGGTGGCGCTGAGCTTCGGCGCACCGGTCATCGACCCCGCAGGGAAGCAGGACATGACGGCGTCGATGCCGTCGAGGCCCGGTGCCAGCCGGCCGCGCACGGTGCTGACCAGCTGATGCACCTGGGCGTAACTCTCCACCTCGAGCAGGCTCGGCACGCTGACCGAGCCCACCTCGCTGACCCGGCCGATGTCGTTGCGCATCAGGTCGACGATCATCAGGTTCTCCGCGCGCTCCTTGTCACTGGCAAGCAGCTCGGCCTTCTGCCGGTTGTCTGCCTCGGCGGTGGCTCCGCGCGCCCTGGTGCCCTTGATCGGCTTGGACTGGACGACCCCGTCGGTGCTCACCGCGAGGAACTGCTCGGGAGAGGCGCTGAGTAGCGCCACCTCCCCCGCCCGGATGAATCCGCCGTGCGCCACCGGACTGGCGTGTCGGAGTGCGAAGTACACGGCCACTGGGTCGGCGTCGGTCTCGACGAACGCCTCACTGGTCAGGCACAGCTGGTAGGCGTCGCCGGCGCGAATGGCGCGCTGACAGTCCTCGATCATCGCGAGGTAGCGCTCGTCGGAGTAGCGCCAGGTCGCGGTGCTGATCGTGGCAGACGCGGCGGGCTGGGCGGCCCGGCTGGACTTCTCAGACGGTATCGGATGTCGCAGCGCCTCCATCACTTCGTCCCGCCAGACCCGCAGCTCCCGGTCCCAGTCGTCGCCGAGCGCGAGCAGGGTGACCTCGCCCGTACTGTGGTCGACCTCGATCGCCCGGTCGGCCCAGAGAAAGGCCGCCGTGGGCTGCGTCGGCGGGTGCGGGACTGGCGCTGCCATGGTGCCGCCGCGCAGTTCGTAGCCGAGCCAGCCCACCCAGCCGAGCGCGAAGCGGTCACCGGCGGGCGCCACCGGGTGCGCGGCGACGCCCGCGCGCAGCGCGTCGAAGACGGACCGATCGGTGCTGCGGCTGACCAGGGTGCGAGTCGAGCTGCCGAGGTAACTGCGGGTTCCGGGCGCTTCCGACGAGCTGTCGAGCCAGAAGGCGTTCTCGGCCGAGGCGTAGAGGGTCTGGAAGGCATCCGACGCGGTCACCGGGAGCCCCAATGGAGAGGTGAGGAGCCGCTGGCGCATAGCCTGAGCTTATGAGAGCAGGCCGATGACCGACGATTTCGCCCCCGCCGCGATCGCCCGCTGGCACGCAGGCCGGCTACAGCCAGTCGAGTACTGCGACATGTCCGAGGTGGCCCTCGCGGTCGCCGACTCCTGGCTGGTCACCGAGGGCACGAGTCTCGCCCTCGACCTGCACCGGCACCGGTTCAGCCGCACCGCACGCGACTTCCTGGCCGAGTCGGAGATTGCCGCGTTCTGGGATGCGGCGGTAGCCGGCATCCCGCACACCGGGAACTGGTTTCCGCGCGTGGAGCTGCAGCTGCGGACGGGAGTACCACTGCTGGTCGCGCGTGCGCGGCCCGCGCCCCAGCTGCACCGGTCGATCGTGCTGGCCACCAACCAGGGCGCCGACCCGCGCACCACCCCGTCGGTGAAGGGCCCGGATCTCGACGCCCTCATCCGACTGCGGACCTCCGCTCAGGCGCGCGGCGCCAAAGAGAGCGTCATCCTCTCCCCCGACGGCTTCGTCGTCGACGGGGCGACCACGGCCATCCTGTGGTGGCGCGGTGACGCGCTGTGCGTGCCGTCTCCGGAGCTGGCCCGCGTCGACAGCGTGACCGCGAAAGTGGTCGTCGGGTTGGCCATCGCGCGGGGCATTGACGTGCTGTACGAATCGGTCACCCCCGCCGAGCTCGACGGGATCGAGGTGTGGGCGGTCAACGCGCTGCACGGCATCCGCATCGTCACCGGCTGGGTCGACGGGCCGGCCCTCGCCGAACAGCCGGGACGACTGTCACTGTGGCGGGCGCAGCTGGCGGCGCTTGCTCGTCCGCTTCCGCCGCAAGCGTGATCCGCGCGGTGACCAGCCGCGGGTCGACCGGGGTGTGCGAGATCAGTACGACGATGCGCTGATCCGAAGCCGCGGCGGTCAGGATGTCGCGCAGCATCGTCTGGGCGAGCGTCACGTCGACGTGCGCGGTCGGCTCGTCGAGGATCAGCACCGGGAAGTCGCTGAGCAGGGCTCTCGCCAACGCGATCCGCTGCGCCTGGCCGCCAGAGACCAGGGCACCGCGTTCGCCCACCGGGGAATCCAGTCCCCCGCGTGCGGCTACCCAGGGGCCGAGCCCGACGCGCTCGAGCACGGCGAGCAGTTCAAGATCGGTCGACCCGTCGCGGGCGAACAGCAGGTTCTGCCGGATGCTGTCATCGAACAGGTAGGGGCTCTGCTCGACCAGCCCGACGGCCTGCCGCACCGTGTCAGACGCGAGGTCGTGAACGTCGACGCCGCCGAGCCGGTACTGCCCGGTGTGATTGAGAAACCGCACCAGCACGTGGGCGAGGGTGGTCTTGCCCGCGCCACTCGGCCCGGTGACCAGCAGCCGGTCGCCCGCGCGCAGGTGCAGTGACACGTCGTGGATCGCCTCCCTGGTAGATCCTGGCCAGTGAGCGGACACCCCGCTGAGATCAAGGGTGTTGACGGTGGCGGGCAGCACAGCGGCGACGACCGGATCGGTGGGGATCTCGGCTGGAACCTCGTCGGGAACGGCGCCGGCGATACGCGCCGCACTCACCCGCACCTGACGCCACGCGCTGACCGCAGCGGGTGCCGCGCTGAACACCTCGAACACGGCGAGCGGCACCAGGGCGATCACCGCCCACGCCGGCCCGGTCAGCGTGCCAGCCTGCAGCGCGGGCGCTCCGACCAGCAGGGCGCCGATCGTTGCCGCGCCCGCGCACATCGACACGACCGCAGCTGCAAGCCCCGCGCCGAGCGCTCGCCGCACCTGCACGCGCTGCAGGTCGGCGCCTGCAGCGTCGATCTCGCGCACCCGTCCGTCGAGCGCGTCGAACGCGATCAGCACATCCAGCCGTTGCAGGGTGTCGAGCGTCAGGTCGTCGAGCACGGCCCGCAACGGTGCGGCCGCACGCTCCGCCCGGGCGGCGACCGCCGACTGCAGCATGGGGCTCGCAACCCCGGCGAGCAGCAGCAGAATCAGCAACAGCATCCCGGCCGCCGGAAGGATCAGCCAGACGACGAACACGCTCAGCACCGAGACCAGACCGGCGATGACCGCCGGCTGCACGACCCGCAGCGGCAGCATCTGCAGTTCGTCAACGTCGTTGACGAGGGTGGAGATTAGGATGCCGCGCCGGGTCTGCTGCAGCCCGTCGGGCGCGACCGGAACCAGCCGCCGATACAGAGCGACCCGCACGCGCGCGAGCGACCGGAACGCGACGTCGTGGCTGACCAGTCGCTCCACGTACCGGAAGGCGGCGCGACCGAGTGCGAACGCCCGCACGCCCACGATCGCGGCGGTCAGGTACAGGATCGGCGGCTGTTCGGCAGCCCGCGTGATCAGCCACGCCGCCGTGGCGAGCAGCGCCACCGAGCTCGCGGCGGCGAGGGTGCCCAGGGCGAGCCCCAGCCAGAATCGTCGCCCGCCTGGCTTCGCCAGTCGCAGCACCTCCCGCGCGCTGCTCATACCAGCGTTCCGTCCACGAGGGCGAACTCGTCGTCGGCCGACCGGATCAGCGCCTGCCGGTGACTGATCAGGATGACGACGTGCCCCTCATCGGCGAAGTGCCGCAGTGACTGCAGCACCGCGTGTTCGGTGCGCTCATCCAGCGCGGAGCTGGGCTCGTCGAGCACGATCACCGGGCAGTCTCGCCTGAGCGCCCGGTAGAACGCCCGAGCGATGGCTACCCGTTGCGCCTGACCGCCGGACAGGCCGCGGCCGCCGACCCCGAGCCGCGTGCCCGGGTCGAGGTCCGACACGGCGGCGAGCCGCAGGGCACGCTCGAGCGTGCCCGCATCCGGCGCCGTGTCCCCGACCACCACGTTGCCCTGGATGGTGCCGAGTACCAGGTCGGGCTGCGCGCCCGTCCAGGCCACCCGGTCGCGCAGCGGCTGGCCCGCACCGAACCGCTCGCCGCCGAGCGCCCAGTCGCCCTCGAAGGCGACGAAACCGAGCATGGTGCCGACGAGAGTCGACTTACCGACCCCACTGGGTCCGCTGACCACGCTGATCCGTCCGGCCTGGAACCGGGCGTCCACACCCTCAAGCACCACGTGGTCTCCGTATGCGACGCGAAGGCCGGTCGCGGTGAGATCGTGCGCGGTCAGCGCCGAGGTCTCAGCCCGTGCGGACGAAGATTGGGCGGCCCGACCTCCCAGGGGCACCGTGAGAAGTGCGGCGGCGGCATCCAGAATCTCGAAGACCTCATCGGACGCGGCGATGCCCTCGGCTGCCGCGTGATAGTTCGCGCCTATCTGCCGGAGCGGCAGGTACGCCTCGGGTGTCAACAGCAGCAGGAAGAGCCCCAGCGACAAGCCGATGGTGCCGTCGATCAAACGGATGCCGATCGACACGGCAACCAGGGCAACCGAGAGGCTCGCCGCTAGTTCGAGCACGAACCCGGAGAGGAAGGAGACGCGCAGCACCTGCAGCGTTCGTGCGCGGTACTCGTCGGTGACCTGGGCGATGCGCTCCGCCTGCCGGTGCTGTCGGCCGAAGAGCATCAGCGTCGACATCCCCTGCGCGACGTCGAGGAACGCGGTCGACAGCCGGGCGAGTTGCTGCCAGGCCTTCGCCTGTACCGAGCGGGTGGCCAGTCCGATGAGCGCCATGAACACCGGGATCAGCGGCAGGGTGACCAGCACCGTGATGCCGGTGAACGGATCCACGGCGAACAGCACAACCAGCAGCACCGGCACGGTCACCACCGCAAGCATCACCTGCGGCAGATACAAGGC
Source organism: Microbacteriaceae bacterium (assembly GCA_040513215.1). Lineage (GTDB taxonomy): Bacteria > Actinomycetota > Actinomycetes > Actinomycetales > Microbacteriaceae > Ruicaihuangia. Next base: position 10,877 of record JBEVDR010000074.1, on the reverse strand, counting down.
GAAGTAGGCGTCAAGCGACTCCAGGCCGCGCCCGATCACGGTGTTGACGGCGGCGCTGTTTCGCCCAGCGAGCCAGCCGGGGCCAAGCGTTCCGATGGCGCGCAGGCTGTTCACCCTCAACTGCTTCTTCACCACAGCAGCCCCGCGCAGGGCAACGGCATCCATCGACCACAGCACGCCGGCCCGCAGCCCGACCACCGCAGCGGCGAGGCCCATCGATGTCACCAGGTCGGGCATGGGTCGCCCGGCGATCGCCCCGCCAATGGTGTTGGCGACGAGCCAGGCGAACCCGATCGTGGTCGAGGTGCGTACCAGGCCCAGCCCGGTCACCGCGGCGATGTACCACCGGGTGGCGCTCGCGTACCGCGTCAGCCGCGGATCAAAGGCGCGCGCCACTATCGGTGCTCGGCTGTCGCCGGAATGTGCTCGCGGGTGACTCGGTGGCGGAACACCCAGTAGGTCCACCCCTGGTAGGCGATCACCAGGGGCAGGAAGATGACCGCGGCCCAGGTCATGATCGTCAGCGAGTAGGTAGAGGAAGACGCGTTCTCAACGGTGAGGCTGTTCGCCGGGTCGTTGGATGCCGGGATGATGTCGGGGAACAGTGCCAGCCAGAGGCTGAGCAGCGACAGGGTGATGGTCGCCGCCATGAAGCCGAACGCCCACCCCTCCCAGGCGCGCCGATGCACGAGGAGGGCGGCGACCATGGCGACGACGGATGCGAGGGCGAGCGCCCCCGACCAGGTGTCACCGTATGCGAGGGTCGTCCAGAGCAGGAACCCGGCGAGCAGAATAAGCGCGGCGACGCCCGACCTGGCGGCGAGGGCGCGGGCCCTGGTGCGGATCTCACCGTCGGTCTTCAGCGAGACGAACACCACGCCGTGCGCGAAGAAGAGCACCAGGGTGGTGAGGCCACCAAGCAGGGCGTACGGGTTAAGCAGCGTGAAGAACGTGCCGATGTAGTCGTGATTCGCATCCAACGGCACGCCACGGACGATGTTCGCGAACGCGACTCCCCAGAGCAACGCGGGCACCGCCGACCCGACGATGATCATGATGTCGAAGCTGCGCCGCCAGCGGGTGGTGCTGCCCTTGTGCCGATACTCGAACGACACGCCACGGCAGATCAGCGCGATCAGGATCACGAGCAGGGCCAGGTAGAACCCGCTGAACAGGGTCGCGTACGCCTCGGGGAACGAGGCGAACAGGGCGGCCCCGGCGACGATCAACCAGGTCTCGTTCAGGTCCCAGACCGGCCCGATGGTGTTGAGCAGCACCCGGCGGTCGGTGTCGTCTTTGCTGAGGAATGGCAGGCTCATGCCCACCCCGAAATCGAAGCCGTCGAGCACGAAGTAGCCGACGAACAGGACGCCGATGAGGAAGAACCAGAAGGTCGCGAGATCCATGGCGTCCCCTAGTAGACCGTGCTCGTGATGACCGGCTTGTCATCGACCGTTTCCAGCGGCGCCGGCCCGTTCTGCGCGGCGCGTTTCACCAGCCCGAACTCGACGACAGCGAGGATGGCGTACAGCACGGTGTAGGAGAGGAGCGAGGTGAGCACCAGGCCTCCGCTGACGGTGGGTGACACGGCATCCTCGGTTCGCAGCAGGCTGAAGACGGCCCACGGCTGGCGTCCCATCTCGGTGAAGATCCAGCCGAAAGCCGACCCGAGGATCGGCAGCGGCACACACCAGATCGCCACCTTCCACACCCAGGCTTGCTTCGGCATCCGCCCCTTGCGGGTGAGCCACAGGCCGACGACCGCGATCAGCGCCGCCAGCGCGCCCACGGCGATCATCCAGCGGAACGACCAGTAGGTGACCCAGATGATCGGGGTGTAGTCGCCCGGTCCGAACAGCTCCTGGTACTCGGCCTGCAGGTTGTTGATTCCCTCGACCTCGCCGGTCAGGGTGTGGGTGGAGAACAACGACAGCAGATACGGGATGCGGATGGAGAACAGTTCACTGCTGCCGTCGGGTGTGCCCCAGGTGAATATCGAGAAGCTCGCCGGGCCGGCGGTTTCGTATAGCGCCTCGGCGGCGGCCATCTTCATCGGCTGCGTGTTGACCATGGCGATGCCGAGCTGGTCGCCGGTGAGGAAGGTGAGCGCGAACGAGATGAGCAGTCCCCACAGCCCGTAGCGGAGGGCCGGCTGCATGGTCTGCAGGTGCTGGCCGCGGCTCAGGTGCCACGCGGCCACGGTCACCACGAGCGCGGTGCCCGCCATCAGAGCGGCGAAAATCGTGTGCGGGAACGCCGCGAGGAGTACCTGGTTGGTCAGCACCGCACCGAAGTCGGTCATCTCGGCGCGGCCCTTGGCCTCGTTGATGTCGAAGCCGACCGGGTTCTGCATGAACGCGTTGGCGGCGAGGATGAAGTAGGCCGAGGTGACGGCGCCGAGGAAGACGAACCAGATCGACATCAGGTGCGCCCAGCGCGGCAGCCGATCCCAGCCGAAGATCCACAGGCCGATGAACGTTGCCTCGAAGAAGAACGCCAGCAACCCCTCGAAGGCCAGCGGCGCGCCGAACACGTCACCGACGAACCGGGAGTAGTCCGACCAGTTCATGCCGAACTGGAACTCCTGCACGATTCCGGTGACCACGCCCATAGCGAAGTTAATGAGGAAGATATTGCCGAAGAACTTCGTCAGCTGCAGGTAGTGCGTCTTGCCGGTGCGGTACCACGCGGTCTGGAACAGGGCGACCGAGAGCGCCATCCCGATCGTGATCGGCACGAACAGGAAGTGGTAGATGGTGACGAGTCCGAACTGCCACCGGGCGAGAGCCAGCGGGTCCAGGAGTTCATCCATGAGGACGCCGAGCACAGGTGTGGAACAACATGGGAATCCCCTCGCGAGCGTATTGGGATACCTGACGTTCTACGCCGTTCCCGCCGGGGCGGCAAGACGTCGCCGGCTCCCGGAGACGCCGTAACCTGGGGCCGTTAGGCTCGCATCGTGAACGAAGCGCTCGGCTGGATCCTCGACACCGTACAAGCAGTGGATCCGGTGCTGCGCATTTTTCTCGCCGGGATCGGTGTGCTTCTCGAGACATCCGTGCTGATCGGGCTGGTTATCCCCGGCGACTCCATCGTGATCGTCGCCGCGCTCGCCACCGCGAACCCGTTCGAAAATCCCACCCAGTACATTGCGTTGATCCTCACCGTGATCGCCGGATCACTGGCCGGCGAGAGCATCGGGTTCGCGCTCGGCCGTTACTTCGGCCCGAAAATCCGCCACTCGGCCATCGGCCGCCGCATCGGCGAGGACCACTGGATGCGCGCCGAGCACTACCTCGACCGCCGCGGTGGGATCGCCGTGTTCGTCTCCCGCTTTCTGCCGGTGCTGCACTCGCTGGTGCCGCTCACCGTGGGTATGAGCACGATGAGCTACCGCAAGTTCATGGCCTGGACGATCCCGGCCTGCACGCTGTGGGCGGTGGCCTACGTTTCGGTGGGGGCCACGGCCGGTGGGGTGACCCGGGAGCTCATCTCCAACCAGCTGCACTTCGCCGGGTACGTGTTCGTGGGCATCATCGCCGTCTTCGTGATCGTGGTGCTGATCGTGAAGAAGGTGCTGCAGGCCAGCCAGGCGCGCCACATGGCGCACCCGGGTGACCACAACCCCGAGACCCTCGAGGGCTGAGCTTCCAGAACCTACGCCTCGAGCCGGGACCGTGCGATCCGCTCGGCCGCGTCGAGCGTGGTCACGTCGTTCGCCTGGGACTCGCGGTAGATCGCTGCGATGGTGTCGCCGATCGCGGCCACCCTCGCGTCGATCCGAGCCTGGTCGGCGGATTCGGAGGCGAGTGCGAGGAAGATCACGCCGCCGCCGTTGACCACGAAGTCGGGAGCCCAGAGGATGCCGCGGGCCCGCAGCAGCGCGGCGCACTCCCGTGAGGCGAGCTGGTTGTTGGCGGCGCCGACGACGCCGCCAACCTCGAGCTCGTCGATCACGGTCGGCGTCAGCACGCCGCCGAGGCCGCACGGCACGAACAGGTCGGCCTTCACTCGGTGCGCCTCGGCTGGATCGATCCAGGCGGCACCCAGTTCGTCGGCGAGCTGACGTCGGGCCGGGTTCACGTCGGCGACGCTGAGCGTGGCGCCCTCCTTCGCGAGGCGGCGCGCGAGTCGGCCGCCGACCTGCCCGAGTCCGGCGATCACGATGTGACGACCGGCGACATCGCGGGTGCCGGACTGCGCCTCCAGGGTGCTGAGCAGTCCGGCGTGAACCCCGGCCGCGGTGGCATCCGCTGGCTCGCCGACACCGCCCTGTTCCGGCGGCAACCCACAGACGTGTGCAGTGCGCTCGGCGACCATCGCCATCAGTTCGGCGCTGGTGCCGACATCCTCTGCCGTCATGTAGGCGCCGTCGAGGCTCTCGACCGCGTCGCCCAGGTCGAGCATGGCGTCGCGGGTGCGTTCGGCATCGAGAGTGACGCCGCGCGGCACGTACACCACCGACTTGCCTCCGCCGCGATTGATCCCGGCGACGGCGTTCTTCAGGGTCATCGCGCTCGACAGCCGCAGCGCGTCGTAGAGCGCGTCCGCCCAGCTGTCGTACTGCCAGACGCGGGCGCCGCCGAGGGCCTGCCCGAGCTTGGTGGAATGCACCGCCACGCAGATGGTGAGCCCGGAGCGCTTGCCAGTGGTCACGAGCACCCGCTCGTGGTCGAAGGCGGCTGCGGCGAGCACATCCGGCGTCGGAGAAGGCTGGATGAGGGTCATGGGTCGTACTCCTTTGTCGCCCGTCTTGTGGACGGCTCTGCACCAGCGAACAGCTGTGCGCGTGGGCGGGATCTGCCCACGACACACGCTACCCGTCCCCGGGCCGGAGTGCGCTCCCTCTCTACGCCGCCGTGCCGGCTACTCGAGCAGGCCCTTCTCGGTCAGCCAATCGGTGGCGATGGTGTCGGTCGACTCCTGGTCGATCGAGCTGCGGGCGTTCATGGCGACGAGGTCCGCGGCGCTCAGCTCGGCTTGTACCGCGTTGATCACGTCAGCGGCCTCGTCGGGGAGATCGCTTGCCACCAGAGGCACAACGTGCGACGCCAGGAACAGCGACTCCGGGTCGTCCAACACCACGAGGCCCTCGGTGCCGATCGCCGGCGATGCGGAGAAGATGTTGACCATCTGCACCTGGCCGTCGGTGAGGGCCTGGATGGTGAGTGGTCCGCCGCTGTCTTCGATCGGGGTGAACGCCACGGTCACGCCATACGTCTCCAGCAGACCTTCCGGACCGTACGGGCGCGTCTCCAGCTCGGAGTTGCCGCCCAGGGTCAGCGGAGTCGTCACCGCGGCGAGATCCTCGAGGCTGGTGACACTGTTCTCGTCGGAGAACTGCTGCGTGACCACGTAGGAGTCCTGATCCGTGGCCTCGGCCTGGTCGAGCACCTTCAGCTCCTCGGGCAGGGCGTCGGCGAGCCCGGCGTACACGTCGTCGGTGGAGCGCGCGGGGGTTTCCTTGTCGTAGAACTGCAGCAGGTTGCCTGTGTACTCCGGGAACACATCGACGTTGCCACTTTCCAGCTCGGGAATGTAGGCGTCACGCTGGCCGATGTTGAACTCGCGTTCCACCTCGAAGCCATTGGCCTCCAGCGCCTGCGCATAGATCTCGGCAATGATCTCGTTGGAGTAATACGCCTGCGACCCCACGACGATGGTGTCGCTGGCTGAGGTGTCTTCCGGTGTTTCCAGCGGGTCGGATGAGCCGCAGCCCGCGAGCAGGAGGGCCCCGCCGGCGACAGCGGCAGCAATGGCGAAACGCCCTCGCGTGGATGCCGTGGTGATCATCAGTTGACTCCTCATCTGGTGGGCACAGCCACCATTCGTTGCACCAGCGCGAAGATGCCTTCGAGCACTAGCGCCAGCACGGCCACCAGGATGGCGCCGCCGAGCATGACCTCGAAACTACGTGTACTCAGTCCAGAAAAAATGTACCGCCCCAGCCCGCCGAGGCCAATGTAGGCGGCAAGGGTTGCCGTGGCCACCACCTGCAGGGTGGCGTTCCGTAAACCCCCGACCAGGATGGGCAGCCCCAGCGGGATCTCGACCTTGCGGAGCACCTGCCACTCGGTCATCCCGACCGCGCGGGCAGCGTCCACCGTCGACCGGTCCACCGCCTCGACACCGGCGTAGGCGCCCGCCAGGATCGACGGGATCGCCAGCACTACCAGCACAATCAGCACTGGTGCGAAGTCGAGTCCCATCAGCAGGGCGAGGATGGTGATCAGCCCGAGCGACGGCAGCGCCCTGGCCGCTCCCGACATTCCGATCGCCAACTGGCGGCCGCGGCCGGTATGTCCGACCAGCCAGCCGGTGGGGATGGCGATCAGAGCGGCGATGAGCAGGCCGCTGGCGGTGTAGGCCAGGTGCTCGGCGAGCCGGTTCGGGATGCCGTTCTCCCCCACTCGCTGTTCGGGGGCGAACAGCCAGGCCAGCGCTTCCATGAACAGGATCATGTGCCGACCATCACTCGCCTGGCGGCCTTGCTCGGCTGCCGGTTCCACGGCATCAGCAGACGGCCGAGCAGCACGAGCACCACGTCAAAGAACATGGCGACCACCACGGTCATCACGATCCCGGCCAGGATCTCCACCGCGATTCCCCGCTGCAGCCCGTTCGTGAAGAGGTATCCGAGACTGTCCGCGCCGACCAGCACGCCCACGGTGACCAGGCTCACGGTGCTCACCGACACCACCCGCAGTCCTGCCAGTAGAACGGGACCGGCCAGCGGGAACTCCACCGTCCAGAACCGTCCCCAGCCGGCGAAGCCGACGGCGGTCGCGGATTGCCGCACGTCGGGTTCAACCGAGCCCAGCCCATCCGTCACCGACCGCACCATCAGCGCAACGGCATACAGCGTCAACGCGATGATCACGTTGAGCTCGCTGAGGAAGCTGATGCCGAGGATCGGCGGCAACAGCACGAACAACGCCAGCGAGGGGATCGTGTAGATCAGGCCGACCGCCGTGAGCAGCACAGGGCGCACCACGCCATATCGCCAGGCCACCCAGCCGATGGGGACCGCGAGAATGAACCCGAGCACAATCGGGATGGCGCTCAGCCGCACGTGATCCAGTGTCAACTGCCAGATCAGGTCAAGGTTGGAACCGACCCAGTTCACGGCTGGCTCTGCCCGCCGATGAGCCGACCCTGGGTGCGCCCCTCCGCATCAACCAGCACCCGCCCGGTTGGCGTGTCCCGGATGCTGAGGGCACGTTTGCCACGTTCGGCGCCGATGAAGGTGGCAACGAAGTCGTCGGCGGGATCGGCGATGATTTCGCTGGGCGATCCCCGCTGCACGATCTGGGCGCCCTTGCCGAGGATCACCACCTGGTCCCCCAGCAGGAACGCCTCGTCGATGTCGTGTGTGACGAACACGACGGTCTTGTCCAGTTCACGTTGCAACCGGATCAGTTCCTGCTGCAGGTCGGCGCGCACGATCGGGTCTACGGCGCCGAACGGCTCGTCCATCAGCAGGATGTTCGGGTCGGCGGCGAGCCCCCTGGCCACCCCGACGCGCTGCTGCTGCCCGCCGGACAGCTGACTCGGGTACCGGTCGGCGAGGGCCGGGTCGAGGCCCACCACCTCGAGCAGTTCCAGGGCACGCTGCCGTGCGTCCTTCTTCGATGCCCCGTTCAGGCGCGGCACCGTGCCGATGTTGTCGACGACCGAGCGGTGCGGCAGCAGTCCGCTGTTCTGCATCACGTAACCGATCCGGCGGCGCAACGCCACGGCGGGCTCATCCGACACGTTCTGGCCGTCGATCTCGACGTGGCCGGTGGATGGGTCGACCATGCGGTTGATCATGCGCAGCAGGGTGGTTTTGCCGGAGCCTGATGATCCGACCAGCACGGTCGTCTTGTGGGACGGGATGACGAGGCTGAACTCATCGACCGCGAGTGTGCCGTCGGGGAACCGCTTGGTAACGGCGCGGAACTCGATCATCGGCCGAAGTGCGGCTCCAACAGGGCGGCGATGCCCTCTCGTCCGAGGTCGAGGTACCGCTGGTCACCCTTCGGGTCACGCGCGAACGCCCGGGCGACCAGTGCGTCGGTCACATGCATGGACGCGCTGTACGCGAAGTGGGCCTCGTCGGTGACGGTGATCTCGAACCGGCGGGCGAGTTCCTCGATCATCAGCTCGGCGAGGCGCCCGTACCCTGTCTCCTCTTCGGCGGGAGGCCGCAGATCGAGCACATCGCCCACCCGCAGCGAGCGGAACCCGGGCTCGGTACGGAAGGCCTCGATAAAGACGTCGAACAACGCCATCAGCGCCTCGTGCCAGTTACTGAACTGCCCCTCGTTCAGGGTGCTGACCAGTCGCTCGTGGAGACGTTCGAAGTTGCGCACGGAGAGCGCCTGCAACACCGCGATGCGATCCGGGAAATAGCGGTACACGGTGCCGATGGATGCGCCTGCCCCGTCGGCCACCATGGCCGTGGTGAGGCGTTCGTACCCGATCTTGTCGATCACCGTTGCCGCGGCGTCCAGCAGCGCGGTGAGCCGGGCAGTGCTTCGGGCCTGCACCGGCTCGTTGCGGATCAGGGTGGTTCCCGAGGGAAGAGCTGTGCTGAAGTCGCGTGCCGTCACGGGTAACTCCTTCGTCAGTTGAACCTGAATATACCGCGCACTCGGAGTTTGGGGGGAAGATATCTCACGGCTTCGGTGTCGGAGGGTGCTTGGCAGAATGTTCTCATGTGCGGACGGTTCGTCGTGTCAGACACGACAGAAACTTTGGTTGGACTTTTCGATGTCGATCTCGTGGCGGATGCCTTGCCGGGCCCGTCGTGGAACATCGCGCCGACCGATCCGGTCCTCGTGCTGATCGACGCGATCCCGAAGAACCAGCCAGACAGCCCTGAACCGGTGCGACGTGCTGAGGTTGCCCGGTTCGGTCTGGTGCCCTCCTGGGCTCCCGATCCGGGGGTTGGCTCGCGCATGTTCAACGCCCGCATTGAAGAGGCCGCCGAGAAGCCCGCGTTCCGCGACGCCGTCCTCACGCGCCGCGCCGCGATTCCGGCGACAGGCTATTACGAGTGGCAGCTCGGCGCCGATGGCGTGAAGCGGCCGATGTTCATCCACTCCGCGGACGGTGCGCCGATCCTGTTCGCGGGGCTCTACGAGTGGTGGCGGAATCCGGCGGTCGCGGCGGGCTCCGCTGACCGCTGGCTGCTGTCGACGACGGTGTTCACCACCGCGGCCTCCGGCCAGTTGGCGGCAATCCACGACCGGATGCCGGTGCTGCTCGACTACGGATTCCTCGACGAGTGGCTCGACCCGTACTTCGAAGGCGACGCCGAACTGCTGGCCGCAATCGCCGCCGCAGCGCCCGACGCCACTGAAACGCTGGCCTTCTACGAGGTCGACAAGGCAGTCGGGTCGGTGCGCAACAACGGTCCCCACCTGATCGAGCCGCTCGCCGCATAACCGGGCAGCGCTCGGCGCGTGCCAGAATTGCGTAATGCCACGCTCACGCAAGGCGCGTCTCTCCGCAGAACGCACTCCGCAGCTGCTTCACCGCGCGGCGCGCATCGAAGACCGGTTCCACGAGTTCCGTGCCCGGCGCGGACGCAAGCGTGGCCTCGTCACCACCGTCATCCCGTACCCGGCATATGGCGCACCGGGTTGGGCTCGGGTGCTCTGCCGGGTCGTGCTCACCAAACCGGATGCATCCGACCGGCATCGCTACGAGCGTGTGCGCGGCTGGCGCAGCTTCTTCAGCATCCCGGTGAATGACGGGCCGGTGATCGTCACGATCGGCGGCGTCGAGCACGAGGTAATGGTCGACCGCGGCGGAGTCGTCGACGCCCGGGTGGAGTCTTCGCTCGAACCGGGCTGGCACGAGCTCTCGTTGCGCACCACCGACACCGAACCGGTGACCGCCCCGCTGTTCATCGTCGATCCGGATACCCGATTCGGCATCGTTTCCGACGTCGATGACACCGTCATGGTCACCTACCTGCCCAGGCCATTCCTCGCCGCCTGGAACACGTTCGTGCTGGACGAGCATGCGCGCAGTGCCGTGCCGGGAATGCCGGTGCTGTACGACCGGCTCGCCAAGGCCAACCCTGGCGCGCCCATCATCTACCTGTCCACCGGCGCCTGGAACGTGGCACCGACCTTGACCCGGTTCATGACCAGGAATCTGTATCCGCAGGGCGCCTTGCTCCTTACCGACTGGGGCCCCACGCACGACCGGCTGTTCCGCAGCGGTCGGGCGCACAAGGAACAGAACCTGGAGCGACTCGCGGTTGACTTCCCCGATCTGCGCTGGCTGCTGATCGGTGATGACGGCCAGCATGATGAAGACATCTACGGCTCGTTCGTGGAGCGGAACCCCGACCGGGTGATCGCGGTGGCGATTCGCCAGCTGTCCACATCTGAGGCGGTGTTTGCCGGCGGCCGACGGCACGGTGCGCATCCCGGCAGCACCCAGACGCCGTGGGTTTACGCACCGGATGGCGCGGGGCTCACCTCGCAGCTCTCTGCCCTCGGACTTTTGGGCTAGCGGCATCCGTTTTTTGGGCTAGCGTTATCGTCAGCATGAGAAACTTTGATGACGGTTCCGCGGGCGACGCGGACTACGGAACCATCGGAACCGGGTACGCGCAGATTCGTCAGCCAGACCCCCGCATTGCCGCCCGGATCCTGACCGCTCTGGGTAACTCCCGCACGGTGTTGAATGTCGGCGCCGGCGCCGGCTCCTATGAGCCGGTTGACCGGCACGTCTACCCGGTGGAGCCGTCGGCCTCGATGCGGGCGCAGCGTCCTCGTCATCTGGCTCCGGCTATCAACGCGACCGCCGACGCGCTGCCCTTCGACGACAACAGCTTCGACGCGAGCATGGCCAGCGTCACCGTTCACCAGTGGCCC
>JBEVDR010000073.1:0-2740 GCA_040513215.1 Microbacteriaceae bacterium | reverse complement strand
GGCGTCAGGTGGGTGGATGTACGGGCGAGACCCCGGGGGGAGGCCCGGAGGATTCGACGGGGGGCGCAGGGGCCCTCGAACCTACCCACCGACGCCACGGCGTCAGCTCGGCGGTGGCGGAATGGACGGGGATGCACTGGCGTTGACACCCCTGTAACTACAGTGCTGTAATGCCTGAACCGGGTGTGGGGAAGGCGCAGTGGGGACCGGACGGAACCGGTGCCTCTGCCGTCCCTCCAGATCCCGGGCCGCCCGCACGATCGCTCCAGAGCCGCACCGCCGCCCAGAACCGGCACGGCCGGCACCGCCGGCCACCGAACGCACCAGTCACGAAGCACCAGCCCAGAGCGCAGCAGTCCCAGAACGCACCAGCCCAGACGTAAGAAGGAGACGCCGACCATGTCCTTGGCCCCCGAGCGCACCGGCATCGGCATCACCCGTCACTTCACGACGGCGGGCCTGCACCCGTACGACGAGGTGGTCTGGGAGCGGCGTGATTCCCGCATCACCAACTGGAAGGACGGGTCGGTCGCGTTCGAGCAGGTGGATGTGGAGTTCCCGGTCACCTGGTCCCTGAACGCCACCAACATCGTGGCCCAGAAGTACTTCCGGGGCACCCTCGGGACCGCGCAGCGGGAGAGCTCGCTGCGCCAGGTGATCGACCGCGTGAGCGACACCATCGCCGACTGGGGGGCCAGAGACGGGTACTTCGTCGACGAGGCCGAGGCCGACGCCTTCCGCGACGAGCTCAAGCACCTCCTGGTCACCCAGAAGGCGGCCTTCAACTCGCCGGTGTGGTTCAACATCGGCGTGGCCGGCGTGCCCCAGCAGGCCAGCGCCTGCTTCATCCTGTCCGTCGGCGACACGATGGACTCCATCCTCAACTGGTACCGGGAAGAGGGCGTCATCTTCAAGGGCGGGTCGGGCTCCGGCGTCAACCTCTCCCGCATCCGGTCCAGCCTCGAGGCGCTCAACGGCGGCGGCACGGCCTCAGGCCCGGTGAGCTTCATGCGGGGAGCCGACGCCTCGGCGGGCACCATCAAGTCCGGCGGCAAGACGCGTCGCGCCGCGAAGATGGCCATCCTCAACGTCGACCACCCCGACGTGCAGGAGTTCATCTGGTGCAAGTCGAAGGAGGAGCGCAAGGCTCGCGTGCTGCGCGACGCCGGCTTCGACATGGACTTGGACGGCGCCGACTCGTTCTCCATCCAGTACCAGAACGCCAACAACTCCGTCCGGGTGACCGACGACTTCATGCGGGCCGTGCTCGACGACGCCTCGTGGGACCTCGTCGCCGTCACCAGCGGCGAGGTGCTGAAGACCGTCCGCGCCCGTGACCTGTGGCGTGAGATCGCCGAGGCCGCGTGGGAGTGCGCCGATCCGGGTCTGCAGTTCGACACGACCATCAACGCATGGCACACCGCGCACGCGACCGGGCGTATCAACGGCTCCAACCCGTGCTCGGAGTACATGCACCTGGATGACTCGGCCTGCAACCTGGCGTCCATCAACCTGCTGCGGTACATGGACGAGAACGGTCGTTTCGACGTCGACGGGTTCCGCCACACGGTCGAGGTCGTGTTCCTGGCCCAGGAGATCCTGGTCGGCAACGCCGACTACCCGACGCCGGCCATCGCCGAGACGAGCCGCACCTTCCGTCAGCTCGGTCTCGGCTACGCCAACCTCGGGGCGATGCTCATGGCACTCGGGCTCCCCTACGACAGCGAGGCCGGGCGGGCCTGGGCCGCGGCGATCACGTCGTTGATGACCGGGCACGCCTACGCCACCAGCGCCCGCATCGCCAGCCGCATGGGGCCCTTCAGCGGCTTCGCGGTCAACGAGCCCCACATGCTCGGCGTGCTGCGCCAGCATCGCGTCGCCGCGGCCGACATCGACGAGGAGCTGCTTCCGGCCGACGTGCTGTCGGCCGCGCAGCTCGCGTGGGACGAGGCCGTGGCCGGCGGCGAGGAGTTCGGCGTCCGCAACAGCCAGGCCAGCGTCCTCGCGCCCACGGGCACGATCGGTCTGATGATGGACTGCGACACCACCGGCATCGAGCCCGACTTGGGGCTCGTGAAGCTGAAGAAGCTCGTCGGCGGCGGGACGATGTCGATCGTCAACCAGACCGTGCCGCGGGCGTTGCGCCGGCTCGGCTACTCGGTTCAGCAGGTCGACGAGATCATCGGCTACATCGACGAGCACAAGTCGATCGTGGGGGCTCCGCACCTGAAGGGCGAGCACCTTCCGGTGTTCGCCTGCTCGATGGGCGACAACACCATCCACTACGAGGGCCACGTCCGGATGATGGGGGCCGTCCAGCCGTTCATCTCCGGTGCGATCTCCAAGACGGTGAACATGCCGGAGGACGCCACCGTCGAGGAGGTGGAGGCGCTGCACCTCCTCTCCTGGGAGCTGGGCCTCAAGGCGGTCGCCATCTACCGCGACAACTGCAAGGTGGCGCAGCCCCTGTCGACGCACAAGAAGGGTGACTCGCCGGCGACGGCCAGGGACGCCATGCCGGCGCCCACGGGCACGCCGACGCAGATCGTGGAGCGCATCGTCGAGCGGATCATCCCCCAGCCGGTGCGCCAGAAGCTGCCCCGAACGCGCACGAGCCGCACGTTCGAGTTCCGGGTGGCCGACTGCAAGGGCTTCGCCACCATCGGCGAGTACGCCGACGGCCGGCCGGGCGAGATCTTCCTGACCGTCTCCAAGCAGGGATCCACCCTGTCGGGGATCA
>JBEVDR010000072.1:0-15975 GCA_040513215.1 Microbacteriaceae bacterium | reverse complement strand
ACGGCGGGGATGCCGTACTCGCGGGCGACGATCGAGCTGTGACTGAGCGGACCGCCGACGTCGGTGACCACCGCCGACGCCATCGCGAACAGCGATGTCCACGCGGGAGTCGTCATCCGGGCAACCAGCACCTCGCCAGGCTGCATCTGGCCGAACTCGGCCGGCCCCGCCAGAACCCGTGCCGGCGCGGTGACCTGCCCGGCGCTGGCGCCCACCCCGGTGATCACCTCACCCTGCTGGTCTTGTGAGCCGGCGGGCATCCACTGCACAGACAGTCGCGACACCAGCCCCTTCTCGGGCAGCAGCTGCGGCGGGTTGGCACGGCGCCTGCCCCGCCAGAGCATCTTGCGCTTGTCGATGGCGTCGGCGCGCACCGGCCTCGGGGCACCGTTGATCGAGACCCGCGGTGCGGCCACGGCATCCACCCCTGCCTCGCCGCCCGGATTCGCCAGCCCGAAATCGATGGCGCTGACCAGCTCGCTGCGGCGCAGCCAGAACACGTCGGCGGGTTCCGCGATCACGCCGGAGCGAACCAGCCGTCCGCCGAGTTCGAGCAGCATGCGCCGCATCAGCGGCCAGGCCAGCCCGATGTCGGCCAGCGCGTCCTCCCGCATCGGCGCCGCCCGCTGTGCCCAGTACAGCGTTCGACGGAATGCCACACGCCGCACGAGGCCCAGCCGTCGGCGCATCACCCGGGTCTGCTCGGCCCGGCGGGCGGCGGATGACGCCTGCCGCTGGTGTGGGTTCGTGCCCTGTCCTCGCAGGTAGAACCGCAGGGTGGCGAGCAGCGTGGTGGGGTCGTCGGCTGCCACCGGGCTGGCGAAGTCAAGGTTGTAGACGGCGTGCCCGAAGCGGTCGAGGTGGGCGCGGAATCGGGTGTGCCATTCCTGCCACGCGTCGGCGTCGACGCCGGCCGGCGCGACACCGGATGTCAAGGGCTCGGCCAATCGGCGCTCCGGTGTCGTCAGGATCGTGGAGGCGATGTCGGGCCGGTCGCGGGTCCAGGCGGCGAGGTCCCAGAGCGATTCCTCCGCGCGGATCGGCTCACTCTCGTAGCCGAGCAGGAAGGTCAGCGCGGGCGGGTCGCCGGGGCGTCGCACGAACCGCTCGTAAAACGCCCGGAACAGTCCCTCGCTGGTGGCTGCGACGGGAATCACCGACTGCACGGCCGTGTAGTACGCGGTGCCGGCGTCGAGCAGGGCGCTCACCCCGTCGAGCAACTGCCGCGCGGACATGGCTTCCACCGGCTGCAACGTCCACTGCTGGAGAGCCTGCACGTAGCGGGGATGCGCCTGCTGCTGCCAGCCTGCGAGCCCCATCTCGGCGTGCCCGCGCACCATCGCCGCGAGCGCGGTCGGTGTCTTGAGCAGCAACCCCCAGAAGAATGAGGGCCGGTAGTAGTAATAGGCGTAGCCGTTGACGGTGGGCAGGCCGAGGTCTCCCTCGCGGGGGCGTCCGCTCTCGAACACCCGCGACAGCAGCGATTCGAGAGATCGCGTCACCGAACCGTCGATGAAGTCGGCGAACAACGGAGACAGCGGATCGGGCAACTGTTCCACGATGCTGGCTCGAAAGTAGAGGCCAGGGCGTGGCGTCGTCCAATTCGTCGGCGGGTTGGCCGCGGGTTCCGGCAGAGCGGTGATGGGCCTCGCCTGCAACACCTGGAATCCGGCATCCGTGAGCGCCCATTCGATGTCCTGAGGCGCACCGAAATGGGCGGCGATGCGGGTGCCGAGCTCGGCCAGCCGGGCGGAGGCGCGGTCGTCGAGCACGGGCCTGCTGCGGCGGTCGGTCGGCACTGGCTGCTCCCGGGTGCCGGTATCGGCCAGCACGGTCATCACCTGCTTGTCTGCGGTGCGCCGCGACAGCACGGCACCGGTGTCCGCGGCGATCACCAGGTCGTCGGGGGTGACCGATCCGCCCACCACCGACTCCCCCAGCCCCCACGCGGCCGAGATGACCACCTGGTCACGGCGGCCGGTGCTCGGGTTCGCGGTGAACATGACGCCGGATGCGGCCGCCTCGACCAGCCGCTGCACCACCACCGCCAGCCGAACGGTGCCGGGGTCGATGCCTTCGCGGGCGCGGTACGCCATGGCGCGGGCGGTCCACAGCGAAGCCCAGCAGTTGATCACGGCCTCGGTCAGCGCCGGGAGGCCGCGGATGTTGAGGTAACTGTCCTGCTGGCCGGCGAAGCTCGCCGTCGGCAGGTCCTCGGCGGTCGCCGAGGAGCGCACGGCCACCGCGGAATCCGCTCCGCCCGCCACCGACCCCGTCAGCTCGTCGTACGCGTCGCGCAGTTCGGCCGCGATCGCCTCCGGCACGACACCGGCCCTGAACAAAGCGCGGATCTGGGCGGATGCCTCCGCGAACGCCTGCGGCGCGGCCGCGGCACGCACCGCAGTGGGCGTCGCCGCATCCGCCGACAGCGCTGCCAGCCGGCGGATGTCCGGGTCCAACCCGTTGGCATCCACGAAGGCCTGATAGGCGTCGGTCGTCAGCACGAAGCCGTCAGGAACCGCGAATCCGGCGCCGACCAGCTCGCCGAGGTTGGCACCCTTACCGCCGGCCACGGCGATATCCGCTCGCCCCAGTTCGCCGAATCGTGTGATGTACATGCCACCCATCCCTCGTCAGGATGAACCTAACCCGGTGGGCAGCCCCGCGCTAGGGATCCCGGCAGCGCCCGTTGAGGCGCACACTGGCAGCATGACGGAACGATCTACGCGCACCCTGATTCTCTTGCGGCACGCCAAGTCCGACCGGTCGGGGACCGAACCGGATGTCGCGCGACCCCTGGCCGAGCGCGGTGAGCGTCAGGCACCGGAGGCAGGCCGCTGGCTGGCCGCCGAGATGGACGGCATCGATCTGGCGATCGTCTCCCCCGCCACCCGGGCCCGTGACACGTGGGAGCTGGCCTCGGCAGAATTCGACACCGCGCCGCCGGTCCGGTTCGATGATCGGGTATACACGGCATCCGCCCACCAACTGCTCGATGTCGTGCGTGAGCTGCCCGACGATGTGCACAGCATCGTCCTGGTCGGGCACAACCCCGCGATGGAGGAGCTCGCCTCGCTGCTCGCCGATGACGACGTGACTATGCCGACATCGGCCATCGCGGTGTTCGAAGTGCGGGACTCCTGGTCGGCGCTCGGCTCCCGCTCAGCGAAACTGCGGGCGTCGGGCCGGGCCGACGGGTCAAAGTTGCACTGACCAGGAGGTTCTGCGCAGACGGTTCTGCGAGCACAATGGGCGCATGACGACAAAGAAGAAGATGCGCTGGGATGAGATGAGCTCCTCACAGCAAACCGGTGTGTTGGTGACCGGCTCGATTCAGCTCGCGCTCGCGGCCACCGCGTGGATCGACCTCGCCAAGCGGCCTTCGGACCAGGTGAACGGTCCAAAGGCCCTCTGGGCGGCGATCATCGCGATCAACTTCGTGGGTCCCATCGCCTGGTTCATCTGGGGTCGTCGCCGCTGATCGCAGCCGTCGAAATCAGGTCGGCGAGGGTGTCCGGCTGGACTGGGTGTCGGCCGGGTCGTGCTGGCGCCGGCTGGCGAACATCAGCGGGATGCCGATGAGTTCGACGATGCCGCCGATGACCAGGGATGCGCCGTACCCGCCGATATCGGCGGCGCGGCCGAGCGCCGGTTGGATAAACACGCCGCCGAGGCTGCCGAACAGCGAGTCGAATGACAGCACCGTCGCGCGCTGTTTGGAGGGGATCATCTCGTTCAGGTAGGCCTGCCGCACCGGTTCGGCCACGGCGAAGACGAAGCCCCACACCACCAGCAGCACGATCGCGAGCCAGAAGAGACTGTTGACGCCGAGCAGCACGAGCGTCACCACGCTGGTGAGCGACGCGACGATCACCGTTGTCGTGCGTCTGGCGAACAGGCCGCGGATCCGGGCTGCCAGCACTCCACCGGCGATCTGCGCCAGGGAGAGGATGGCGGCTGCCAGCCCGGCTATCGAGTAAGCGGAGGTGTCGCCGTAGAGCTCGAGCAGGTAGGGCTGCAGGGCGTAGAACGCGTAGATGCCAACGCCGGAGGCAAAGGGCGCGGACAGGATGATGTAGCGCACCGAGCGTCGTTTGAGCCCGTGCTCGATGGACTGGGTCAGCACGGTGCGGGTGGCCTTGAGCGGCCCGGTCGAGCGGTCCGGGGTGAAGCCGAGGTCCTTCATCACGAAGAAGGCGAACACGAACATCAGCACGAGCACGCCGGCGCGCACCAGGAAGGGAACCCCCAGGTTCGTCGCCTGGGCGATCACGCCGCCGAGTACCGAGCCGGCGAACATGGCGATGCCCGTGACGACGAGTCCACGGCCGAACACGGCTTCCAGATCGCCCGTGTACCCCTGGAAGGTGAGCGCGTCGACCAGCCAGGCCTCCACCGCACCGGAGAAGAAGGTGAAGCCGAGCCCGAGCAGTATCGAGACGATCGCCCACCAGACAAACGGGGCGTGCCACACCCACAGCATCCAGTACAGCGCCGTGGTCACCGACAGGGTGATGGTTCCCAGCAGGTACGACGCTTTCCGTCCCGCGGTGTCAGCGACCACGCCGGTGGGGATCTCGAAGATCACCATGCCCGCGGTGAAGAAGCCGTTCGCCGCGAACGCCTCGAAGTTCGACAGTCCCGCGTCGAGCAGGAACAGGGTGTTGATACCCCAGATGAAGGATGCCGCGAGCGTGTTGCCGAGCAAGAGGATCAGATAGATGCGCTGCACGCGTCGCGCCGCCGGGTTCATGACCCGGGACCGATCAGCGCGCGGCATCTCGTCACATCAGCAATCATCGACCCGATCGGGGCGGATCGCTACTGGGGCGAATGGGGGCTGCGGCGGATGGGGGCTGCGGCGGATCGCTCGCTGCCGCGGCATCCCTCAGGCGGCTGGCGCGACGCTGGCCTGCTCCGCGGCGGCGACTTTCCGCAGCTTGGGAATCGGGATCCGATAGTTGACCGCCACCGCGGTTGCGGAGCCGTCATCGTGCGACCAGCGCATCAGGCCCGGGCTGCCATGGGCATCGCCGTCGATGACCTCGGGCTCGCCGGTGAGCGGCAGAAATCCGCTCGCCTTCAGGCTGAGGCCGAACTGTTCGGTCCAGAAGTAACGCTGCAGCTCGAGTTCCGGTGCGTCGTCGCCTCGGATCAGCGCCTGCGCGGCAACCTTGCTCTGCTCGATGGCGCTGGTCCAGAGCGGGATCCGACGGATGCCGCGCCTGGTCGGGAACCTGGCAACATTGGCGGCGGCGAGGATGTCGAGCCGCACGCGGCCTCGGCTGTCGACTTCGAGCGTTCCCTTGGTGAGCAGACCGCTGGATGCCAGCCACTCCACGTTCGGGGCGTCGCCGACCGCGCTGATCACGAGTTCGGCCTCGATGACCGTGCCATCGGCGAGGACCACCGTGCGCCGGGCAGGGACTTGCCCGGCTGGAGGCGTTCGCGGTGATCGACGCGCTGGTGCGGCGGGTGCGGAGCTTCACGGTCGGGCAGCCGGAGCGCAAGATCAACAACTCCAGCCAGGGGCTCGACAAGCTCCGGTTCTTGAGTCGCAGGCCGCCTGACGCCCTCGCGACAGGGATAGTCCCCCCGGTGGGCGACTATCCTTGTCTGAATGATCAGCAGACGTGACGCGGCCCTGCGCCTCGACATCCCGCTCGAGATGGCGACCCGTCACGGTCTTCCCTCGAGGATGACCGAGGACGAAGTCGCGGACCTCGACAAGAATCCTCCGGCCTGGCTGGAGCAGTCTCGCGCCAATCGCACCGGGAAGCCGGTGTGGGTGCAGCTCAGCTGCGAGATCTGCGGGTTCACCGAAGCGGCGCGCCCGAAGAAGTGGTGGCCCGACTTCACCTACATCAGCTGTGACGACCATGACCTGATGGAGCTTCCAGAACCCGTCGCCGGGCTCGCCCGCGAAGAGGTGTACGGCATCGGTTCACGGTTCGTGGGGATCGTCGACCGAACCCCGTAGCGGCGCCCCACGAAGCGTGCTCAGTTGCCAAGCGGCGGCGGCGGCGGAACCTCCGCACGGGCTTCTTCCTCAGCCTTGAGATCCACGAACGAATTGTCCCTGGTTGCCTCCACCTGGAAGAACAGGATGCCGAAGACGTCGAACGCGCAGGACATCCTTCGACCCCTGGACCGCTTCTGAGGACTTCAGCCGGATTCCGGATGCGTTCCGTGTGCCGTACACGTATTGGACCATGGGCTCAGTCCCGGCGGTGAACTAGCATCGCGCCGTCGCCGACGGCACGGTGTCGCGAGATATTCGCCGACCTTCGCTCCGGCCATCGATCCGACACTGGGCGTGGCCACTGCGGCTTACGGGTGGCCGCCCTGGCCTATCTGGGCGGCCCTGCTCGGTAGCCCGCTCTGCTCAGTAGTAGACGGCGAGTGCGCCGGCCGGCCCGTCGATGACCTGCACCGGGGTATCGAAGACGCGGGTGAGCACCTCGTCGGTCATGATTTCGTCGGGGGTTCCGAACTCGACCACCCGGCCGTCCTTCACCGCGCAGATGTGGTCGGCGTAGCAACTGGCGAAGTTGATGTCGTGCATCACGATGATGATGGTGCGGCCGAGTTCGGCGGCGGCCGTGCGCAGGTGCTGCATCATCTGCACGGAGTGCTTCATGTCGAGGTTGTTGAGCGGCTCATCCAGCAGCACGTACTCGGTGTCCTGGGTGAGCACCATGGCCACGTAGGCACGCTGACGCTGGCCGCCGGAGAGTTCGTCGAGGTAGCGGTTCTCCAGGTCGGTGAGGTTCAGGAAGTCGATCGACCGGCTGATGGCCTCCTCGTCGGCCTTGGTCAGCCGGCCCTTCGAGTAGGGGAAGCGCCCAAAGCCGACCAGTTGCCGCACGGTCAGTCGCGTCACGTAGTGGTTCTCCTGGCGGAGGATGGAGAGGATCTTGGCGAGGTCCTTCGACTTGGTGCTCGACACGTCGTAGCCGGAGACCTCGATCGCGCCCTCGTCCAGCCCGAGCAGACGCCCGATCATCAACAGCAGCGTGGACTTGCCCGCCCCGTTGGGCCCGACGAGTGCGGTGATGCCGCCGGAAGGGATCTCCAGGTCGACGGGACCGATGGAGACCGCGTCGCTGTAGTTCTTTCGCACGTTGCTGAGCGTGATCACAGGCGTCCCTTTCTCAGGATGACGATGAGGAAGACGCTGCCGCCGACGATCTCGATGATGATCGAGACGACTCCCTGCGCATAGAAGACGTTCTTCATGACGAAGTAGGCCCCGGCGAGTACCACGAAGCCGACCAGCACCGCGATCGGGAAGATGTAGCGGTGGTCGTAGGTGTTCGCGGCCTGGTAGGCCAGGGTGGCAACGAGGAATCCGAGGAACGTCATCGGGCCGACCAGCGCCGTAGAGACGGCCATCAGCACCGAAACCAGCAGCAGCACTCGCATGATCTCGCGCCGGTGGTTCAGCCCGAGGTTCATCGAGGCGTCGCGGCCGAGCGCGATGATGTTGAGCCGCTTGGCGCTGGACCAGAGCAGGACACCGGCCACGAGGCAGAGCGGGATCGCAACAGGCAGGTAACTGGCATCCGCGTTCGACACCGATCCGAACATCTTCGCGGTGAGAATGTCGAATTCGCTGGGCGTCAGCAGGCGCTGCATGAAGGTCGAGACGGCGCCGAGCCCGCCACCGACAATGATGCCGACGAGCAGCATGATCTGCAGGTTGCCGTACTTGCCAGACAGCAGCCAGCCGTAGAGGGCGAGGGACAGCCCGACCATGATCGCGATCTGGAGCACGAACTGCGGGAGTCCCTGCAGCGAGACCAGCCCGACGACTCCGAGGAAGTACACCGCCGCGGTCTGCACCGCCACGTAGAGGGATTCGAATCCCATGATCGACGGGGTGATGATGCGGTTGTTCGTCGCGGTCTGGAAGCCCACGGTGGCGAGCGCCTGGCAGAAGGCGACGATGGCCATGACGATGACGGATGTCGCGCGCAGCTCGGCGATCCGCCAGAAGCCCTCGCTGCCAACCGGCATCGGGTTATCCCAGGCCAGCAGGCCGAAGGCGAAGCCCACGGCGAGCACGACGAGGATCGACAGGATGATCCAGTAGCGGCGACGCGCCCGCGCGGACGCGAACCGGCTGGCGCCGTGTCGGCCGGGAGTCGTGCGTGCTGGCGAGACGGTGATCGCGCGGTCGTGCGTCATTGGCTCAGGCACGACGACGCTGCCTCAACAGGAGCGCGATGAAGACCACGGCGCCGACCACCCCGAGGATGAGCGACACCGGGACTTCAAAGGGAATGATGATGGTTCTGCCGACCAGGTCGCAGGCGGTCACGATGGCGATGCCCAGCAGGCACACCCAGGGCAGGTTGCTGCGCAGGTCGTCGCCGCGGAACATGGACACGATGTTCGGCACGATCAGGCCAAGGAACGGCAGCGCGCCGACAACCACCGTGACCACGCCGGTGGCGACGGCGATCAGGCCGGTGCCGAGCAGAATGATGCGGTTGTAGTTCACGCCGACGTTGGTCGAGACTTCCTCGCCCAGCCCCGCCACGGTGAACCGGTCGGCGGCGATGAACACGGCGATTCCGACGAGGGCGACGATCCAGAGCGCTTCGTACTGGCCACGCAGCACCGAGGTGAAGCTTCCCGCGAACCAGACGCCGAGGCTCTGCAACATGTCGGTCTGCAGGGCGATGAACGTCGAGACCGACCCGACGACCGCGCCGAGCATGATCCCCACGATCGGCACGATCACCGAGGAGCGCAGCGTCACGCGACGCAGGAACAAAAAGAACACCATCGTGCCGATGAACGCGGCGATGATCGCGCCGGTCATGCGTGTGACGATGCTGGCGTCGGGCATGAGGATCATCACCGTGAGCAGGCCGAGGCCCGCCCACTCGGTGGTACCGGTGGTCGTGGGCTCCACGAAGCGGTTCTGCGTGAGCAGTTGCATGACCAGACCAGACATCGCCATCGCCGCTCCCGCCAGCACGAGCGCGATCGTGCGCGGGATGCGGGTGATCGCGAACATCTCGCCGCCGTTGTCCGCCCCGAAGATGTCATAGACACCGGTGAACAGCGACAGGACGAGGAGCGCGGCAACACCCAGAACGCCGAGAAGCAGCTTCCAATCGAAGAGCTTCTCGCGCGAACGGGTGCGTTCAGCGGTGCTGGTGGTGGTCATGAACTACGAGGAGCGATTCAGATCTACTTCTCGAGGGCGTCCGCGAGAGTGTTGAAGAACTCGGTGTAGGTCTGGATGCCTTCGTTGGTGTACGTGTCGGCGGGCATGTAGACGATGTTGCCCTCCTTGACCGCGGTGACGTTCTTCAGCGCCTCGGAGCTCTCCAGGATCTCGTTCGCCGGAGAGTAGGCCGGGTCGCCTGCTGCAACAGCGGCGTCGCGGTCCATCACGATGATCCAGTCGGGGTTGGATTCGGCGATTGCCTCCACCGAGATGTCATCACCCTGGTGGTCGTCGCTGCCCTCGGGAATCTCGAGCGCGGGTGCGAAGCCGAAGATGTCGAACATCGGGCCGATGGTGCGGCCGTTGCTGGGGGCGACGTAGCCGATCTCGCCACCTGAGGTGTTGACGCCCATCACGGTCTGCCCGGACTCGTAGGCGGCCTTGACGCGCTCGATCGCTGCGTCGAGGTCGGCGTTCAGCTTCTCGGCTTCATCCTGCTTGCCGAAGATCTCGCCGAGGATGGTGGTCTGACGCTTGAGCTCTGCGTCCAGAGGCTCGCCCTCGCGGGGGTCGAGTTCCAGGACGCTGGCGTCGGGGGCGAGGTTTACGAAGTCCTCGTGGAACTGGGCGAAGCGCTGACCGTTGATGATGAGGTCGGGCGCGACGGCGACAACCGCTTCGAGGTCGGGCTCGCGGTGGTTTCCGAGATCGATGATCGAGTCATCCGTCGTGTACGCGATCGTGTCCGGCATCAGACTGACCGCGGCGGCGCTGAGCTCGATGCCCCAATCGGCGAGAGTCTCGAACGTGCGGTTGTCGGTCGCGACGACCGACTTCGGCGGGGTGGCGACGGTCTGCATGCCGTTGTTGTCCTCGACCTGGACGGTGGCGCTCTGGCTTTCCGTCTCGGTGGCGGCGGGTGCTGAATTCGACGCGCAGGCGGTCAGGGTGAGCGCGAGCCCAACAAAAAGAGCTGCAGAGCGAATGGATGTCGCGGGCATGGTGTCCTTCTCGAAATCGCCGACCCTCAGGAACAAGTCGGACATAAGCAGTTAGGTAAGACTAACCTAATAGCCCTCGGACAAACCCGCGTGTCTGTTAGCGCGCCAGCAGGGCGTCGAGCCCGACCGCCATGGCAGCGGCGAGCCGGAAGTCGAGCCGTGGGTCGGCAACCTTGACCGTGTACCGGTCGCGCAGCGTGAACTGGCGCTCGCTCGACATGACGACCGCGCCTGACCGCTTGTCGGTGAAGTCGAAGTGGAACGAGAACGGAAGGTCAACGAAACGGCGGATGATCCCGACCACCTGGTTCCGCTCCTGCCCATACGCCTCGACGCCCGGCCCGACGAGGTGGAAGCTCGAGCGCAGCAGGCTGGCGCCGAAGTCTTTCTGGAACCAGCCGAGCGACTGACCCGTGCCATCGGTCACGTCGTACACAGCAGCGAGATCCAGCGCCTGTCGGGCCTTGAACGAGAACAGCGCCTGGGTGCGTGCCTCGTCGGCGTAGAAGGTGACCTGCTCCTTCATCGCCATTCGCTTCTGTTGGGCGATTGCCAGAAGACGACCCTCCGAGCCGTCGGGATTCGCTTCGCGCACCTCGTACCGGTTCACCATCATCGTGATGCGCTGCTTGATGAAGAACTGGTCAAGGTGCTGGAGCGTTCCGCTCGGCGGCATGTCGGTCACGCGCCGATCCTAGCGGGACGGTCTTGCTGCGCAGCGTCTCTGGGTGTCAAATCGACTCATACGATGCGGGATCATGCATGCGACGTCGGGAGTTCCTCATGTCGGCTAAAGGCACCAATAGCCCGTCGAAAAGTTCGGGCGGCGTCAGCCTCGAGCGCCATCGAGCCGACGCCTCGGCGGGGATGCTCGCCGATCGTCCGGAGAAGATCCGCAACATCGCGCTCGTCGGTCGCTCCGGATCCGGCAAGACGATGCTCACCGAGGCGCTGCTTGCTGCCACGGGCGCGATCAACCGGATGGGCTCGATCGTCGAGGGCACCACGGTGAGCGACTCCGACCCGTCGGAGATCCATCAGCAGCGTTCGGTGACGCTCTCGGTGCTGCCCCTCGCGGTTGAGGACATCACGGTGAACCTGCTCGACACCCCCGGGTATCCCGACTTCATCGGTGACTTGCGCGCCGGGCTGCGTGCGGCGGACGCGGCACTGTTCGTGGTGTCGGCCATTGACGGAGTGGATGTCGCCACCACCGCCCTGTGGGCGGAGTGCGACAGGGTCGGGATGCCGCGGGCCGTCGTCATCAGCCGGATTGATCATCCCCGGGCGCGGTATGAGGCCGTCCTGGCCGAGTGCCAGCAGGCGTTCGGCAATTCAGTGCTGCCGCTCTACCTTCCGATTCGCGAGACGGGGGCGATTTCCGGGTTACTCGACCTGCTCTCCGGCAGCGAACTCGCGGACTCCGAGTCATCTCGGGGCACCCTGATCGAGGGCATCATCGCCGAGAGCGAAGACGAAACCCTGATGGACCGCTATCTCGGCGGGGAGGACATCGGTCTCGACATCCTGATCGGTGATCTGGAAACCGCCGTCGCCGGCGGTTCGTTCTTTCCGGTGCTGGCCACCTCCGCGGAGACCGGCGTGGGTATCTCCGAACTGCTGAGGCTCCTCACTCGCGCGTTTCCGTCGCCCGTCGAGCGCGCGCTGCCCCGCGTGACGGATCTCGACGGCAAGCCCGTCGGGCCGCTGGCCTGCGATCCTGACGGCCCGCTCGTTGGCGAGGTGGTGCGCACCACCATCGATTCGTTCCTCGGCCGGGTCTGTCTAGTGCGCGTCTTCTCCGGCACAGTACGGGAGAACGCGACCCTGCATATCGGCGGCCGCGGGCTGTCCGATCGAGGCCACCAGGACCACGACAGCGACGAGCGGGTGCCCCACCTGCACGCTCCGCTCGGGTCCGGCCTGCGGGCCGTCCCCCGCGTGGTGGCGGGTGATATCTGCGCACTGACCAAGCTGGTCAATGCCGAGACCGGCGACACCATTTCGAATCGGGACATGCCGCTGCTGATCGCACCGTGGGAAATGCCGGAGCCGTTGATGCCGGTCGCCGTCCAAGCGGCATCACACGGCGACGAAGACGCGCTCGGCAGGAGCCTCGGCAAGGTGGCGGCGGTCGACCCCACGATCCGGGTCGAGCGGAACCCGGAAACGCACCAGCTCGTTCTGTGGTGCATGGGTGAGGCGCACGCCGAGGTGGTACTCGACCGGCTGCGGGCGCAGGGCGTCAAGTTGCAAACGGTCGAGGTGATCACGCCGCTGCGGGAGACGTTCGCCCAGCCATCCTCGGCCCGTGGACGGTATGTCAAGCAATCCGGTGGTCACGGTCAATATGCCATCTGCGACATCGAGGTCGTTCCGCTCGAGCGCGGCGCCGGATTCGAGTTCGTCGACAAGGTCGTCGGCGGGGCCGTCCCCGGGCAGTTCATCGGCTCGGTGGAGAAGGGGGTGCGGGAGCAGATAAAGAAAGGGGTCTCCGCCGGATTCGCCGTCGTCGACATCCGCGTCACGCTCGTCGGCGGCAAGGCGCACAGTGTCGACTCGTCGGATGCCGCGTTCCAGGCGGCCGGCGCCCTGGCGCTCCGTGAGGCTGCGGCGGCGACCCGGATCCAGCTGCTCGAACCGGTGTCCACGGTCACCATCACCGTGCCGGACGACTATGTCGGAGCGGTGCTGGGCGATCTGTCGTCGAGGCGCGGCCGGGTGACCGGCACGACGTCGTCAGGCGGCGAGCGCACCGAGGTCAGTGCCGAGATTCCGGATGACGAGCTGAAGCGTTATGTCATCGAGCTGCGCGCCCTGACCGGGGGCACCGGCCAGTTCAGTCGAGCCTACCTGCGGCACGAACCGGTGCCGTCGAACCTCGCTGTGCGCGCGTGAAACCACCGTCGAGACCGTGGGTGCTGCACGTCGACCTCGACCAATTCATCGCGGCGGTGGAGGTGCTGCGACATCCCGAGCTGGCCGGAAAGCCGCTGATCGTCGGCGGACGGGGCGACCCGACTGAGCGGGCTGTGGTCTCGACGGCGTCTTACGAGGCGCGCGAGTTCGGGGTGGGCTCCGGGATGCCGTTACGGATTGCCGCGCGCAAGGCGCCGGATGCCGTCATCCTGCCGGTCGACGCCGAGACCTACCTCGCGGCATCCGATCAGGTGATGGCCGCCCTGCGGGCGCAGCCGGGCGCCACCGTGCAGGTGCTCGGCTGGGACGAGGCGTTCATCGGCATCGACACCGACAACCCGGAAGGCTACGCCCGGCAGTTGCAACGCGATGTGCTCGAGCGAACCCGGCTGCACTGCAGCGTCGGCATCGGCGACACCCTGGTGCGAGCCAAGGTGGCCACCGGATTCGGCAAACCGCGTGGCGTGTTTCGGCTCACCGTCGACAACTGGCTGGAGGTGATGGGCAGCCGGCCGACCATTGACCTGTGGGGTGTCGGCACCAAGGTCTCGCGTCGGCTCGCCGGGCACGGCATCAGTACGGTTGCCGAGTTGGCCGGCGCCGATCCGGCCGTTCTGGCGACGGAGTTCGGCCCACGGATGGGCCCGTGGTACATCCAGCTCGGGCGGGGAGAGGGCGCCCGGGTGGTCGATGACACCCCGTGGGTGGCGCGCGGCCACAGCCGCGAAACGACCTACCAGCGCGACCTGACGACGCCGGAACAGATCGAGCACGCGGTGCGGGAGCTCGTGGATAGGGTGCTGCAGGATGTCGCGGCCGAGGGCCGCCCGGTCGTCGGCGTGACCCTGAAGGTGCGCTACGTGCCGTTCATCACCAAGATCTTCACGAAGAAGGTGCCGGAGACGGCCGACCCGGAGGTCGTGCTGGCCTATGCCTTGCAGCTGGTCGACAAGATGGAGCCGGATCGGCCGATCCGGTTGCTGGGGTTCCGGGCGGAGATGACGATGCCGGTGGAGGCCAGGGACGGGCACACGCCGACGCGGTCGGGCTGGTGAGGCATCCAGCTGGCTGATCAGGAGGCCCGGATCGTCAGGATCTGCTCGGCACGCCCTACCGGACCGCTCGCGTCGTGCAGGACTGTGGAGGTGAGCCCGATCCCGTCCGGGCCGAAGCTGACCGAGTTCGCCAGCCCGAGCCATTCCCCGGTCGGCTCGCGGTACAGGTGCACCTGCAGGTCGACGTTGGGGAACAGATAGTTGCCCGCGCCTGGCGTCACTCTGCTGGCGATCCCGTTGCTCGTGTCGATCAGGCCGATCAGGCGGGCGACGCTAGAAACCGGTGCACCGGCGACCAGCGGATGCGCGGTACGTAACCACACGCGTCCGCGGCCCGTCGCGTGCCCGAGCGCCGGGCGTACGTCGATGGACCGGATGTAGCCGCCGGGCCACTCGGACAGGTCGAGCGGCTCCACCGACTCGTCTGGCCCCGACATCCGCTCGTCTTCGATGGCCGTGACAGCACTGGTGTCGGAGTGCTGCAGTCGCCAGGCCGTCGCCCGCACCGCGGCGCGTCCGTCCGAGATCAGTTCGGCCTGCACCAGTTCGATCGTGCGACCGGGGCGCAGCATCGTGGTGCGCACCTCGAACACGCCGTCGGGAATGAGCCCGAGGATGTCGAAACTGATGCGCGCCATACGGAGCTCGGGCCGCGGTTGGAACTGCTCGAGACAGTAGGCGAGGATGCCGGAAACCGGTGCCATGTGCTGTTCATGCGGATTCCACGCGCCCTGCGCGTGATGCGTGGACTCGAAGCGGCCATTCCCGCGCGCGAAGTAGTAGGGCTCAGGACCGGTCACCCTGCACAGCCTAACGATGGCCGGCAACCGGGGTAGTGCAACGCCGGAGTCTGGCGGCATACTCGGGAAGGTCCACAGGAAGGACACCACCATGAGCACCCAGCCCACACCGGTCGATCCCCCACAGTTGCATCGGAACCCCGCTTTCACCCAGGGCATGATCCTCCCCGCCGGGCCGACTCTGTACGTCGGAGGGCAGAACGGAGTGGACAGTACGGGCGCGCTGCTGGAGGGGCTGGAGGCGCAAACGGAACAGGCGCTGCGCAACCTGTTGGCGGTGCTCGAGGAGGCCGGCACCGACGCCGATCACGTGGCCAAGCTGACGATCTATCTCGATCCGGATGTCGACCCGACGGCCGGCTACGCTGCAACACGGTCGGTTTGGGGCAACCGCCGCACCGCTGTCACCGTGATTGCTGTCGCGCCCGCGCGACCCGGAGCGCTCGTCGAGATCGAGGCGGTGGCGTCGCTTCCGAACGTTGAATGACGCGACACCCGCTCCACCTGGCCTGAGCAATCCCCGTCGCGAAGGCATGATGGCTACGCTCGACTGCATGCCCCCTCTCCCCCAGGTGCGCCGGCTGGTTGCCGGTGAAGCCGCCGTTGCCGCCCCACTGTTCGCGCTGTACCGCGAGTTCTATGAGCAGCCGTACGACGAGCAGGTGGCCGAGCGGTTTCTGCGGGATCGTTTGAGCAGAGAGCAATCGATCGTGCTGATCGCAGAGCTGGATAGCACTGCAGTCGGGTTCACTCAGCTGTACCCCGGATTCTCGTCCGTCGCGGCGGCACCGTCCTGGCTCCTGAACGACCTCTACGTGCTGGACTCAGCGCGAGGCAATGGTGTGGCCACTGCGCTGCTGAACGAGGCGGAGCGGTTGGCGCGCGCGGCGGGAGCAGTGTCGCTGACGTTGGAGACGGCGCACACGAACGTGGTCGCGCAACGCCTGTACGAGCGTGAGGGTTACCGGCGCGATGAGGAGTACATCACGTACGAGAAGTCGCTCACCTAGCGTCGT
>JBEVDR010000071.1:0-3477 GCA_040513215.1 Microbacteriaceae bacterium | reverse complement strand
GGCGCTCGGCCTGCTGCTGCAGCGCCCGGTGGCGGTGACGGCGGCGGCGACCCTGCTGGGCCTCGGCGAGGGCAAGCCGCGCCGCTACGAGTCCCTGGCCCCCGGCGCGTAGTCGCGCCCGCGCGCCCGCGCCCCTCGCCCTCGCGCTCGCGCCCCGTCGCCCGTCGCGCCGCGCTCGGGGCCGGGGAACTGTTACCCGTGCGGACAAATGGTCCCGGTACGCCGGGACCAATTGTCCGCAGCGGCAACAGTTTGCGGCGGAGCGGCGCCGCCGGGAGTGGCAGGAGATCCCCGAGGAATGGCAGTCCGCAGGGCACACCGGGCCGGCGGGCATCCCTACGCTGGGGGCATGCCGATCACCCCCGACACCAAAGACTGGACCTGGGTGCTCGAGCGCCCCTGCGCCGAGTGCGGATTCTCCTCCGCCGACGTGGACTACGACGAGGTTCCCGGCCTCATCCGGCTGAACGCCGCGGCCTGGGCGCCCGTGCTGCAGCGCCCGGATGTCGCGGTGCGGCCGGACGAGGCCACCTGGTCGGCCCTGGAGTACGCCGCCCATGTGCGCGACGTGTTCCGCATCTTCCACACGCGGCTCGACCTGATCCTCAGCGAGGACGACCCGTTGTTCGCGAACTGGGACCAGGACGCCACGGCGGTGGCCGAGCGCTACAACGAGCAGGACCCGCAGACCGTGGCCGCGGAACTGGCCGCGGCCGCCGCATCCATCGCCGACGCGTTCGCCGCGGTACCGCCGGCCGACCGGCAGCGCACCGGCCGCCGCAGCGACGGCGCCAGGTTCACCGTGACCACACTGGCCCAGTACTTCATCCACGACCCGACCCATCACCTGCACGACGTCGCCGGCTGAGGGCTCCACAACTGGTACCGCTTCGGACAACTGCACCCGGCGCACCGGGCGCACTAGTCCGCACGGGGACCCGTTGGGCGCCGGCGGCGGCGGGACCCCGGACATGGTTTCGCCAAATCCGAAGCTGTAAACTGCGGCCATGGCGACGGACAGCAGCGTGGCGCGCACCCCGGCAGCGCGCACACCAGCGCGCACCCCGGCGGTGGTGGCGCACAAGGTGCTCAACAACAACGTCGTCATCTCCGTCGACACGAGCGGCCAGGAACGGGTCCTGATGGGGCGCGGGCTGGGTTTCCAGCTGCAGCCCACCGACAGCATCGACCCGGCCAAGGTGGAGAAGACCTTCATCCTCGAGCAGGGCAGCGGTGCCGACCACGCCCGCCAACTGCTCGCCTCCGTGCCGTACCCGGTCATCGAAGCGGTCACCTCCGCGGTCGACGAGGCCGAACGCACCCTGGGCCGCAGCCTCGGGCGGCGCCTGCCGCTGGCCATTATCGACCACGTGCAGTACGTGCTGGAGCGGATGCAGAAGGGCATCCGCATCCCGGGCGCGGCGATGCCCGAACTGCGGGTGCTGCACCCGCAGGAGTTCGACGCGGCCACGGCGATGGCCCGGTCGGTCAGCACCAGCCTGCAGACCGAGCTGCCCGAGGAAGAGGCCGTATTCCTCACGATGCATATTCTGAACGCCACCCGGGATGAGCCCAACGGCACCGCGGCGCTGCTCTTCCGGCGCGTGCAGCACGTCGTCACGACGGTCGAGCGGGGCCTGGGCGTGCAGCTGGATGCGGCGAGCCCGGACTACGCGCGGTTCATCCTGCACATCCAGTTCCTCCTGCAGCGGCTCGTGGCGCAGTCGATGCTGCGCGGCTCCGACACGTCGTTCTTCGAGTTCGCCAAGCACAGCTACCCGCGCTCCTACGCCATCGCGGCGGACGTGAAGCTGTACGTCAGCGAAGCCACCGGCTCCGACCTCACCGATGAAGAACTCCTCTACGTGATCGTGCATGTCGAGCGCCTGGCGAACCAGGTTGTTGATGGCGCAACGTCCTGATCGTGTGATAGCGTGAGCGACGCAGGGCGAAGACGACCTGTGGTAGCTTTTCGGATTGTTACTGCGCAAGCAGGCAAAACCTGAACTCGAACCGCCAATGAGCGGTGACGGAGTTCAGGTCTTTTTTTTGCCCAAAATCCGAACCCGGCTGCCATTGAGAGAGAGAAGCCGCGATGTCGCGGCGGAAGGTGAACCAGAACGATGGATTACTCCAAAACCGCTGCTGCGGTTCTCAAGGGCGTAGGCGGCGAGGAGAATGTCTCCTCGCTCGTGCACTGCGCGACCCGGCTGCGCTTCGTGATCAAGGACGACGCCAAGGTCAACAAGGCCGCCGTGAAGGCCACCCCCGGCGTCATCGCCACCGCCGAAGCCGGCGGCCAGTACCAGGTCGTCATCGGCAACGAGGTGCCGGAGGTCTTTGCCGAGATCGCCAAGATCTCCAAGCTCGCCGGACCGGCCGCGAACGAGAAGGCCGCCTCTGACGGCCCCAAGGGAAACCTGCTCAACCGATTCATCGCGATGATCTCGGCGATCTTCACCCCGCTGCTCTGGGCCCTGGCCGGCACCGGCCTGCTCAAGGCGTTCCTCGCCGCGGCGGTCACCTTCGGCTGGCTCGACAACACTACGACCACCTACGTGATCCTCAACGCGCTCTCCGACGCGTTCATCAACTTCCTGCCGCTCGCCCTGGCGATCACCGCCGCGAAGTACTTCAACGCGCAGCAGTTCACCTCACTGGCGATCGCGGGCGCGCTCGTGTACCCGTCGATCGTGGCCCTCAACGGCGTGCCGGACATCACCTTCTTCGGCATCCCGGTCACGATGGTCAGCTACGTCTCGAGCGTCATCCCGATCATCATCGTGGTGTGGCTGCAGAGTTACGCCGAGAAGTTCCTCTACGCCAAGCTCCCCAGCGCCGTGCGCCGCTTCGTCACGCCGATGATCGTCGTGCTCATCGCGGTGCCGCTGGTGTTCGTCGTCATCGGGCCGCTCTCGAGCGTCCTCAGCGGCTGGATCTCGGCCGGCATCGGCTGGCTCTTCACCAACCTCCCCTGGGCCGGCGGCGCGCTCATGGGCGGCCTGTGGCAGGTCTTCGTCATCTTCGGTCTGCACTGGGGCCTCGTTCCGCTGTTCCAGTTCGAGTTCCAGGAGACCGGCATGATCCTGCTCATCGCCCCGGTGTTCGCCGCCGTGCTCGCACAGGCTGCGGCAGTGGCCGGCGTCTGGGCGCGCACCCGCAACAAGAACCTCCGCTCACTGGCCGCGCCCGCCACGCTCTCGGGCTTCCTCGCCGGCGTGACCGAGCCCGCCATCTACGGCATCAACCTGCCGCTCAAGCGCCCCTTCGCCTTCGGCATCGTCGGCGGTGTCGTCGGCGGCGCGATCGTCTCGCTCGGCGGCGTGTTCTCGACCAGCTTCGTCGTCCCGTCCGGCCTCGCGATTCCGGCGCTGCTCGGCAACGGCAACATGGTGATGCTCGCCCTGGGCCTCGCCGCCGCGATCATCATCCCGTTCCTGCTCACCGTCATCGTCGGATTCAAGGATCCGGTCGACG
>JBEVDR010000070.1:0-14875 GCA_040513215.1 Microbacteriaceae bacterium | reverse complement strand
GGCCTCCCTCGTGCTGCGGAAGAGCCCGGACCACACGGTGTCGAGCGTGTTGCTGCGCAAGATCTAGCCCGGCCCCGCCCAGGCAACTCGGAGGACGCGCGGAGCCGCCTATGAGTTTTGCTGTGATGGTCGCTTTCTTAGACTCCGAGAGCACCTCGACTGTCATGGCGGCGATATCCGGGTCATCCTCGATATACAGCAGGGATGCCTCTCGGCGTGCGCCCGATTCATTGCCCCTCTTCGGTAGTGGGCGGTGTACGTGCACAGCCTAAGTCGTGGGCGGCAGAGGCTTCTCAGTCGCCACGGGCGGCGCGAGCCAGTACCGCTCGGGCATGCCGCAGCAGCGGCTCGTCCACCATCCGCCCCTGGAAGCGGAACACGCCCGGCTGCCCGGCCGCGGCATCCAGCAGGTCTCGGGCGGCCGCGACATCCTGTTCGCTCGGCCGATACGCGTCACGGATGACGTCGACCTGACTCGGGTGGATGCACGCCGTCGCCCCGAATCCGCTCGCCACCGCGTCGGCGGCCTCCGCCGCCAACCCTGCGGTGTCGGCGATGTCGAGGAACACGGTGTCGATCGCGGTCTTGCCGCACGCACCGGCGGCGAGCAGCACGGTTGACCGGGCGTGCCGGGCGACCTCACGATACGAGCCATCCGGATACCGCGACGAGCTGCCGCCGAGCGAGGCGACCAGATCCTCGGCGCCCCACATCAGCGCGACCACGTTCGGTG
This sequence comes from Microbacteriaceae bacterium, assembly GCA_040513215.1. Lineage (GTDB taxonomy): Bacteria > Actinomycetota > Actinomycetes > Actinomycetales > Microbacteriaceae > Ruicaihuangia. Next base: position 14,142 of record JBEVDR010000070.1, on the reverse strand, counting down.
CAGCAGCGAGATCTGCCGCCGCCAGCACCCCGCGGGCGCTCTCACAGAGGACGATCACCTCGTACTCCTCGAGCCGGGCGAGCTGCGCCACGGATTCGGCCTTCGGCAGCATCACGGTGTCGTATTCGGTCGCGGCGAGTGCGGCCAGATCGGCGGCGAAGTCGACGCTGCCGACCGGGTTCACCCGCACAATGGTGCGCTCCGGGTCGAGCGGGTGCTCCAGCAGTGCGGCGCGGGCGGCGGCCCGCTGCTCGGGGCGCACGGCATCCTCCAGATCGAGGATGACGGCATCCGCCCGGTCGGCGGCCTTGTCATACCGGTCCGGCCGGTCGGCCGGGCAAAACAGCAGCGCCGGGCCGAGACTGAACCCGCTCATGGCTGGGCCTCCCGGCACCAGACCAGCACCGAGCGCACGGCGGTGGCGACCACGACGTCGTGCTGATTGCGTCCGGTGTGCTCGAGCGTGACGATCCCCTGCCCCGGCCGGGAGGCCGAGAGTCGCTTGCCGGTGACGACGGTCTCGGAGTACAGGGTGTCACCGTGGTACAGCGGATGCGGAAAGGCCACCTTCTCGAAGCCGAGGTTGGCGATGATGGTGCCCTGGGTCAGCTGCGTGACTGACGCCCCGACCACGGTGGCGAGGGTGAACATCGAGTTCACCAGCCGCTGCCCGAAGGGCTGGGTGGCCGCCCAGGCGGCATCCAGATGCAGCGCCTGCGAGTTCATGGTGAGCGTGCTGAACAGCACATTGTCGGCCTCGGTGACGGTACGGCCGGGGCTGTGCCGGTACAGCGTGTTCTCGTCGAACTCCTCGAAGTAGAGGCCGCGCTGCACCTCGATCTTGCGGTCGTCAGTCATCTCAGCCCTCGAATCCGAGATCGCGCGAGATGACCATGAGCTGCACTTCGTTCGTGCCCTCCCCGATCTCCAAGATCTTCGAGTCGCGGTATTGTCGGCCGACGAGCGACTCGTTCATGAAGCCGTATCCGCCGAAGATCTGGGTGGCATCGCGGGCGTTGCGCATCGCGGCGTCGCTGGCGACGAGTTTAGCCATGGCCGCCTCGGTCTTGAACGGCAGGCCGGCATCCCGGCGGCGTGCCGCATCGTGCCAGGCCAGGCGTGACGTGTACACGCGGGTCTTCATCTCGGCGATCATGAACGCGATGTGCTGGTACGAGCCGATCGGGCTGCCGAACACGTTGCGGGTCTTGGCGTAGGTGACCGCTTCATCCAGGCAGCCCTGCGCGGCGCCGGTGGCGAGCGCGGCCACCGCGATGCGCCCTTCGTCAAGCGCGTTCAAGAAGTTCGCGAATCCGCGACCGCGCTCGCCGAGCAGGTTGGCGGCTGGAACGCGGGCGTCGTCAAACGTCAGCGGATGAGTGTCGGATGCCCGCCAGCCCACCTTGTCGTACGGAGGTTCGACCGTGAAGCCTGGGGTGCCGTTCGGCACGATAATCGTCGACAGTTCCTTGGCCATGCTGCCGTCGGCGCGCGCGGTCTCTCCCGTGACCGCGAGCACGGTCACGAAGCGGGTGATCGATGTGCCCGAGTTGGTGATGAATTGCTTGGAGCCGTTGACCACCCACTGTTCCCCGTCCAGCCGTGCGGTGGTTCGTGTGGCGCCGGCATCCGACCCGGCACCGGCCTCGGTCAGCCCGAATCCGGCGAGCGCGTCGCCGCTGAGCAGGTCGGGCAGCAGCTCGGATTTCTGCTCGTCGGTTCCATGGCGGAAGATCGGCATCGCGCCCAGCCCTACTGCGGCCTCAAGCGTGATCGCGAGGGACTGGTCGACTCTGCCGAGCGCCTCCACTGCGATGCAGAGGGCCATGTAGTCGCCGCCCTGCCCCCCGACCTCCTCGGGGAACGGCAAACCGAACAGGCCGAGTTCCCCCATTTGGGCAACGACGTCCATCGGCAACTGATGATCGCGGTCTGCCTGGTATGACACGGGCGCCACCACGGTGTCGGCGAACTCCGTCACGAGATTCTGGAGATCTGTTTCGTCCTCGGTCAATCCGATGTTCATTGTTGCGGCCATCATTGTTCCGACCTTCCTGCTGCTTCGACTGGGATCGGTTCTGCGGGAACCGTGGCTGGTTCGAGATCGGCCACGTCACCAGCGTTCGCTTCGATGGTGGCGACGACCTGGTCTTGGCGCACGAGCGCCCCGGGCGTGAGCGCGATGCGCACTGTGCCTGCTACCGGGGCAAGCATGCGGTGCTCCATCTTCATCGCCTCGATGCTCAGAAGCGGCTCGCCCACCTCGACCCGGTCACCGTCCGCTACGTGCACTGCGGTGACTGTGCCGGGCATCGGAGTCCTCACTTCGGGGCTCGCGGGCGATGATTGCCTCTTCCCCCTGGCGAGCTGGCGTCGCAGCATCGCCTCGCGGCTCAGCACGGTGAACAGGAAAGCCGCGCCCTCCGAGCCGATCCAGAGCTGATCGCCGTCCTCCGCAATCGTGATCGGGTGGGTCATGCCATCCACCGTCACCTCGGGCGGGCTGTCGCCGCGGATGCCGGCGACGACGGTCGCCGGCTCGGCGACATCGCCTGGCTCGCCCGGCTCGATGCGGAGGGTGGCATGCTCGACGGTGCCGCTCACCAGCACGGCGGTGAGCCGGTCGCCTACGGCGAAGGTGTACCGCACCGGACGGTGCTCCCCCAACCGCCAGCCGCTGGGTGCGTGCCAGAGCGACTGCGCCAGCGCAGGTGACTGCGACCGGTGCGCCCGGCGGTGCAGGTGCAGGGCGGCCGCGGCGAAGGCTGCGGCATCCGGCGCTCGAAAGCGCAGCTCGGCAAGCAGACGGTCGATCAGGGTGGTGTCGAGCTGCGCTGCCTGAACGGCTGGTTCGGCCAGCAGCATCCGCAGGTACTCCAGGTTCGTGTGCACTCCGAGCACCACCATGTCGCGCAGGGCGGCGTCGAGCCGGGCCAGGGCGTCTGCGCGAGTGCTGCCTGTGGCGATGACCTTGGCGAGCAGCGGGTCATAGTCGGACCCGATGACGAGGCCTGGTTGGAGCGAACTGTCGACGCGGATGCCGTCACCGGTCGGCTCGTGAACCGCGAGCACGGTGCCCGCGCTGGGCAGGAATTCACGGTCGGGTCGTTCGGCGTACACCCGGGCCTCGATCGCATGTCCGGTGGTGGTGACGTCGTGTTGCGCGAGCGCCAGCGGTTCGTCGGCGGCGATTCGCAGCTGCCATTCGACGAGGTCGAGCCCGGTCACCTGTTCGGTGACCGGGTGCTCCACCTGCAGGCGGGTGTTCATCTCCATGAAGAAGAACTCGTCGGGCGCGTCATTCGAGACCAGGAACTCGACGGTGCCCGCACCGCGGTACTCGACGCTGCGGGCGACGGTGCAAGCCGCGTCGCCGATGCGTGCGCGGGTCGTCTCATCGAGCAGCGCGGACGGTGCCTCTTCGATCACCTTCTGGTGCCGTCGCTGTAGCGAGCATTCTCGTTCACCGAGGTGGATCACCGCGCCATGGTTATCGGCGAGCACCTGCACCTCGATGTGTCGCGGGCGGGTCACCAGTCGCTCCAGCAGCAGGGTGTCGTCTCCGAATGCGGATGCCGCGATCCTGCGCGCAGCGGCGAGCGCGTGGGGCAACTCGTCCGACTGCTGGGCGATCTGCATGCCTTTGCCGCCGCCGCCGGCGGACGGCTTGACCAGCAGCGGAAAGCCGATGTCGGCGGCCGCGGCGATCAGTTGGGTGTCGTCGAAGCTCGCTTCGGAGATGCCGGGGATCACCGGCACGCCCCGCTCGGCGACGTGCCGTTTGGCGCGGATCTTGTCACCCATCACCGTGAGCGCGTCGATGCCCGGTCCGACGAACACGATGCCCGAGGCGGCGCAGGCGGCGGCGAGCGCCGGGCTCTCCGAGAGGAACCCGTACCCGGGGTGCACGGCTTCGGCGCCGGTGCGAAGTGCGGCGTCGACGATCGCGGCCGGGTTGAGGTAGCTCTGCGCGGCTGCCGCGGGGCCGATGCGCACCGCGACATCCGCCAGGGAAACGTGACGCGCGGCGATGTCGGCGTCGCTGTACACAGCGACCGAGCGGATGCCGAGTCGTTTCAGCGTGCGGATCACCCGGCAGGCGATCTCGCCCCGGTTGGCCACGAGCACGGTGCTGAACATCGCCGTCACATCCGGAACAGGCCGAAGCCGCTGTCGGGCAGTGGGGTGCGCGAGCAGATGTCGAGCGCCAGTCCGAGCACGGTGCGGGTGTCGGCCGGGTCAATGATGCCGTCGTCCCAGAGTCGCGCGGTGGAGTAATACGGGTTGCCCTGCGCCTCGTACTGCTCCCGGATCGGCGCCTGGAACGCCTCCTCGTCTTCGGACGACCAGGCGTCTCCCGCCGCATCCAGTTGATCGCGTTTGATCGTTGCGAGCACCGACGCGGCCTGTCGTCCGCCCATCACCGAGATGCGCGCGGCCGGCCACATCCAGAGGAAGCGCGGCGAGTAGGCGCGGCCGCACATCGAGTAGTTGCCGGCGCCGAAGGATCCGCCGATCACCACGGTCAGTTTCGGCACCCGGGTGGTGGCGACCGCGGTCACCATCTTCGCGCCGTGCTTGGCGATGCCGCCCGCCTCGTAGTCGCGGCCGACCATGAAGCCGGAGATGTTCTGCAGGAAGAGCAGCGGGATGCCGCGCTGGTCGCAGAGTTCGATGAAGTGCGCCCCCTTCTGCGCGGACTCGCTGAACAGCACCCCGTTGTTGGCGACGATGCCGACCGGATGCCCGTGCAGCCGTGCGAAGCCGGTGACCAGCGTGGCCCCGTAGCGGGCCTTGAACTCGTGGAACTCGCTGCCGTCGACGAGGCGCGCGATCACCTCGTGCACGTCGTACTGGCCCTGCACGTCCACCGGCACCACGCCGTACAGCTCGTCGGGCGAGGCGGTGGGCTCGCGGCTGGCCTGCACCTCCCAGACCGGATCGGCGGGCTTCGGCAGGGTACGGATGATGCCGCGCACCAGTTCCAAAGCGTGCTCGTCGTTCTCGGCCAGGTGGTCGGCCACACCCGAGACGCGGGTGTGCAGGTCGCCGCCGCCGAGGTCTTCGGCGGTGACGATCTCGCCGATCGCCGCCTTCACCAGCGGGGGGCCGCCGAGGAAGATGGTGCCCTGGTCGCGCACGATCACGGTCTCATCGCTCATCGCGGGCACGTAGGCGCCGCCCGCGGTACAGGAACCCAATACCGCCGCGATCTGCGGGATCTGCTCCGCCGACATCCGTGCCTGGTTGTAGAAGATGCGCCCGAAGTGCTCGGCGTCGGGGAATACCTCGTCTTGCATCGGCAGGTATGCCCCGCCGGAGTCGACCAGGTACACGCAGGGCAGCCGGTTCTCGCGGGCGATCTGCTGCGCCCGCAGGTGCTTCTTGACGGTGATCGGAAAGTAGGTGCCGCCCTTCACCGTGGCGTCGTTCGAGATGACGAGGACCGGCCTGCCGTGCACGTAGCCGATCCCGGCGATCACGCCGGCCGCGGGGCACTCGTCGTCGTACATGCCGGTCGCGGCGAGCGGCGCGATCTCAAGGAAGGGGCTGCCCTCATCCAGCAGTCGGTCGATCCGTTCACGCGGAAGCAGCTTGCCGCGGGCAACGTGCCGCTCGCGGGAACGCTCCGGCCCGCCGCGGGCGGTGGCGGCCAGCCGCTGCCGCAGTTCGGCGGCGAGCGCGCGTTGCGCCTCGTCGTTCGCGCGGAACGCGGCATCCGTTTCACTGATGGCGCTGTCGAGCGTCTGCATGGTGTGTCTCCATCGACATCCAGTTAGTAGCTGCTAACCCGATTCAGGTTAGTCTCCGTTAACCGGATTGTCTATAGTGGATGGATTCGTTCTGCAGGAAGGGGCCGCGGTGACCGATGTGGTGACGCCGCCGAGCACGCGGCGCGGCCGAGCCAAGGCCGACCGCCGTGAGGCGCTGCTGACCGCTGCCGCGGCGCTGTTCGCCGAGCGCGGGTTCAACGGCGTCTCGATCGAAGACCTCGGAGCTGCCGCCGGCGTCAGCGGGCCCGCTCTGTACCGCCACTTCAGCAGCAAGCAGGCGGTGCTCGCGGCGCTGCTGGTCGGCGTGAGCGAGAACCTGTTGTCGGGCGGGCAGGCGGTCGTCGAGCGATCGGCGGATGCCGCGACGGCGCTTAGCGAGCTGGTGGCATTCCACGTCGACTTCGCGCTCGGCAACCCCGAGGTGATCCGGGTGCAGGACCGCGACCTCGACAGTCTCGACGCCGCCGAACGGCGCGCGGTGCGCGCCCTGCAACGCCGGTACGTCGAGCTGTGGGTCGAGGTGCTCGGCCGGCTGCATCCGGGCGTGGATGACGCGCTGCTGCGCATCCGGGCGCAGGCGACGTTCGGCCTGATCAACTCCACGCCGCACAGCGCCACCTTCGAGGGCAGTCGGGCCCGCCGTGGGAAGGCGATCCCGATCGGTACCGTGCGCGCCCTGCTCGAGGAGATGGCGCTGGCCACCCTCGCCCCGCGATGAGCCCAGCCGGGAGATCACCGTCCCCGTAAACATCCTCCCGATGCTCGAGCGACTCTCAGGTCCGCGGATCGGTCCTTTCTGGTCGCGATCACCTTCCGTGTAAGGGGCCTTTAGCGGGTCACACCATCGTCAGCGCGACGCCCGGGTCGCGCAGGATCGCCCCGACATCGGCCAGGAAGCGGGAACCCTGCTCGCCGTCGATCAGCCGGTGGTCGAACGAGAGCGTCAGGGTCAGTACGCTGCGCAACGCGATCTCGCCGCGGTACTCCCACGGAAGTCGGCGCACCGCACCGACCGCCAGGATCGCCGCCTCCCCCGGATTCAGGATCGGGATGCCGGAATCCACCCCGAACACGCCGATGTTGGTGAGGGTGATCGTGCCCCCGGAGAACTCCGCCGGGCTGCTGGTGCCCGCCCGCGCCGACTCCACCACGGTGCTCACGGCGCGCGCCAGATCGGCCAGGTTCAAGGACTCGGCGCTCTTCACCTTCGGCACCACGAGCCCGCGGTCGGTCGCCGCCGCGATGCCGAGGTTCACGTGCCGAAAGGTCACGATTTCGCCGGCCGCTTCGTCCCAGCGCGAGTTGATCGACGGGTTGCGTCCTACTGCCAGGCAGAGGGCTTTCGCCACCAGCGTCATGATGGTGAGCCGGATGTCGCGGAACTCGCGCGTGCCGCCGAGTGACTCCAGCAGTTCCTCGCTGGCGGTGACGTCGATGGTGAGCTGGGCTGCGGCGTGCGGCGCGGTGAACGCGCTCTGCACCATTGCAGCCGCGGTGCGTTTGCGCACTCCGGCGATCGGCACGCGGGTTTCGTCGGCGCGGTGCTCGACGGCAAGCGTCTTGTCGCCGGTTTCGTCGGCCCGGCCGGGCCGGGACCTGGCGGCGGTGTCGCCCTGTCGGGATGCCGCGGCATCCACATCCTCGCGGGTGATCAGCCCGTGCTCGCCGGTTCCGGTAAGGGCGGCCAGGTCGATGCCGAGGTCGCGGGCGTGTTTGCGCACGGGCGGGGTGGACCGCAGTTGCTCGGCGGGTGCCTCAGGCGCCTCGGCGGTGACGACGGTGCGTGGTTCCACAGCCGTTTCGGCGGTCACCGCGGGCTCAGTCTCGGCTTCAGAACTGCCACCATCGGTCGCCGTCGCGGGTGCGGTCGGTGATCCGCCGCCGCGCCGCGGGCGTCGTCGCGGTGGCTCGCCGCTGGCCACGGCCGGTCCGTACCCGACGAGCACGCTCTCCCGCTTCGGCGCTGAGGTGATTGCCGTCGTGGCGCCGGAGTCGGCGGCATCCGTGCCCGCTTCCGCCTCCGCGACATCCAATGCTGTCTGCGGCTCCGCGCCTGCGTCGTCGCCGATCTCGAAGGCGACGATGGGCGCGCCGACCCTCACCGTGGCGCCGGGTTCGGCGTAAAGCTTGCTGATGGTGCCGCTGTACGGCGACGGCAGTTCGACCAGGGCTTTCGCGGTCTCGACCTCGGCGATCACCTGGTTCAGCTCGACGGTGTCGCCCACGGCGACCCGCCAGGCCACCAGCTCCGACTCGGTCAGTCCCTCGCCGAGATCGGGCAGGGCGAAGTCCTTGACACTCATGCGTTGGCCGTCCAGTCCGTTAGCGAGTTCGGTTTGCGCAGCGCCCGGTCGACGCCGTCGAGCATGCGATCGAGGTCAGGCAGGAAATACTCCTCGAGCGCTGACGGCGGGTACGGTGTGTCGAACCCGGTGACGCGCACCGGCGCGTGGTCGAGGTAGTCGAAGCAGCGTTCGGTGACGCTGGCCGCGATCTCGGCGCCGAGGCCGGCAAACTGCTGCGCCTCATGGCTGATCACCAACCGGCCGGTCTTGCGCACCGACCGTTCCACCGTGTCGAAGTCGATCGGCGAGAGCGAGCGCAGGTCGATCACCTCGATCGAGACGCCGTCCTCGGCCGCGGCGGCCGCCGCATCCCGGGCCACGCCGACCAGGGCACCGTAGGTGACCAGAGTGACGTCGGTTCCCGCCGTGACGACGGCGGCATGCTCAATGTCACCCGGCGCGTCTTCGTCCACCGGGCCCTTGGCCCAGTAGCGGCGCTTGGGTTCGAAGAACAGCACCGGGTCATCTGAGGCGATCGCGGCGCGCAGCATGGTGTGCGCATCCTGCGGGTTTGAGGGGCTCACCACGCGCAGCCCCGCGGTGTGCGCGAAGTACGCCTCCGGCGACTCGGAGTGGTGTTCCACGGCGCCGATCCCGCCGCCGAACGGCACCCGGAGCGTGATCGGCATCTTCACGGCGCCCTGGGTGCGATAGTGCAGTTTGGCCACCTGAGCGACGATCTGGTCGAAGCCGGGGTAGATGAATCCGTCGAATTGGATCTCGCAGACGGTGCGGTAGCCCCGGTAGGCGAGCCCCACGGCGGTGCCGATGATGCCGGATTCGGCGAGCGGCGCATCCATCACCCGGTCGCTGCCGAAGTCGGCCTGCAGCCCGTCGGTCACCCGGAACACCCCTCCGAGCTTGCCGATGTCCTCGCCGAGCAGCAGCACCTTGTCGTCATCCTGCAGCGCGCGGCGCAGGGCGGAGTTGATGGCCTGGGCCAGAGTGAGCTGGCGTGTCGTGGTCTGCAGCATCATGCCTCCTCGTCGAATTGGGCGAGGTACGCCGCGTACTGGCTGCGCTGCCGGTCGAGCCAGGAGTGCGGGCCGGTGAACACGTTGTCGAACACGCTGAGCGGTTCGGGTGCGGCCAGTGCGACGCATCCGGCCCGCAGCGCCCGCGCTGTCTCGTCGGCTTTCGCGTTCACCGCGCGGTCGAGGGCCTCGACATCGACGTCGAGGCCCTCGAGCAGCAGGCCGATCCGCGCGATGGGGTCGCGGCCCTGCCAGGTCGCCAACTCGTCGGGGTCGCGGTAGCGGGTCGGGTCGTCCGAGGTGGTGTGCGGGCCCATCCGGTAGGTGACCGCTTCAATGAAGGTGGGGCCTCCGCCGCTGCGGGCGCGCTCCAGGGCGACCCGGGTGGCAGCGTGCACGGCCAGCACGTCGTTGCCGTCGACTCGCAGGCTCGGGATGCCGAAGCCCGGCGCCCGGTCGGCGATGTGGTTTCTGGCCTGCACTCCCACCGGTTCGGAGATCGCCCACTGGTTGTTCTCGCAGAAGAAGACCACCGGGGCTTGGAAGCTGGCGGCGAACACCATGGCCTCGTTCACATCGCCCTCGCTGGTGGCGCCGTCCCCGAAATACGCGATCGCGACGGTATCCACGCCGTCCTTGCGGCAGCCGAGCGCGTAGCCGGTGGCGTGCAGGGTCTGCGCGCCGATGATGATCGCCGGGGCGGCCACGTTCACGTCATACGGGTTCCAGCCGGAGGCAGCGGTACCGCGCCACATGCGCAGCAGGTCGGGCAGGGCGACGCCGCGGCACCAGGCGACGGCATGCTCGCGGTAGCTGGTGAACGCGAAGTCATCGGAGCGAAGCGCCCTGGCCGAGCCGATCTGCGCCGCTTCCTGGCCGAGCAGCGGCGGCCACAGCCCAAGTTCGCCCTGCCGTTGCAGCGCGGTGGCTTCGGTATCGATCCGGCGGACCAGCACCATGTCCTCGTAGAACGAGGCGAGCTGGTCTGCTCCGACGTCATCCACCCACGGATCGAAGGTGGGGTTGGCGACCCGCGCTCCCGCGGGGGTCACAAGTTGTACGACATCCTCTTGCCGAATGTGTGATTCGGTCAGGCGAAAATCTTTGGACACAGTTGTAGGCATCATCGTCTCCCACTGGTGAACCGTCGCGGCTTGTGGCCACAGACGACTCCCTCAGCACCATTGCTGAAGTCACTGTGAGAGTACGCGGAACAGCTGAGAATTGACAACCATCGGGTGCCGAACCGGCATCGGTAGGCATCCCAGCGCCCTGACGTGGGAGAGCCGCGCGGCGAGCCTGCCTCAAGTCCGCCGATCGGCCCTCCACGCCCCGGCTAATGGACCAAACGCCAGACCTCACAGCCGCCAAGCGCGGGAGTGGGGGTCGGCGAGACGCGGGGAGGGTTACAGAGCCAGGCGGGCGCTGACGACAGCGGCGAGCTCGTGCGCGATGCGGTCGGCGGTCGGCTGATCGGCGGCCTCCACCATCACGCGCACCATCGGCTCGGTGCCCGATGGACGAAGCAGCACGCGGCCGCCGTCACCCAGTTCGGCAGAGGCGGATGCCACGGCCTCGGCGATCTCGGTGTCATCGTTCAGGCCGTGGTGGTTCACCCCGCGCACGTTCACGAGCACCTGCGGCAGAACCGACATGACCGAGGCGAGCTCGGCGAGGGTCTTGCCGGTGCGGGCCATTTCGGCGACCAGGTGCAGTCCGGTCAGGATGCCGTCGCCGGTGGTGGCGAACTCGGTCATGATGACGTGCCCAGACTGTTCCCCGCCCAGCGAGAATCCGTTGGCGTTGAGCTCTTCGAGCACGTAGCGGTCGCCGACCTTGGTCTCGACCATGCTGATGCCGTGGGCGGCCATCGCCTGGCGCAGGCCGAGGTTGCTCATCACCGTGGCGACAAGGGTGCGGTCGGCGAGCACGCCGCGCTCGGCCATGGAGAGGGCAAGGATGGCCATGATCTGGTCACCGTCGACGATGTTTCCGTCGCGGTCCACCGCCAGGCAGCGGTCGGCGTCGCCGTCGTGGGCGATTCCCACGTCAGCGCCGTGCTCGAGAACGGCCTGGGCCAGGTTGTCGAGGTGGGTGGAGCCGACACCGTCGTTGATGTTCATGCCGTCAGGGTCGGCGCCGATCAGCGTGATGCGTGCGCCGGCGTCGGTGAAGACCTGCGGGGAGATTCCGGCCGCGGCGCCGTGGGCGCAGTCGAGCACGACGTGGATGCCGTCGAGGCGATTGGGCAGCGTCGACAATAGGTGGATGACGTAGCGGTCCTCGGCATCCGCGAACCGCGTGATGCGACCGACGCCCGCGCCGGTGGGAGCCAGTTTGGTTTCGTGGAGGGCCGCTTCGATGCGGTCTTCGACGACATCCGGCAGCTTGGTGCCGCCGGTGGCGAAGAATTTGATGCCGTTGTCCGGCGCAGGGTTGTGCGAGGCGGAGATCATCACGCCGAAGTCGGCGTCGATGTCGCCGATCAGAAACGCGGCGGCGGGAGTGGGGATGACGCCGGCGTCGAGCACATCAACGCCGGAGCTGGCGAGTCCTGCCGATACGGCGGCGGTGAGGAATTCACCGGATACGCGCGGGTCGCGGGCGACCACCGCGATGGGCCGCCGGCCGCTGCTGCGGCGTGCTTCGGCCTGTCGCCCCTGCGTGAGGACGAGGGCGCTGGCCTGGGCGAGGCCCAGGGCCAGGTCAGCGGTGAGATCACCGTTGGCCAGGCCCCGAACCCCGTCAGTTCCGAATAGTCGAGGCATAGCGACTGCTCTGGAGAGCAGCGACTAGCGCTTCGAGAACTGGGATGCCTTGCGGGCCTTCTTGAGACCGGCCTTCTTGCGCTCGATCACACGGGCGTCGCGTGACAGGAAGCCGGCCTTCTTGAGTGCGGCGCGGTTGTTCTCGCGGTCGATCTCGTTCAGTGCGCGGGCGATGGCGAGACGCAGTGCGCCTGCCTGGCCCGAGGGGCCGCCGCCAGTGATCTTGGCGGTTACGTCGTAGCCGCCGATCAGGTCGAGCACCTTGAACGGGTCGTTGATCAGCTGCTGGTGCAGCTTGTTCGGGAAGTAGTCCTCGAACGCACGGCCGTTGATGGTGGTGGTGCCGCTGCCGGGAACGAGGCGCGCGCGGGCGATAGCCTGCTTGCGGCGGCCAACGGCCGAACCGGAAACGTTGAGAACGGCGCGGGGAGCCTTGGGGGCCTCTTCCACGGGGGTCTCAGTAGTGAAGCTCTCGGGAGCCTGGTCGATGGAGTCTGCGATCTTCGCCATGGTGGGAATCCTTATTACCTATCCGCGCTTACTGGGCGACCTGGTCGAGGGTGTACGTCTTCGGCTGCTGCGCAGCGTGCGGGTGCTCGGCGCCCGCGTATACCTTGAGCTTCTTCAGCTGGGCACGGCCGATGGAGTTCTTCGGCAGCATTCCGCGTACGGCCTTCTCGACGGTGCGCACGGGCTGCTTCTCGAGCATCTCGGCGTAGGTCGTGGCGCGCAGGCCGCCCGGGTAACCCGAGTGGCGGTAGGCCTTCTTCTGCTCGAGCTTGGCGCCGGTCAGGGCAACCTTCTCGGCGTTGATGATGATGACGAAGTCGCCCATGTCCATGTGCGGAGCAAAGGTCGGCTTGTGCTTGCCGCGCAGCAGGGCTGCGGTGTGGCTCGCCAGGCGGCCGAGGACAACGTCGGCTGCGTCAATGATGACCCACTCGCGCTGAACATCAGCGGGCTTGGGAGTAAAGGTGCGCGTCACAGTAGTGGCTGCTTTCTCTATTCGAACGGAGGTGTTCGTGAATCCCGCTCCGGGTGTGTTCCTGACGAGGAACACGGATGGTGGAGGGCTCACGTTCGCGTGTCGCAGCGTGGGCTGCGGACACCAAGGGTCTATCTTAGGCGTCCACAGCATCCGGGTCAATTCCGAACGGCTACCTCACCCTCAGTACGACCTTCCCCTGCGCGTGCCCCTCCGCGAGATACCCGATGGCGTCGGCGGCCTGCTCCAGCGGGTAGGTGCGGTCCATCAGCGGCACCACGCTGCCCTGCTCGATCAGTTCGCGCACTGCCTCGAGATCCTCGGCCTTGGTGAGCGCGAGCAATCCGGTGAGGCGCTGGCTGACGAACGGGCCGAGCACTAGCGACTTGAGGTTGCGGCTCAGGCCACCGATCATCCGTCCGCCGCCCTCACCACCCACGAGCACCAGGGTGCCCTTCGACGCCAGCATCCGACGCAACTCGGCGAGCGGCCGGTTACCGGCAGTGTCGATCACGAGGTCGAAGCCACTGGCCCGCGCCGCAAGGTCCTCCCGCGTGTAGTCGATGACGTCATCGGCGATCGAGCGGACCCGGTCGATGTTCCGCGTGCTGCAGACGCCGGTCACGGAGGCCGCGCCGAGAGCCTTGGCAATCTGCACCGCAAACGATCCAACGCCACCGGATGCGCCGATCACGAGCACACGCTCGCCGCCCTTCAATCGACCGGCGTCACGTACGGCCTGCAGCGCGGTCGTCGCGGAGATGGCAACCGCCGCCGCCTGCTCAAAGCTCAGGGCGGCCGGCTTCTTGGCGAGCTGGCGCTCCTTCGCGGTGGTGTACTCGGCGAACGAGCCGGCCGCGACTCCGAAGACCTCGTCGCCCGGGACGAACTTGGTGACGTTCGCGCCGACCGCAACGACTGTGCCGGCGACATCCATCCCCAAGACCGGGGCCTTGGGCTTGCTCAGCCCGAAGGCAAGCCGACCGGCCAGCGGCAGTCCGGCCATCATGTGCCAGGCTCCGGGATCGACGCCGGCGGCGTGAACTCGGATCAGGACGCGGTCTTCACCGACGGTCGGCGGCTCGACTTCGCTGACTCGGAGGACCTCGGGTCCGCCATAAGTGTCGTAGGTGATCGCCTTCATTGGGCCGAGGGTCGTCATTGCTCCTGCTCTCCTTCTGGATAGTGGAACACGTCGTCGATGGATGCGCGGAACACCCGCGCGATCTGGAACGCCATCTCCAGCGAGGGCGAGTACTTGCCCTGTTCGATGGCGATGATGGTCTGGCGGGTCAC
>JBEVDR010000069.1:0-28254 GCA_040513215.1 Microbacteriaceae bacterium | reverse complement strand
TGCCGGCTGCTGCGTGGGCGCCGACTGGTCGACAGCCTTGCGGCGTCCTCCGAACAGGCGGGTCCGTTTTCTGGGGGTTTCGTCGTTTTTGTTGTTTTCCACCATTGCTGGTGCACTCCCTGCCCGGTGGCGGATGACCGCGCACCCACCCCGGGTACTCTTCTCGAGCGGGGTCCGCATAAAGCGACCGCCGCAAATCCATGTTGTGCAACTGGCGCGAGCCAAGTCGCTCGCGATTCGCGTTGCGACGCCCTGTCACAGCGTCTCGGAACTCGCTATCCGACACGGCAGCGAATCCGTCGCTGCGTTCGTGGCCCGGCTTCGTGCCCGGTAAAGCCTTCTTTGGCGTCAGAGCGGGCGCGGGCCCATCTGACTACTCCAAATTATCGCACGCTTCGCCCCGATGCCCGTATTTCCGCGTGCAATAATCCGAGCATGCCTCCGCACCACCAGCGCGCCCGGCCGGTGCTGGGTCCACTACTGCTCATCGTCGCGGGACTTGTCGGCCTGGTCGCCTCGGCCATTCTGGTTCTGGAGCGCATCGAGTTGCTCCGCAACCCGACCCAGCCGCTGGCCTGCGACGTCAGCCCGTTCGTCTCCTGCGGGCCGGTGATCCTGAGCTGGCAGGGGTCGCTGTTCGGGTTCCCGAACCCGCTGATTGGGGTCGCGGCGTTCGTCGCACCGATCGCGGTCGGCGTGGCGATGCTCGCCGGCGCCCGATTCGCCCGCTGGTTCTGGCTGTTGTTTCTCGCCGGGGTGTTCCTCGGCTGGGTGTTCGTGATGTGGCTGTTCACGCAGGCGGTCTACAGCATCGGCACGCTCTGCGTGTACTGCATGGTGGTGTGGGCCGTGCAGATTCCGCTGTTCTGGTATCTGGCAGCGTGGAATGCGCGGCACGGTCATCTCGGCCGTGGTCTGCGACCGCTCGGCCGCAGCCTGCTGCCGTTCACCTGGCTGATCGTGCTGGCGAACTACGCGGTGATCGTGTTCGCGATTCTCGTGCAGTTCCCGCTGCTGCTGACCTCGCTGTTCTGACACGACTCTTCTGACACAACCGTGCTGACGCAAGAAGCCACGCAAACCGGCGGCGGTGAGCCTGCCGGTTTGCGTGGCTTTGGTGTGATCGTCGCGGTTTAGGCCGCGGCGAACCAGAGGCCGAGCTCGCGCTCCGCGGACTCGGGTGAGTCGCTGCCGTGCACCAGGTTCTGCTGAACCTTGAGTCCCCAGTCGCGACCGAGGTCACCACGGATGGTGCCGGGGGCGGCGGTGGTGGGATCGGTGGTGCCGGCGAGGATGCGGAAGCCCTCGATCACACGGTTGCCGGCGACCCGGATCGCGACCGTCGGGCCGGACTCCATGAACTCGATCAGCGGCTCGTAGAAGGGCTTGCCCTCGTGCTCGGCGTAGTGCTGCGACAGCAGGTCGCGGTCGGCCTGGACGAGCTTGATGTCCACGAGGCTGTACCCCTTCGCTTCGATGCGGCGCAGGATTTCGCCGGTGAGGCTGCGGGCCACACCATCGGGCTTGATGAGTACGAGTGTTTCTTCGACGGACATTACGCTCCTTCTTCTGTTGGCTGAGCTGCCTGCCACGACGCCTTCTGGGCGTCGATGCGCTGGCCTTTGACAAGGTAATAGATGTACATGGCCGCAAACCCTGCCCCGATGAAGAACATCAGGGGTTCCAGGAATCCGGTGGCGATCAGCACGACCTGCATGCCGACACCGACATACCTGCCCCACGGGTAGCGCAGCAGCCGGGTGGTGACGATCAGCAGCAGGATGAGCACGGCTCCGCCGATGAAGGCGGCGGCCGGGGGCACCCGCTGCAGGCCGAAGACGACGATGGCCGCAAAGAAGACGAGGAACATCTCCATGCCGAGCACGATCGACAGCAGTGTCTCGGTCACCGACCGCTGCCGGCGGACGCGAGGTGTGTTCGCGCTCACGGCATCCACCGCTCATCCTCGGCGAGACCGATGACGTCGGCGACCAGAGTGATCGACCCGGCCACCAGCACCGCGCCCTTCTCTGTTTCGCTCGCGTACCCGCGCGCTTCGTCCATGGCGGTTGCGAGCTGCGGCTCCACACGAACCCGATCGGGCCCGGCGACAGCGACGACGATCGCGGCGAGGTCGTCGGCATCCAGGGCCCGCGATGAATCGGACTGGGTCACGATGAACTCGTCGACCACCGGGTCGAGGGCTTCGATGATGCCGCGGGCGTCCTTGTCTTCGAGCACGCCGATGACGCACACGACTCGGTCGAAGGTGAAGTACGTGGTGACAGCTCCGGCCAGTGCCGCGGCTCCGTGCGGGTTGTGCGCGGCATCCACCAGCACCGTCGGTGCGGTGCCGATGACCTGCATCCGACCGGGGGATGTGGCCGTGGCCAGCCCCTCGGCGAGGGTGTCGAAGTCGAGGGGCTGTTCGCCATTGCCGAGGAACGACTCGACGGCGGCGATCGCGAGGGTCGCGTTCTGCGCCTGGTGGTCGCCGAACAGGGGCAGGAACAGGTCTTCGTAGCGCGCGGCACGGCCGCGCACGGTGATTACCTGACCGCCGACCGCCATGGTGTTCGACTCCAGGGCGAAGCCGGTGGTGTCGACGGTGAGGGTCGCCTCGTTCAGTTCGGCGGCGAGGCGCAACTCGGTGAGCGCCTCCGGCAGCTGCAGCGCCGAGACGACGCTCGCTGCCGGCTTGATGATGCCGGCCTTGGTCTTGGCGATCTCGGTGATGGTGTTGCCGAGTCGGCGGGTGTGGTCGAGCGCGATGGGTGTGAACACCGCCACCTGACCGTCGGCGACGTTGGTGGAATCCCACTGCCCGCCCATGCCGACCTCGATCACGGCAACATCCACCGGGGCGTCGGCGAAGATCGCGAACGCGAGCACGGTGAGCGCCTCGAAGTAGGTGAGCGGCACGTCACCGTTGGCGGTGAGTTCGGCGTCGACCATCAGCAGATAGGGCTGGATGTCGTTCCAGTTCTCGACCAGCTGCGCGTTCGACACCGGGGTGCCGTCCAGCGCGATCCGCTCGTTCAGCCGGCGCAGGTGCGGGCTGGTCATCAGCCCGGTGCGCAGGCCGTAGGCGCGCAGGATGCTCTCGATCATCCGGCTCGTCGACGTCTTGCCGTTGGTTCCGGTGACGTGCACCACCGAGAACGCGCGCTGCGGGTCGCCGAGCAGGTCGACGGCCCGCCGGGTGGCCTCCAACCTCGGCTGCGGAGCGGCCTCACCGACCCGCGCCATCAGGGCGTCGATCACTCGGTCTGCGGCGTCCTGGTACTCCATGTCGTCGAATGCGGCGTCGTCGTAGGCGCCCGACTCGTCGAAGGTGTCGTCTTTCTTGCTCATGCGCGCTCCACCGTCACCGTCACGGTCGACTCGGACCCGACCGTCGTGGTTCCATTCTCCGCCTGCAGCACCTCAACGCTGGTGGCGAGGGTTTCGCCGGCGATCAGATCGCGGTGCTGCTCGATGGTCTCGACCGCGTCGGTCGCCAGGATCAGCATGATGCGGTCGGTCACGTCGAGGTCGGCCTGCTTGCGCGCCTGCTGCACGGCACGGATCACGTCGCGCGCCAGCCCCTCACCCTCCAGCTCGGGGGTGGTCTCGGTGTCCAGCAGCACGAATCCGCCACCGGGGAGGAAGGTGATCGCGTTGGACTCCGCGTCCGACTGCAGTTCGAGTTCGAACTCAGACGGCAACAGCTCCACGCCGTCCACCACCACGGTGTCGCCGTCCTGCTCCCAGAAGCCCTGCTTGGCGGCTGCGATCACGCGCTGCACCTCCTTGCCGATGCGCGGGCCGGCGGCGCGCGCATTCACGGTCAGCTTGCGGGTGATTCCGAAGTCCGCGAGGCTGCCCTCGGCCAGCTGGGTGAACGTGACGGCCTTGACGTTGAGTTCTTCCTTCAGGATGTCGCCGAACTCGGCGAGCCGATCGCCGTCGTCGCTCACCACGGTGAGCTCGGCGAGCGGCAGCCGCACGCGCAGGCTCTTCGCCTTGCGCAGGGCGAGGCCGGCGGATGCGATCTCCCGCACCCGGTCCATCGTGCTGACCAGGGTGTCGTCGGCGGGGAACGCCTCGGGGTCGGGCCAGTTCTCCAGGTGCACGCTGCGGCCACCGGTGAGCCCACGCCAGATCTCCTCGCCGACCAGCGGCATCAACGGAGAGGCGACCCGGACCACGGTCTCGAGCACGGTGTACAGGGTGTCGAAGGCGTCTTCCCAACCATCGCCGGCGGCATCGCCCGCCCAGAAACGGTCACGGCTGCGGCGCACGTACCAGTTGGTGAGCACGTCGGCGAAGTCGCGCAGCTTGGCTGCGGCCATCGGCGAGTCGAACGACTCCAGGTCGTGGGTGACGTCGGTGATCAGGGTGCGGGCCTTGGCCAGCAGGTAGCGGTCGAGGATGTCGCTGGAGTCCGTGCGCCACTGGGCGGTGTAGCCCGAGATTCCCGCTGCGCCCTCGCTCCCGTCTTCGTCGTCACTGGCGGCCGGGACAGCCGCGACGGCGGCGTTGGCGTACAGGGTGAAGAAGTAATAGGTGCTCCACAGCGGCAGCAGCATCTGCCGCACGCCCTCGCGGATGCCCTCTTCGGTGACGATCAGGTTGCCGCCGCGGATCACCGAGCTCGACATCAGGAACCAGCGCATGGCGTCGGCGCCGTCGCGATCGAACACCTCCGAGACGTCCGGATAGTTGCGCAGCGACTTCGACATCTTCTGGCCGTCGTTGCCGAGCACGATGCCGTGGCTGAGCACGTTGCTGAACGCCGGACGGTCGAACAGCGCGGTGTTCAGCACGTGCATGGTGTAGAACCAGCCGCGGGTCTGCCCGATGTACTCGACGATGAAGTCGGCGGGGTTGTGCGAGTCGAACCACTCCGCGTTCTCGAACGGGTAGTGCACCTGGGCGTACGGCATCGACCCGGAGTCGAACCAGACGTCGAGCACGTCTTCGATGCGGCGCATCGTCGACTTCCCGGTGGGGTCATCGGGGTTCGGGCGGGTGAGATGGTCGATGTATGGCCGGTGCAGGTCGGGTTCGCCGTCGCCGTTCAGCGGCAGCGTACCGAAGTCCCGCTCGAGTTCCTGGAGCGAGCCGTACACGTCGATGCGCGGGTACTCCGGGTCGTCGCTCTTCCAGATCGGGATCGGCGATCCCCAGTAGCGGTTACGGGAGATCGACCAGTCGCGGGCGCCGGCAACCCACTTGCCGAACTGGCCGTGCTTGACGTTCTCCGGAACCCAGGTGATGTCCTCGTTCAGATCGACCATGCGGTCGCGGAACTCCGGCACCTTGACGAACCAGCTCGACACGGCCTTGTAGATCAGCGGTTCGCGGCAGCGCCAGCAATGCGGGTAGCTGTGCTCGTAGCTGGCGACCTTGAGCAGGCGGCCTTCCTCGCGAAGCAGGTTCGTGAGCGGCTTGTTCGCCTCGAACACGTGCAGGCCGGCAACGGGCGCGATCTGCGGCAGGAACTTGGCGCCCTCGTCGACGGAGAGGATCACCGGGATGCCGGCGGCGCCGGTGACCAGCTGGTCGTCTTCACCGTAAGCCGGAGCCTGGTGCACGATGCCGGTGCCCTCACCGGTGGCGACGTAGTCGGCGGTGAGGATCTGCCAGGCGTTCTCGGTGCCCCAGGTCTCGGTATCCGCGTAGAAGTCCCAGAGCCGGTCGTAGTGCACGCCCTCCAGGTCGGCGCCGGTCACGGTCGTCGAGATGGCGGCGCGAGCGGCGTCGGATGACTCGTAGCCGAGGTCCTTGAAGTAGGAGCTGATCGTGTCGACGGCGAGCAGGTAGGTGGCGACGCCCTCTTCTGCCCCGTCGCCTGCGCCGTTCGGCCCGCTCGGGATCACGGCGTACTCGATGGCAGGGCCTACCGCGAGCGCGAAGTTGGTGGGTAGGGTCCACGGGGTCGTGGTCCAGGCCAGCGCGCGCACCGCGGTAAGGCCGAGGGCCTCGGCCTTCGTACCGACCAGCGGGAAGGTCACGGTGACGGTCTGGTCCTGCCGCATCCGGTAGACGTCGTCATCCATGCGCAGTTCGTGGTTCGACAGCGGGGTCTCATCGTTCCAGCAGTACGGCAGCACCCGGAAGCCCTCGTAGGCGAGTCCCTTGTCGTAGAGCCGCTTGAACGCCCAGATCACGCTCTCCATGAACGAGATGTCGAGGGTCTTGTAGTCGTTCTCGAAGTCGACCCAGCGGGCCTGGCGGGTGACGTAGGCCTGCCATTCCTTGGTGTAGCGCAGCACCGATTCCCGGGCGGACTGGTTGAAGGCGTCCACGCCCATCTCTTCGATCTGGCTCTTCTCGGTGATGCCGAGCTGCCGCATCGCCTCGAGTTCGGCGGGCAGGCCGTGGGTGTCCCAGCCGAATCGGCGCTGCACCTGCTTGCCGCGCATGGTCTGGAAGCGCGGGAAGAGGTCTTTGGCGTACCCGGTCAGCAGGTGCCCGTAGTGCGGCAGGCCGTTGGCGAACGGCGGGCCGTCGTAGAAGACCCACTCCGGTGCTCCGGCGCGTTGGTCGATCGACGCCTGGAAGGTGGCATCGTCCTTCCAGAAGGCGAGGATGCGCTCCTCAATCGCGGGAAAGCTGGGGCTGGGCGTGACACCGTCAGGGTCGGAGCTTTCGCGGCGGTTGCGGGGGTAGGTCATGGTTCTCCTGGCAGGATCTTCATCTGCACGAGGACGCTGCCGGGTCTCACCCTGCAGCGCGGTACCACCCCGCTTGCCATCCAGTGCTCGAGCTTCCCAACTTTCGTTGATCGAGCTCGTCGAGATCTGAATGACCGCTTATTCCTTGGCTATGACGGGCCAGCCCCGTTCGGGTCTACCAGGCGGGGAACTTGCGGTCCCTGCCGTTCTTCCGAAGACTCCCCGGTGATGGCCGGATCGGTGTCGTTGCGCTCCAGAATACAGGGTCAGCCCCACGCAGCAGGAACTGCCTCCAGCAACCGCACGGTGAACGGATGCTGCGGACTGGCCAGGACTCGCGTCGCGCTGCCCTGCTCGATCACCTGCCCGTCGCGCATGACCAGGATGTCGTCGCTCATCTGGGCGATCACCGCCAGGTCGTGCGAGATGAACACGATCGACAGGCCAAGCCCCTGCTGCAGGTCGCTGAGCAGCGCCAGCACCTGCGCCTGAATCGACGCGTCGAGGGCGGAGACCGGTTCGTCGCAGATCAGGATCTCCGGCCGCCTGGCCAGCGCGCGGGCGATGGCGACGCGCTGCCGCTGCCCGCCGGAGAGCTGGTGCGGGCGGCGGTGACGGATCTCTTCCGGGAGGCCGACCTGGCGGAGCAGCTCGCTGATCCGTGCCCGCCGCTCGGCGCGGGCAGTGCCGGTCAGGGCGACCGCCTCGGCGATGCTCGAGGCCACGGTGCGCCGGGGGTCGAGGGCGCCGAACGGGTTCTGGTCGATGACTTGGATTCGGCCACGATGCGGGCGCCGGCGGGCCTCGGGAAGCGCTGACCACGGCGCATCGTCCAGTGTCACCTCGCCGGCATCCGGCTGTTCCAGCGCCAGCAGCAGGCTGGCGAGGGTGCTTTTTCCCGAGCCGGACTCCCCCACAATGCCGAGCGTGCTGCCGCGACGGAGTTCGAGCGACACGTCGTCGACCGCCCGCACCATGCTGCCGTCCGGTCGGCGATAGGACTTCACCAGATTGCTCGCGGCGAGCACCACGTCGATGCTCGGCTTCTCCGGCGCGGTGCGCGGGCCCGGCACGGCGTCGAGCAGCGTGCGCGTGTACGGATGCTGCGGCGTCTCGAGCACCTCGGCAGTGCTGCCGAGTTCGACGATCTGCCCGGACTTCATCACCGCGATGCGGTCGGCGAGCCTGCCGACCACGCCCAGGTCGTGGCTGACCAGCAGCAGTCCGAGGCCGGCAGCCTTCAGCTCGCCGAGCAGATCGAGGATCTGCGCCTGCACGGTGGTGTCGAGTGCGGTGGTCGGTTCGTCGGCGATCAGCAGCGCCGGGGAGCCCGCCAGCGCGGAGGCGATCAGGGCCCGTTGGCGCAGGCCACCGGACAGTTCATGCGGATACTGCCTGGCGCGCGCCTCGGGCTCGGGCACCGCAACATCCGTGAGTAATTGCAGGACGCGCCCGGCGGTAGCGGCGCCTCGCGGCTCGTGCACCTCGATCGCCTCGGCGATCTCGCGGCCGACGCGGCGCAACGGGTCGAGCGAGACCAGCGCGTCCTGGCTGACGAGGCCGACCCGGCTGCCGCGGATGCCGCGCCAGTCCCGGTCGCGGAACCCGCGGGTGTCGACGCCGCCGACCACCAGCTGGTCGGCGCTCACGTCGGCCGCGGCCGGGGTGAGCCCGAGCAGGGAGAGCGCGGTCATCGATTTGCCCGAGCCTGACTCGCCGACCAGGGCGAGGCACTCCCCCGGAGCGATGTCGAACGACACTCCGCGCACCACCTCGACACCGCCGAACGCGACCCGGAGGTTGGTCACCGACACGAACGTCACGACTGCCCCCTCTGACGCAGGAAGCGACCCACCGTGCTGGTGGCGATGACGGTGGCGGTGATCGCCACACCGGGGAACACCGCGATCCACCACGCGGTGGCGAGGAAGTTGCGGCCGTCGGAGAGGATCAGCCCCCACTCCGGTGTGGGCGGTTGCGGGCCCATGCCGAGGAAGCTCAGGCCGGCTGCCGCGACGATGGCGGTGCCGACGCCGATCGTGCCCATCACCAGCAACGGGCCGAGCGCGTTCGGCACGATGTGCCGGATGGTGCTGCGGAACCGGGGCACGCCGAGCGCGGTGGCGGCCCGCACGTAGCCGGAGCGGCGCACCAGCAGTGTCTGCGCCCTGGCAACCCGGGCGTACGCCGGGATGGCGGCCACCGACACGGCGATCAGCAGGCTGGTTTCGCCGGCGCCGATCACGGCGATCACCACCAGTGCCAGCAGGAACTCGGGGAACGCCATGACGATCTCGATCACCCGTGACAGCACGCTGTCCACGGCGCGTGGGGCCGAGCCCGCGATGACACCGATGATGATGCCGACCATGAGGGCAAGCAGGGTGGCGCCGAAGCCGACGACGAGCGAGTACCGGGCGCCGTGCACGACCCGGGCAAACACGTCGCGGCCGGCCTGGTCGGTGCCGAACCAGTGCTCGGCGCTCGGCGGTTGCAGCGAGGCCGCGGCATCCGCCTTCAGCGGGTCGTACATGCTGAACAGGGTCGGCGTGATGGCCGCGGTGATGATCAGCAGCAGGAACAGGGATGCCGCGATAACGCCCACGGGTGCGGCACGCCAGGCGGTGGCCTGCCGGGTGGCGGTCAGTGTGCTCATGCGGTCACCGCCGTGCGCAGTCGAGGGTCGATCCGCTCGTAGGCCAGGTCGACGATGAGGTTCACGACCGCGAAGACGGTGGCGGCGAGCACGATGATGCCGAGCACCACCGGGATGTCGCGGCCGAGGATGGCGCGCACCGCCACCTGGCCGAGGCCCTGCCGGGCGAATACGGTCTCCACCAGCACGGCACCGCCGAGCAGCGACCCGACCAGGTAGCCGGTGAGGGTGAGGGTGTCGCCGGAGGCGTGCCGCAGCGTGTGGCGGAGCACCAGCCTGCTGTGGCTGATCCCGCGGGAGCGCGCGGTGGTGGCGAACGGTTGTGCGGCCGCGGCATCCAGTCCCTGGCGGAGCACCTGGCTGATGATGCCGGCGATCGGCAGCGCCAGGGTGAGCGCGGGCAGCACCAACGACGCGAACCCTTGTGACGAGGCCACCGGGAACCAGCCCAGCTGGAACGCGAACACCGCGAGCAGCACCAGGCCGATCCAGAACGTCGGTGAGGAGACCACGAACAGTTCCAGCAGTGAGATTGCCGAGCGGGCGTGCTTGCCGCGGGCCAGCAGGGCTCCGGTGACCGCGAGCAGTACGGCGAACAGCAGGGCGAGCGACGTGAGCTGCAGTGTCGGCAGCGCCTGGGTACCGATCACCTCGGTAATCGGCTGCCGCAGTTGGTACGACTCCAGCTGACCGGTGACCAGCTGCGACAGGTACGCGAAGTACTGCACCACCGGCGGCTGGTCCAGGCC
The DNA here is from genome assembly GCA_040513215.1 of Microbacteriaceae bacterium. Classification (GTDB taxonomy): domain Bacteria; phylum Actinomycetota; class Actinomycetes; order Actinomycetales; family Microbacteriaceae; genus Ruicaihuangia. Next base: position 18,187 of record JBEVDR010000069.1, on the reverse strand, counting down.
CCAGTCGGCGCGGATCTGGTCGCGCACGCTCTCGCTGACCCGGGCGTTGACGCCGAGCATCACGTCCACCGGGTCGCCGGGGATCAGCCGCAGCGCTATGAAGCCCGCTGTCGCCGCGCCGCAGACCACGAGCAGCATGCCGCCGAACCGGCCGAGCACCCGCACCATTACTGTGCGGGTGCCCGCCTGCCGTCTCATTCGCTAACGGTAGCCCCGTAGAACGAGGCGCGGCCGTACAGGTCATAGGTGATGCCGTCGACGGTGTCGCTGGCGATGGTGATCTCGCTCGGGACGTAGAGCGGCACGATCAGCACCTGCTCGTTGTTCCACTGCTGGATCTGCGTGTACAGCGCTTCGCGTTCGGCCGGGTCGGTGGTGGCGACGGCCGCGTCGAGCTTCTGGTCGATCTCGGGCTTCGACACAGTCGACACGGTCTGGAAGCCGCCGGTGCGCAGATGGCTGCGCAACACGTCGGCGTCGGGGCTGGAGAAGCCCCAGTCGGTGATGTCGAAGGTGCGTGGTTCGTACTGCTCGTTGTACTGGGCGGGTTCCAGCACGTCGCGCACGATCTCGAAGCCGATGTCGCGCAGGTCGGACTGGATGACGTCGGCGAGGCTGGCCTTGTCGTCGGGTACCGGGGTCCAGGCGATCCACCGGGCGCTCAACCGTTGGCCGTCCTTGGTGCGGTAGCCCTCGGAGTCGCGCTCGGTCCAGCCAGCCTGATCGAGCAGCGCGCCGGCCGCCTCGGGGGCGTAGGGCCAGCTGCCCTCGATCGACGGGTCGTACGAGTTCGGCGTGGTCGGCGCGAGTGCGCTCCAGCCGCGGTCGAACTGGCCGAAGTAGATGCTGTCGACGGCGGCGTCGAGGTCGAAGCCGATCCGGAATGCCTGGCGCACCAGCGGGTCGGCGAACACCCCGTTGCCCTCGTTGATGTAGAGCGAGTACGGGATGCCGGGCAGCTCAACCGAGGTGGTCTCGAAGCCCTCGTCGCCGACCTGGTCGGCCATGCTCGGGGTGATGTCGGCCGCGACATCCACTTCACCACTGGTAAGAGCGCCGATCCGCGAGGAGGTCTCGGGCAGGATGCGGATCACGAGACGGTCGGATGCCGCGGCGCCCTGGTGCTCGGAGCCTTCTGCCGGCCAGTTGTAGTCGGGGTTCGCCTCAAAGACGAGCTCCTGGTCGGGGGTGTACTCGGTGAGGATGAACGGTCCGGTGCCGACGGTGACGTCGGGGCCGCCCGCCTTCAGCTTGTCGGCCGATTCGGCGAGCACCTTGGGCGAGTAGAAGCCGAGCTGTGGAAGGCTGACGCCCTGCAGGAATGGGGCGTAGGGCTGGCTGAAGTTGACCTGTACGGTGAACTCGTCGACCACCTCGGTGTCGACGTAGTAGCCGTCCTCTTCGGCGTAGCCGATCAGGCTCGCAGCCTGGGCCGACGCGGTCTCCGGGTCGACGACGTGGTCGAAGTTGGCCTTCACCGCTTCCGCGTTGAAGGGCTCCCCGTCGTGGAAGGTCACGTCGTCGCGCAGCGCGAAGGTGTAGTGCAGGCCGTCCTCGGAGACCTCCCACGACTTCGCGAGCCACGGCGCGAAGGTGCCGTCGGCGTTCTGCGCCACGAGCGAGTCGAAGGTGTTGCGCAGCACGAGGGAGCTGACATCCAGCTGGGTGGAGTGGATGTCCATGTGGCCGTTGCTGAGGTTGGCGCCTTCGATGCCGAAGGTGATGGTGCCGCTGTCGGCGCCTTTACTGGAACCTGCGGCGCAGCCGGAGAGGAGCAACGCTGCGGCCGTGACTGCAGCGATGGTCGCGACGCGCGACGATCGGGAACGGAGAATGGGCATGCCTGTGGTTCTCTCTGTAGAGGGGGAAGGAGGTCGACAACGACCGACTCATCCCATCCTAGCTTTTTTGAACTCAGTACAATAAGCCGGTCCGCCACTCCTTTGGTCAGACTTTTTGGAGCATTCGTGAACGCTGCATCGCCCCCGCGGGGACGGCCACGCGCCATCTCGCGGGCCATGCTGCAGGAGGCAGCGTTCGAACTGTTCCTGGAGCTCGGTTATGAGCACACCACGGTGAACGAGATCACGCAGCGCGCCGGGGTCAGTCGCGGCACCTTCTTCAACAACTTCGCCGCGAAGAGCGACGTGTTCTGGGTCGACCTCGACGACAGCATCGACGCGCTGGCGGATGCGCTCGGGCAGGTGCCGGCCGCCTCCGTTGCCGACGCGGTGGCCGCGGTCTCGAACACGCTCGTGCACCTCGGTCGCGGCTACGACTCGTCACGGGTGCCGTGGGCGTTGACGCAGAGCGAGTACATCGGCGCGGAAGAGGAGCTGCAGGCGTCCGCGCTCAGCCGGTTCGTGCGGCTGACCTCGGTGGTGGCGCGATTCATCAGCCGGCAGGATCCGGATGTCACAGAACTGCGTGCCCGCACCGCCGCGTACGCCATGGCAGGCGCGGTCGTCGCGGCAGCGCAGGCGTGGGCGTCCGCCGGTAACGCACGGGGCGACCTGTCGCCATACCTGCGCGCGGCGCTGGAGCCGGTGGTCGCCGGGTTCGGCGTGGCTGAGCGTGGCTGACGCGCTGCTCCCCGGTGGGCGGTCGGGCGGCCGGCAGCGTGCTGGTGCTGGGGGCGCTCATCGCCTGGTTCGTGCGGGTGCCGCAGCCTGTGGTTGCCGGGGTCATGGCGTTCGGCGCGGGAGTGTTCGTCTCGACGCTCGTTCCGGAGTCGATCGTGCTCGGCGTGAGTGTCGCGGCTGGGGCGACGTTCAGTGTGCCGATCTTTGCCGCGATCGCGGTATCGAATCTGCCGGAAGGGCTCTCGAGCAGCTCCGGCGTGAAAGCGTCGAAGCGCAGCGCCGCTTACGTGTTCGGCGTGTGGGGCGGAATCGCTCTCATATCCGGCGTTGCGGCGCTGCTCGGCTTTCTTCTGTTCGCGGATGCGTCCGGCTCCACCGTTGCGTTCGTGACCACCATCGCGGCAGGCGCCATCTTCGCGATGCTGGCCAACACGATGATTCCCGAGGCCTTCGAGGGAGACCACACGCTCACCGGCCTGGTGGCGGCGATCGGTTTCTCGCGGCGTTCGTGCTGCACGACCTCGGATGACACCCGGCCCTGCCGGAGTTTCGTGAACACCTGTCCCACCGAACCTGGCACCGGCAGACTTGAGGCATGCCCACCGCGTTACAGGTAGCGCGCGCGACGATCGCCCCGCTGACCCGCACCCGCCTATTCCGATTGCTCGCCCCGAAGGCGCTGCCGCCGATGGAGCGCGCGGTGAGCGCCCTCAGCCGCGGGAGGGTGCAGCTGAGCAGCCTGCTAGTCCCGTCGCTGGTGCTGCATTCCCGCGGGGCGATGTCGGGGATCGAACGAGATGCGGTGCTGATGTACTGCCCCGACGGGCGCGGCCGGGCGATTGTGGCCGGTACGAGTTTCGCGCGGGAGCGGCATCCCGCCTGGACCTACAACCTGCTGACGCATCCCGACGCCGCCATTACCGTACGCGGCAGGCGCCTGTCCGTGCACGCCGCCTTGCTCGGCGGCCAGGAGCGCGAGGCGGTGTGGCTCATGCTGGAGCGGCAGTGGCCCGGCTATCGGGCCTACGAGCGGCAATCCGGTCGCACCGTTCGGTTGTTTCGGTTGCAGCCTGTGGCCTCGGGCGGTCACTAGCCGCCTCCCCCATCGCGGTTCGGTACCATTACAGCAGTCTCATACTCAGGCACCTCACCTTCCGACTCGGTGCCGCACATATCGAAACCGGAGCACCATGTCGTCGCAGATCCCTGACAAGCCAGCCCTCGAAGGCCTCGAAGCCAAATGGGGTGCCAGTTGGGAGTCGCAGGGCACCTACCGGTTCGATCGTGAGGCCGTGGTCTCCACAGGCTCGACCAGCGGGGAGGGACGCTCCACCGGCAAGGTGTTCTCGATCGACACTCCCCCGCCGACCGCATCCGGTTCGCTGCACATCGGCCACGTGTTCAGCTACACGCACACCGACATCATCGCCCGCCAGCAGCGCATGCTCGGCAAGAACGTGTTCTACCCGATGGGCTGGGACGACAACGGTCTGCCCACCGAGCGTCGCGTGCAGAACTACTACGGCGTGCGCTGCGACCCGTCGCTGCCGTACGAGCCCGACTTCACCCCGCCGTTCGAGGGCGGAGACAACAAGAGCACCAAGGCCGCCGATCAGAAGCCGATCAGCCGCCGCAACTTCGTCGAGCTCTGCGAACGCCTGACCGTCGAAGACGAGAAGCAGTTCGAAGACCTCTGGCGCAAGCTCGGGCTGTCGGTGGACTGGACCCAGTCCTACCGCACCATCTCGCACGAGGCGCAGGCCGTCGCGCAGAAGGCATTCCTCCGCAACCTTGCCCGCGGCGAGGCCTACCAGGCTGACGCGCCGACCCTGTGGGATGTCACCTTCCGCACCGCCGTCGCCCAGGCCGAGCTTGAGGACAAGGACCAGCCAGGCGCCTACCACCGCCTCGCCTTCCACCACCCGGATGGCGACATCCACATCGAGACCACGCGGCCGGAACTGCTGCCGGCCTGCGTGGCGCTGGTCGCGCACCCGGATGACGAGCGCTACCAGCACCTGTTCGGCACCACCGCGACCACCCCGGTCTTCGACGTCGAGGTGCCGATCGTCGCGCACCATCTGGCGCAGAAGGACAAGGGATCGGGCATCGCCATGATCTGCACCTTCGGCGATCTGACCGACGTGATCTGGTGGCGTGAGCTCGACCTGCCGAATCGCGCCATCATCGGCTTCGACGGGCGCATCATCAGCGACCCACCCGCCGCCATCACCTCGGCTGGCGCGAAGGCCGCCTACGGCCAGCTGGCCGGTAAGACCGTGTTCAGCGCCAAGCAGGCCGTCGTTGAGATGCTGAAGGCCAGCGGCGAGATGATCGGTGATGCCAAGTCGATCACCCACCCGGTCAAGTTCTTCGAGAAGGGCGACAAGCCGCTCGAGATCGTCTCCACCCGGCAGTGGTACATCATGAACGGCGGCCGGTCCGATGACCTGCGCGCCCGTCTGGTCGATCTCGGTCACCGCATCGACTGGCATCCCGAGTTCATGAAGGTGCGCTACGAGAACTGGGTGAACGGGCTGAACGGCGACTGGCTGATCAGCCGGCAGCGCTTCTTCGGTGTGCCGATCCCGGTGTGGTACCCGCTCGACGCCGACGGCAACCCGGTCTTCGACTCCCCGATCACCCCCGACGAGGCGAGCCTGCCTGTCGACCCGTCATCGGATGCCGCGCCCGGCTTCACCGAGAACCAGCGCAACCAGCCGGGCGGCTTCGTCGGCGACCTCGACGTGATGGACACCTGGGCCACCTCGTCGCTCACCCCGCAGTTAGCGGGCAAGTGGGAGATCGACCCGGAGCTGTTCAACGCGGTGTTCCCGTACGACCTGCGCCCGCAGGGACAGGACATCATCCGCACCTGGCTGTTCTCGACCGCGCTGCGCTCGCTGCTCGAGTTCGACGGGCAGGCGCCGTGGAAGCACGCCGCGATCTCCGGCTTCATCGTCGACCCCGACCGCAAAAAGATGTCGAAGTCGAAGGGCAACGTGGTCACCCCGGCCGGCATGCTCGATGACCACGGCTCCGACGCGGTGCGCTACTGGGCGGCATCCAGCCGACTCGGCACCGACGCGGCGTTCGACCCGCAGAACCCAAAGCAGATCAAGATCGGCCGCCGCCTGGCGATCAAGGTGCTGAACGCGTCGAAGTTCGCGTACTCGTACCCGGTGACCGAGGGCGCAACCGCCACCGAGCCGCTCGACCTCGACCTGCTCGCCACCCTCGCCGAGGTGGTGAAGACCGCCACCAAGGCGTTCGGCGACTTCGACCACGCCCGCGCGCTGGAAACCGCCGAACAGTTCTTCTGGACCTTCTGCGACGACTACCTCGAGCTGGTGAAGGAACGCGCCTACGGCGCCACCACGCCCGAGGGCCAGGCCAGCGCCGTGTACACACTGCGCACCGCCATCGACATCCTGCTGCGCCTGTTCGCGCCGTTCATCCCGTTCGCCACCGAAGAGGTGTGGAGCTGGACGCACGAGGGCTCGGTGCATTCCGCCGCCTGGCCGACCCCGGCCGAGGCCAACGACGCACCCACCACCGGGCTGCTGCCGCTGGTGAGCGCCGCACTGATCGGCATCCGCCGCGCCAAGACCGACGCCAAGGCCTCGCAGAAGACCGAGGTGGCTTCCGCCGTGGTCGAAGGCCCGGCACTGCTCGCGCAGGCCGAGGCCGACCTGAAGGCCGTCGGCCGCATCGCCGAGCTGTCGTTCGTCGACGGCACCGAGGTCGCCGTGCGTGACATCGTGCTCACCGACCAGCCGGCCGCCTGATGCAGCTCGGGACCCGCTGGGCGGTGGGCGCCGAGGCGCCTGGCCGACTGTCAGCCGCGATGCTCGACGCGGTGCGTCAGGTGGAAACGGATGTCGCTGGTTTCGACACCTCCGGCTGGCGCTGGACCCTCACCTGGCTCGAGGGTCGCGCCGTCGTCGAACTGGACGACGGCACAACCATCCGTGAGCGCGCAGACGGCACGGTGACGGTGCACGCCGCCGAGTAACCATGCGGTGACAATGCCCCGGTCTGAACACCGGGGCATTGTCATGTGGGGCATCGATGTGGGAAGAATGAGGCCGAGGGCACCAATCTGCGGCAGCTCATTCATCTCACAAAGGAGTGACCCATGAAGCGTTCCCTGTTGGTCGGCATCGCGACAGCGTCCGTGTTGGCTTTGGCCGCGTGCAGCAACTCCACAGAACCGACCGGCGATGAAACCGCCGCAGACGGCGAGCTCACTCCGATCACGGTCGGCATCATCCCGATCGTCGACACCGCGCCACTGCATCTCGGAGTGGAGCAAGGCTTCTTCGAGGAGGAGGGCCTCGATGTCACGATCGAGTCCGGCGCCGGCGGCGCCGCGCTCATCCCCGGGGTGGTCAGCGGCGACTTCGATTTCGCCTTCGGCAACTACGTCTCCAGCATGGTCGCCCGTGACAAGGGTCTCGACATCGTCTACGTGGCGAACGGCAACTCCACCAGCGGCGACCCCACCTTTGATTTCAGTGGCGTCGTGGTCAACGCCGATTCCGACATCCAGTCCCCCGCCGATCTGGAGGGCAAGCGGGTGTCGGTGAACACGCTCGCCAACATCGGTGACACCACCATCCGTCAGGTCGTCGAGGATGACGGCGGCGACCCGGACAGCATCGAGTTCGTCGAGATTCCGTTCCCTGACGCTCCCGCCGCCCTGGCGAACGGTCAGGTGGACGCCGCCTGGATCCTCGACCCGTTCTTGACCTCGGCCGTCGACGCCGGAGGCCGCGTGGTCACCTACAACTTCGCCGACTTCGACGAGAACCTCGATGTCTCCGGCTACTTCACCTCCGGCGACCAGCTGGAAGCCGAGGCCGACACCGTTGAGGCGTTCAAGACGGCGATGAACAGGTCGCTCGAGTACGCCCAGGAGAACCCCGACGAGGTTCGCCGCATCGTCACCACCTACACCGAGATCCCGGCCGACGTGCTGGAGCGGATCGCCCTGCCCCGGTTCAACCCCGAGTTCAACCAGGAATCGATCGCGAAGCTCGGAGCTGCCGCGACCACGTACGGCACGCTCAGCGAAGAGCCGACCCTGGACGAGCTGCTGCAGCAGTAGCCATCACCCTCACCGACGAGAGACGGAGAAGCGGATGCCGGAGCCCAAGAAGCGCAGAGCGGCCCTGCCCGGGCCGGTTCTCGGGGCGATCGGCATCCTGCTCTTTCTCGTCCTGTGGGAAATCGTGCCCCGATCTGGCCTGGTCGACACGAAGTTCCTGCCGCCGGCGAGCGACGTGGTGGTGCGTCTCGTGGAGTACCTCGGCGACCCGGAGTTCTGGAACGACGTCGCGGAGACGATGATCACCTGGGCGATCGGGCTCGGCATCGCGGCGGTCGCCGCGATCGTGCTGGGCCTCGTGATCGGGTCGAGCACGTTCCTGCGGCGCGCCACCCATTCCACGATCGAGTTCCTGCGGCCGGTACCGTCGGTGGCGCTGATCCCGCTCGCGGTACTGCTGTTCGGTATCAAAATGGAATCGACGATCATGCTGATCATCTACGCCGCGTTCTGGCAGGTGCTGCTGCAGGTGCTGTACGGGGTCGCGGACATCGACTCGGTGGCCAACGACACCGCCAAGAGCTACGGGCTCGGCTGGTTCGCCCGCATGCGCTACGTGGTCTGGCCCACCACGCTGCCGTACCTGATGACCGGGCTGAGACTCGGTGCCGCGGTGGCGCTGATTCTGGCCATCACCGGGGAGCTACTGATCGGCAGCCCTGGCCTCGGCAAGCAGATAGCGCTCACCCAGGCCGGCGGCGCGACCACGTCGATGTACGCGCTCGTACTCGCCACCGGGCTGATCGGCGTGCTGATCAATGTGGTGGCTCGTGCCGTGGAGCGGCGGACGCTCGCCTGGCACACCTCGGTGCGCGGAGAGGTCGTCGTATGAAACTGCTCAAGCGCATCCTGTATTTCGTTGGGTTGCCCATCGCGTTGATCCTGCTCTGGTGGGTGCTCACCCTCGGCGAGGTGAACTTCTACACCCCGAAGCCCGGCCAACTGGTGGAGACCTTCTTCGAGGTCTGGTTCAGCGAGCGGTTCTTCGATGACGTACTGCCGAGCCTCACCCGGCTCGCCATCGGCGTGGTCGTCGCCATCCTGCTGGGAATCGTGCTCGGCACCGTGATCGGCTCGGTGCGCTGGTTGCGGCAGTTGTTCGAGCCGCTGCTCGAATTCTTCCGCGCCATCCCGCCCCCGGTGCTGGTGCCGCTGTTGCTGCTGCTGATCGGCGTCAACGACCAGATGAAGATCCTCGTCATCATCTCCGGAGCGCTGTGGCCGGTGCTGCTGAACACGGTCGAGGGGGTTCGAGCGGTCGACGACGTGCTCGGCGATACGACTCGGGTGTACGGCATCCGGGGGTTCGCCCGCATCCGCTACCTGGTACTGCCGTCGGCCAGTCCGCAGATCATGGCCGGGATACGGCAGAGCCTGTCGATCGCGCTGATCTTGATGGTGATCTCGGAGATGTTCGCGTCGTCCTCCGGCCTCGGCTTCACCATCATCCAGTTCCAGCGGTCGTTCGCGATCCCCGAGATGTGGAGCGGCATCGTGCTGCTCGGCCTGATCGGCATCGCGCTGTCCCTGATCTTCCAGTTCGTCGAACGCCGGGTGCTGCACTGGTATCACGGGCTCAAGGAGCTCCACACCTCATGACCGACACCACCTCCGCAAACACCAGCTCCGCGGCATCCGTCACTCCGGCGCTCTCCGTGACAGGGCTGCAGAAGATTTACCAGACGGATGCCGGATCCTTCGAAGCCGTGCACGACCTGACCTTCGACCTGGCGCCCGGCGAGCTGGCGTGCCTGGTCGGCCCGTCTGGCTCGGGCAAGACCACCCTGCTGAAGTGCATTGCCGGCCTGATGAACCCGACCAGCGGCACCGTCGAGTTGAACGGCCGCAAGGTCACCGGACCGCCGAAGGGCATGGCGGTGGTGTTCCAGGAGTACGGGCGCAGCCTGTTCCCGTGGATGACGGTGCGCGGCAATGTCGAGCTGCCGTTGAAGAACGCGGGCATCGGCAGGGCGGAACGCGAGACGGTGGTTGATGACGCCCTGGACGCTGTGGGGCTCGCGCACGTGCCGAAAAGCTATCCCTGGCAGCTGTCCGGCGGCATGCAGCAGCGGGTGGCGATCGCCCGGGCGGTCGCGTACAAGCCGCAGGTGCTGCTGATGGACGAACCGTTCGCCGCCGTCGACGCGCAGACCCGTGCCGACCTGGAAGACCTGATCCGCTCGATCTGGCACCAACTCGGGGTCACCGTGCTGTTCGTGACCCACGACATCGACGAGTCGGTGTACCTCGGTCAACGGGTCATCATGCTGTCCAGTTCGCCCACCGTCATCCAGGACGACCTGCGGATCGACCTGCCCGATGTGCGGGACCAGCTGGAAACCCGCAGCGCTCCCCGGTTCACCGAGTTGCGAGCGCACGTGTACGAGCAGATTCAGCTGGCGAAGACGCGTGCCGGCGTGCCCGGGCCCGAACCCGAGCCGGCCCCGGCCCCGGGCCCGGGCGACGATCAGGCGCGACAGAGCACCTCGCCGTGAAGCATCGACAGCCAGCCCTCCGGGTGGCTCACCCACGACAGCCAGGCGTCGCGGATCCGCTCCAGGTCGCGCGTCGAGGCCAGTGACGACGCGCGCGCAGTCTCGGCGAAGCCCGACGCGACCGCGCGCTCGGCCCAAGCCTCGCCCCACCATCGCCGTTCATCCTCGTTGGAGAAGCACCAGACGGATGCCGAGGATTCCACCTCGGAAAACCCCGCGGCCAGCGCCCAGGCCTTCAGCCGGCGGCCGGCGTCGGGCTCACCACCGTTCGACCGGTGCACCCGCTGGTACAGCGCCATCCACTCGGCGAGGCCCGGGAGCGCCGGGTGCCAGACGGTGCCCGCGTAGTCCACCTCCCGCACGGCCACCACACCGCCCGGTTTGCAGACCCGGCGGAATTCGGTGAGCGCCGCCACCGGGTCGGCCAAGTGATGAAGCACCTGGTGAACGTGCACGATATCGAAACTGGCGTCGTCGAAGTCGAGCGCGTAGGCGTCGCCCACGACGAAGCTGACGTTGGCGATCGACCGCTCGACCGCGAGATCGGCGGCCTTCTGGATCACGTCGGCCGACGTGTCGACGCCAACCACGCGACCGGGTGCGACACGCTCGGCCAGATCGACGGTGATGGTGCCGGGTCCGCTGCCGACGTCGAGCACGCTCAATCCGGGCTTCAGCTGCGGAACAAGGTACGCGGCCGAGTTCTCTACCGTTCGCCAGGCGTGAGTGCGCAGCACGCTGTCATGGTGGCCGTGAGTTTACTGCTCCCGCGCTGGCTGCATCCTCCGAGAATAGGGTGTCCCCATGACGAATCCGTTCTTCGCCCCCTCGCCGCTCCCCTACGGCCTGCCGCCATTCGCCGAGATCCGTGACGAGCACTACGCGGAGGCGCTCGATGCCGGATTCGAGGAGCAGCTCGCCGAGATCGAGGCGATTGTGGCGAACCCGGAGGAACCCACCTTCGAGAACACGATGCTGCCGCTGGAGCGCAGCGGGCAGACCCTGAGCCGGGTCTCGCACGTGTTCTTCAACCGCAGCTCCGCCGACTCCAGCGACTTCACCAACGCGCTCGAAGAGCAGTACGCTCCGAAGATTGCGGCGCACTCCGACGCCATCAGGTTGAACCCGGCGCTCTGGGAGCGGGTCGAGACCCTGTACGGTCGCCGCGGGCGGCTGGGGCTGGATGCCGAGTCGCAGTACCTGATCGAGCGCTATTACACCGAGTACAGCCTCGCCGGCGCCGGGCTAGCTGAGCGGCAGAAGGCGAAGCTTCGTGAGTTCAACCAGCGCCTGTCGACGCTCACCACCCGGTTCGAGAAGAACCTGTTGGCCGACACCAACGACCTGGCCGTCATTGTTGACGAGGAGCGGCAGCTGGACGGGCTTGCGCCCGAACAGATCTCGGCCGCCGCCGCGGCCGCTGCAGAACGCGGACTCGACGGCAAGTTCCTCATCACTCTCGTCCTGCCGACCGGCCACCCGCTGCTGACGTCGCTGACCGATCGGGAACTGCGCCAGCGCACCATGGCGGCATCCCGCGCCCGCGGCAACCGGGGCGGCGAGCACGACACAAGCGCACTGGTTCTCGAGATCTCGCGGCTACGCGCCGAGCGCGCCAACCTGCTCGGCTTCCCCAGCCACGCCGCGTACGTCACCGCTGACCAGACCGCCGGCTCGCCGGAGGCGGTGACCGACCTTCTGGGCAAGCTGGCGCCCGCCGCCGCCCGCAACGCGCTGGCGGAGCAGCAGAAGCTGCAGGCCATCGCGGGCGATGAACTCAGCCTCGAGCCGTGGGACTGGGCGTTCTACAGCGAACAGGTGCGCCGCGCCGAGTTCGACGTCGATCTCGCGGCACTGCGCCCCTACTTCGAAGCGGAGCGAGTACTGAGAGACGGCGTCTTCTTCGCCGCCACCCGGCTGTACGGCATCAGCTTCACCGAACGCGACGACCTGGTCGCCTACCACCCGGACGCCCGCGTCTTCGAGGTGCACAACGAGGACGGCTCCGCGCTCGGCCTGTACATCCTCGACCTGTACACGCGCGACTCCAAACGCGGCGGGGCGTGGATGAACCCGCTGATCTCGCAGAACAGCTTGCTGCAGCATGCGACCGTCGTCGTCAACAACCTCAACGTGGCAAAGCCCTCCCCTGGCGATGCGACCCTGCTCACCTTCGACGAGGTGACCACGCTGTTCCACGAGTTCGGCCACGCGCTGCACGGGTTGTTCGCAGAGGTCACCTACCCGAAGTTTGCCGGCACCAACGTATTCCGCGACTTCGTGGAGTTCCCCAGCCAGGTGAACGAGATGTGGATGCTCTGGCCCGAGGTGCTGGAGAACTACGCCGTGCACTACGAGAGCGGAGAGCGGATGCCGCAGCAGCTCGTCGATCGGATTCACGCGTCGCGCCAGTTCAACGAGGGCTTCGCCACCAGCGAGTACCTGGCCGCGGCCCTGCTCGATCAGGCCTGGCACCTGATCGAGGCCGACGCCGACATCACGGATGTCGTCCAGTTCGAAGCCGGCGCGCTGGCATCGGTCGGACTCGACAATCCGGTGGTGCCGCCGCGCTACTCCAGCACCTACTTCGCCCACGTCTTCTCCGGCGGCTACGACGCCGGCTACTACTCCTACGTCTGGAGCGAGGTGCTCGACGCGGATACGGTGGAATGGTTCCGCGAGAACGGCGGACTCACCCGTGAGAACGGAGACCGGTTCCGGTCGCTCGTGCTCGGGGTGGGCGGGTCCGTCGACCCGCACGAGGCATACCTGCACTTTCGGGGACGGTCCGCCGAGATCACGCCCCTGCTCGAGCGGAGAGGGCTGAACTGATGATCAGCACCTGGATCTGGGTGCTGACGGTGATCTTCATCGTCGCCCTGCTGGTGTTCGACTTCGTGTTCCACGTGCGCAAGGCCCACGTGCCGACCCTGAAGGAATCAGCGATTTGGTCCTCGATCTATGTGGGCATCGCACTGCTGTTCGGCGTCGCCGTGCTGGTCTTCGGTGGCGCCGCGATGGGCACCGAGTACTTTGCCGGCTACGTCACCGAGAAGGCGCTCTCCGTCGACAACCTGTTCGTGTTCCTGATCATCATGTCCAGTTTCAAGGTTCCGCGCGAAGACCAACAGAAGGTGCTGCTGTTCGGCATCGTGTTCTCGCTGATCGCCCGCACCGGGTTCATCTTCCTCGGCGCCGCGCTGATCAACGCGTTCGCGTGGGTGTTCTACATCTTCGGGCTGATCCTGCTGATCACCGCAGGCAACCTGCTCAAACCGTCGCACGACGATGAGGGTCAGAACTTCGTCATCCGCCTGGTGCGGCGGGTGTTGCACACCACCGACTATTACGACGGCGACAAGATGTTCACGATGCACGAGGGCAAGCGCGCGCTCACCCCGATGTTGCTGGTCATGGTCGCGATCGCCGGCACCGACCTGCTGTTCGCTCTCGACTCCATCCCCGCGATCTTCGGGCTCACCCAGAACGTGTACATCGTCTTCACCGCGACCGCGTTCTCACTGCTCGGGCTGCGGCAGCTGTACTTCCTGATCGACGGCCTGCTCGACCGGCTGATCTACCTGTCCTACGGGCTGGCCGCGATCCTCGCCTTCATCGGCGTGAAGCTGGTTCTGCATGCCCTGCACGAGAATAATGTGCCGTTCATCAACGGCGGCGAGCCCGTGCCGGTGATCGAGATCTCCACCGGCCTGTCGCTCACGGTCATCATCGGCATCCTCGTCATCACCGTGATCGCGTCGATCGTGAGCCCCAAGGGCAAGGCCCGCACCGCCGTGGTCAACCTGCGCCGTTACTCCGACGAGTACCTCGACCTCCATTACACAACCGACCCGGGCGAGCGTCAGCGGGTGTATGACGCCATGGTCGACGCGGAGCGCACCGTCTCCGGGCTGGATCCGAAGTACCGGGCCATGATCAAGGAGCCGGAAGTGCTGCGTGAGAACCTGCAGCGGGCGCATGACGAGCAGGAAGACTTCTTCTCGATCTGATCGGCCCGACCGGCTGATCCTTCTAGTCGGTCATCTCACACTGTGGCGGGTCGGCGGCGCCCGCGCAGCCACAGCATGACGGTGCCGCCGGCCACCAGGCCCCAGAAGGCGCTGCCGATCCCGGCGACCACGATTCCGGATGCCACGACCAGGAATGTGACGGCCGCCGCCAAGCGGTGCTCCGATTCCTCGAACGCTGACACGATCCCGGTGATGAACGCGCCGAACAGGGCAAGGCCGGCCGCCGCAGTGATCAACACGGGCGGTGCGGCCGCGACGAGCGCGGCCGCGGCTGACGCGGCGAGGCCGAGCAGCACGTGCACGACGCCCCCGGTGAACGTGGCAATCCAGCGCCGGTCGCGCTCCGGATGTGCGTCGGGACCGGCCATGATCGCCGCAGACAGTGCGGCAAGGTTGGTCGCGTGTCCGCCGGCGAACGCTCCGGCGATCGATAGCACCCCGGTGCCGACCAGGATCGGCGTCACCGGGGGCGCCGGGTAGCCGAAGGTGGTGAGCACAGCGAAGCCGGGCACGTTCTGCCCGGCCATCGTGACGATATAGAGCGGGATGCCGAGGCTCACCAGCACCGCCGGGTCGAACGACGGCATGAGAAGGGTCAGTTGCGGGGCGAGCGACGCGCCGGCGAGCCAGTCGCTGTCCGCCGCGATCCCCACGACCACCGCGGTCACGACCATGGCTGCGGGCACCGCAAACCGCGGCGCAAGCCGGTAGAGCACGAGCCAGACGATCACCACGGGCAAGGCCAGCAGCGGCAATTGCACCGATGCCAGCACCGGCGCCAGACACATCGGGACGAGGATGCCCGCGAGCATGGCGCCGGCCACGGGCTTCGGGATCGCGGTCATCCAACGACCGAGGGCCGGCCAGAGTCCGGTGAGCACGATCAACGCCCCGCACAGGATGAACGCGCCCACCGCGGCTGAGAAGTCGCCGGTGAGCCCGTCGGAGGCGATGAGCATCGCGGCTCCGGGCGTTGACCAGGCAAAGGACAGCGGCATCCGATACCGCCATGAAAACAGCATCGCGATGACCCCCTGCGCAAGGCAGAGGACCAACAAACCGCTCGCCGCCTGCTGCTCGGTGGCGCCGGTCGCACGCAGCCCGGCGATCACGATCGCGAAGGTGCTCGCGAAGCCGGTGAGCGCACCGATCAGCCCGGCGACGATCGGCTGCAGCATGCTCGACTTCCCCCTGTGTGCGGAGACTCCAGCGTAGGGCAACGACCGCCGCGGCCACCGACGCCCTTGCCGACCTACTGCGACCACTCGGACGCCCGGCCAGCGTCGTTGGCTTCTCGCTCGGCGGCCAGGTTGTGATCGACCTCGCCAGCAGGCAGTACTACGCGACGTCGACCGGCATCTCCCCGGCCAGCCTCGCGGCGGTCGGACGGGAGAACCGCGCTGGTTTAGTTACGGGGCTAGGCCGACTTCTCCTGGCGACGCGGCTTGTGAGGCACGATCGTCGGCGCCGCGTTGTTCTGGACGGCGTCGCGGGTGACCACGACGCGCGCAACCTCGCTGGAGGACGGCACCTCGAACATGATCGGTCCGAGCACCTCTTCCAGGATCGCGCGCAGTCCACGGGCACCGGTCTGCCGGAGTACGGCGAGGTCGGCGATCGCCTCGAGAGCGTCGGTCTCGAACTCGAGCTCGACCCCGTCGAGCTCGAACATGCGCTGGTACTGGCGTACGAGCGCGTTCTTCGGCTCGGTCAGGATCTGCATCAGCGCGTGCTGGTCGAGCGGCGTCACCGTGGTGACCACGGGCAGACGACCGATGAACTCGGGAATCAGCCCGAACTTGTGCAGGTCTTCCGGCAGCACCTCGGTGAAGTAGTTCACGTTGTCACCCTTGGAGTGCAGCGGAGCACCGAAACCGATGCCCTTCTTGCCGGCCCGCGACGAGATGATGTCTTCGAGGCCGGCGAACGCGCCCGCCACGATGAACAGCACGTTGGTGGTGTCGATCTGGATGAATTCCTGGTGCGGATGCTTGCGCCCGCCCTGCGGTGGAACCGAGGCGACGGTGCCCTCAAGGATCTTCAGCAGCGCCTGCTGCACACCCTCACCGGACACGTCACGGGTGATCGACGGGTTCTCCGCCTTGCGGGCGATCTTGTCGACCTCATCGATGTAGATGATGCCGGTCTCGGCGCGCTTGACGTCGTAGTCCGCGGCCTGGATCAGCTTGAGCAGGATGTTCTCGACGTCTTCGCCCACGTAGCCGGCCTCGGTGAGGGCGGTGGCATCCGCGACAGCAAACGGTACGTTCAGCCGTTTGGCCAGAGTCTGCGCGAGGTAGGTCTTACCGCATCCGGTGGGGCCGATCAGCAGGATGTTGCTCTTCGCGATCTCGACGTCGTCCGCGTGCACATCCGCCGGGTGAATCGCGCTCCCGGCACGGATGCGTTTGTAGTGGTTGTACACCGCAACCGACAGCGTCTTCTTCGCCGCTTCCTGGCCGATGACGTACTCCTCGAGGAAGGAGAAGATCTCTTTCGGCTTGGGGAGCTCGAACTCACTCGAGGTCTCTTCGCCGGCTTCCGCCAGACGTTCCTCGATGATCTCGTTGCACAACTCAACGCACTCGTCGCAGATGTATACGCCGGGGCCAGCAATGAGCTGCTGAACCTGCTTCTGGCTCTTTCCGCAGAAAGAACACTTGAGCAAGTCGGCGCTCTCACCGATACGTGCCATTGCGCGGCCTCCCTCTATCACCGTGCTCGTGTATCGAGCCTAACCCGAACCTGTGACGGCCGCGCGCACATGACGCGTGGCGGCATGTCCCCCTCGGCCCGCGGACTATCGTGGTGGCATGCCCCGGTCTCGTCCCACCCCGACGCGGTGGGCTCGCGTCGCCCGTGGCTGGAGCGCCGCGGCCGCGGCAACCCTGCTTGCGGCGGTGGCGCACGGCCTGGTGGATGGCGCTTTTCCGCAGCTGCTCACGCTCGTGCTCGCCACGGTCTTCGGCGGTCTGGTTTGCATGCTGCTCGCCGGGCGCCGCGTCGGCCGGCTACGGCTCGGCCTGATGGTGTTGGCGAGCCAAGGAATCCTGCACACCCTGTTCGCGCTGTTCGGAGCGGGCGCTGGCGCGGTGGCGGATGCCACGGCGTCCGAGTCGGCTGCAGCGCACCATCAGCACGCCGGCCTGATCGCGCTGACTCCCGCTCCGGCATCCGGCGCCCACCCCGACATGTGGTTGCTGCACGCCGTCGCCGCCGTGGCGACCTATGCCCTGATTCGGTACGGGATGGTCGCGGTCGCCGGGCTCATCATCACCGCCGGGCTGGTCGTCGCCCCGCTGCTGCGTGCCGCCCAGCTTGCCCCTCAGTCGAGTGCCCGGCCGATACGCCTGACCGTGCAGGGCGCTGTGGCACCTCGGGGGCTCGACCGAGTGCTGACCGCGTTCCGGCGTCGAGGTCCGCCGGTGGGCTCCTTCGCCTGAGCCCGGCACCGTGAGGTGCACGGGTGGCGTCATCCACTATTCGTTCACCCACACGATTCAGGACCCAGTCATGACCACTTCTGCTCGTATTCGCACGTGCGCGGCGTTCGGCGCCGCCGCACTGATCACCCTCGGTGCCCCGCTTGCCGCCAGCGCGCACAGCTCCGCGACGCCGACCCCGGCAGACGGGGCGACGCTCTCCGAGCTGCCCGCCGAGTTCGCTGTCACCGCGACCGACCCGTTCTTCACCGGAGCTGGCGACGCCGCGTTCGGGCTCGTGGTGCAGGATGACGCCGGCCAGTACTTCGGCGACGGCTGCCTCACCATCGCCGACGCCACCCTGTCCACACCGGCGGCGCTCGGCGAGGCCGGCACCTACACCATGACCTGGCAGTTCGTCTCGGGCGACAGCCACCCCACCGAGGGCACCTCGAGCTTCACCTGGGCGCCGCCGGCCGGGTTCGAGCCCGCGACCGGTTCCGCGACCGCTCCCACCTGCGAGCCGGCCGCGGAGCCCACGCCGACC
>JBEVDR010000068.1:0-9871 GCA_040513215.1 Microbacteriaceae bacterium | reverse complement strand
GACTTCGCGGCGACGCGGTAGCCGGGAATCTGCAACTGGTTGCGGAGCGAGCCGCCGGTGACCACGGTCTCCATCATGTTCACTGCACTGTCTGCCGCGTATTCGGAGACCACCTGGGTGGGTTCACCGGCGGGCTGGGTGATGGTGCCGTCGGGTGCTGTGCAGCTTTCGATCAGGGTCAGCGGCATCCGCGTTCCGTTGTTGCCGAGGGTCTGGAAGATGCTGGCGATCTGGGCGGATGTCGCGGAGACGCCCTGCCCGAACGAGATGTTCGCAGACTGGGTGACCCCCCACTGGTCGCTGTGCGCCAGGATGCCGCCGGATTCGCCGTTGAAGCCGATCTCGGTGCGGCTGCCCAGGCCGAACTTCTTCAGGTAGTCGTACCGTTCCGCGTCGCTCAGCCGCTCGCTGAGCATGGAGATGCCGATGTTCGAGGACTGCTGGATGATGCCGGCGGTGGTCCACTGCATCGTCGGGTGGGCGAAGGCGTCGCTGATCACGTCACCGGACGAGAGCTCCAGGGCGCCGGGCACGCTGACCTTGGTGTCGACGTCGGCCACTCCCGCGTCGATCAGCATCGCGGCCGACATCGCCTTGAAGGTCGATCCCGGTTCGTACGGGGTGGAGAACGCGCGCGACCCGACGTCGATCGTGTTGGAGGCGTCGACGTTGTTCGGGTCGACGGCCGGGTAGTCGGCGAGGGCCATCACGTGGCCGTCGCTGACCCGCACCACCACGGCGGTGGCCCAGTCGGCGCCGATGGCCTGCGCCTGCTCGCTGATGCGCTGCTGGGTGAACCACTGCAGGTCGGCGTCGATGGTCAGTTGCAGGGTGCCGCCGTCGATGGCTTCCTTGGAAGTCACCGTGCTGCCGGGGATCTGCACACCGTCCATGCCGCGCTCGTAGGTTTGCGACCCATTGGTGGCGTCCAGGCAGTCGTTCTCGGTGTACTCGAGCCCGGCCTGCGGTCCGTCGGTGCCGATGAAGCCAACCACGTTGCCTGCGACCTGCCCGTTCGGGTAGGTGCGGCTCGGCCGGTTCTCGTAATAGAGCCACGGCACTTTCAGGGCGCGCACCGCCGCCATCTGCTCGGCGGTGATGCCCTTCTGGATGTACATAAAGTTGGCGTCGGGGTCAGTGTCGAGCTGTTTCTGCACCGCGGTCTGCAGCGCCGCGACATCCGCGCCCAAGGTTTCGGCGATCTCCCGCACCACGTCGAGCAGCGGCACCGTGACCCGGGTGCCGTCGTCGAGCTTGCGGATGACATCGCCCATGTTCTGCGGGGAGGCGGTCACGTCGTAGCGCATCACGCTGTCGGCGAGGGCGACGCCGTTGGTGTCGAGGATGTCGCCGCGGGACGCGTAGGTGGTGACTCCTACCGACCGCTTGCCCTCCGACTGTTCGTTCAGCTCCTCGGCCCGCACCACCTGGATGTCGACCAGCCGGACCGTGAACACCGCAACCAGGGCGAAGATGGCAATCAGGGTGATCGACGCTCGGAGACGAGAGCTACGCGGTGGATGCACGGAGTCGTTCCTTCGGTGATGCGTGTCGTTGCTGAGCGGGCGATGCGCTCCTAGCGCGTGGTGGGTGAGGGCAGCGTGTTCGGGGCTGACGCTACCGAGCCGGTGCCGGGTGCCGTGGCAGGCGCGCCAGCGGCGGGTGAGTCAGCAGCAGCCGAGCCCGCGGCGGGGGTGCTGGTGATCCACGGGCCGGTCGTCGGAGCCTCGGCTGCTGCCGGGGTTTCCGGGGTCGCCGGGGGTACCGCGCCGGGCAGCCCCTGACCGGCGAGGTCGACACCCGCGAGCAGCGAGTTCGCCACCAGCAGGCTGCCGCCGGCTCCGATGACGCTTCCGCCGGCCTCGGTGGCAGCGGTCGGGGTGCCGAGCACTGCGCCGTCGGCGAGGCGCAGGAAGGCGGGGTTCGCGTTGCTCACCATGCCGAGCGACTCGGCGCTGGCAGCCAGGTGCTGCGGCGAGTTGAGCACGTCGAGTTCTTCGGTCAGCGTTCCCGCGGTGCGGCCGAGTTCCTTCTGCTCGGTCTGCAGGGCGGAGATCTGGTACGCGCCGTCGCTCAGCACGATGCTGATCAGCAGCTGGGCGATCAGGATGGCGAAGACACCGGCGATGGTGGCCAGGGCGTAAACGGTGCGCGGCCTGGCGCGCCGCTGGTCCCTGGTCGGTGCCACCTCGATCCGGCGGGTCGGCTGCTCGGTCGGCGGCGTCTGCCGTTCGGGCAGCGCGTAGGCCAGATTGCTGTTCATTCGGGCCTCACGATTCGGGTTGCGGCGCGCAGCCGAACGGGCGTGGCGCGTGGGTTTGCGGTCTTCTCTTCGTCGCTGGCGAGTTCGGCGCCGCGGACGAGGAGTTTGAACTCTGGGCGGTGCTCCGGCAGCTCGACGGGCAGCCCGGCCGGGGCCGTGGAGCTTGACCTGGCCTGCAGCACGCGTTTGACGATGCGGTCTTCCAGCGACTGGTAGGCCAGCACCACGATGCGGCCGTCGGGTTCGAGCACGTCGAGTGCGGCCGGGATGGCCCGCTCGAGCACGGACAGTTCCTGGTTGACCTCGATGCGCAGCGCCTGGAAGACGCGCTTCGCCGGGTGCCCGGTGCGCTGCAGGGCGGCGGGGGTTGCCTTGGCGATCACGTCGACGAGGTCGGCGGACCGGGTGAACGGCCGCTCGGCGCGGCGTTCGACGATCTTCTTGGCGAACCGGGGGCTCAGCTTCTCTTCGCCGTATTCATAGAAGATGCGGCGGAGCTCGGCTTCGCTGTACTCGGCGAGCACCCGCTCGGCGGTGAGCTCGGAGGTGGAGTCCATCCGCATGTCGAGCGGGGCGTCCTTGGAGTAGGCGAAGCCGCGTTCGGCGCGGTCGAGCTGCAGCGATGACACCCCGAGGTCGAAGAGGATGCCGGAGACCGTGTCGACACCGACGGAGTCGAGCGCCGCGTCGATGCGGTCGTACACGGTGTGCACGAGGCGCGCCCGGTTGCCGAAGGGCGCCAGCCGCTCCCCTGCGATGGCGAGGGCATCGAGGTCGCGGTCGAGGCCGATCACGGTGAGGTCAGGGAAGCGGGTGAGCAGGGCCTCGGTGTGACCGCCCATGCCGAGGGTCGCGTCAATGGCGACGGCGCCGGGCTTGCCGATCGCCGGGGCCAGCAGTTCGATCGTGCGTTCCAGTTTGACCGGGGTGTGAATGTCGTTGCTCATCAGTACCGGGTGGGCTCCTGGTCACTGATCCCCATCCATTCCGACCTGACACCGGGGAAGTGTGTCAGGGCGTGGGAACGGCTGGGAGTCAGCGGCCAGGCGCTAGAAGAGTCCCGGAATCACCTCCTCTTCCGTGTTCGAGAAGGCTTCTTCCTTTTCCTTGTAGTAGGCGTCCCATGCGTCGGTGGCCCAGATCTCGGCGCGGTTGCCCGCTCCGATGACGGTGAGATCCCGGTCGAGGCCGGCGTACTCACGAAGGTTCGCGGGGATGGTCACCCGGTTCTGCTTGTCGGGCACCTCGTCGCTGGCGCCGGACAGGAACAGCCGCAGGTAGTCGCGGGCCACCTTGCTGGTGAGCGGGGCTTGGCGGATGCGGTCGTGCTGTTCCTCGAAGCCGCGGTTGCTGAACACGTATACGCAGCGTTCCTGCCCGCGAGTGAGTACGACACCGTCGCTCAGTTCGTCGCGGAATTTGGCCGGCAGGATGATGCGCCCCTTCTCATCGAGTTTGGGGGCGTAGGTGCCAAGAAACACGAGCGATCTCCCCCCACTGTGCGGCCCCCCCGGGTTCAGGTGTGCTCCACATTACTCCACTTTCAACCACCCATTCAAGGTTTTTCGGGAATATTGCCGCTTTTTTCCGCCGAGATCCCCCAGATCACGGGGCAGACGATGGTGGAGGGAAAGGGAGTGATTTTGCCCGGCCGGCGGGCGGTCGCGCCGATTCCAGGAAGCAAGACGCCGATTCCGGGCAACAAGAAAGGGCCGACCCGAAGGTCGACCCTTGTTTGCGCCTTATCCCTCCAGTCACGTGGAGGGATATGGAGTACTAGGTGGAGCGGTTACCCGCGGTCGTCGTTGCGGCGATCCCACCTGTCGTTGAGATTGTCCATGAACGATCCGCCCTTGCGATTCTTCGATGGGCCGGGGGCGGCGGCATCTTCCGGGCGGAGCGCGCGGCGGGGCGGGGAGAAGATGGTCAGTACGCCCGCGAACATGACGACGAAACCGAGCACCCCCACGAGAGGTTGCTGCACGATGACGCCTGTGACGAGAACCCCGATGCCCAGCAGGGCAAGCAGGACACCGACGACGAGAACCGTGTAGTTGGGCTTGCCTCGTCGACCGCCAACCGTTGCCACGAAATCGGCATCGTTTTGATAGAGGCTGCGCTCCATCTCGTCAAGGAGCCGCTGCTCCTGCTCAGATAGTGGCATCTCTTCCCCCTTTGAGGCTCGGGCTGGACGCATGTATGACTCTCAATTGTATGCTCGCCCGCGCGGCTAGGCTAGGCGAATGGCTGAGAGTACGCGGTTAGTTGATCTGGTTCAGACCGAACTCGACCGGTTCCTGGATGACCGCGCCGACCATTTGGCCGAAATTGCCTCAGAACTTCAGCCTTTCACGACGTTCGCCCGCGACTTGCTCCGCGGCGGAAAGCGGTTCCGTGCCCTGTTCTGTTATTGGGGCTGGCAGTCCGTGACGGGCCTCGACGCCGACTTCGACCCGTTGCACGACTCCGCCGGGCACCCCGACCTCCCCTCCGTCGCGCTGTCGGCGACCGCCCTGGAGATGTTCCATGCCGCGGCGCTCGTCCACGACGACATCATGGACAACTCCGACACGCGGCGCGGCCTGCCCGCCGCGCACCGCCGATTCGAGGCGCTCCACCGCGACGGCCACTGGCTCGGTCCGCACCTCGCCTTCGGGCAGTCGGGCGCGCTGCTGCTCGGCGACTTGCTGCTCGGCTGGAGCGACGAGCTGCTCGACGCCGGCCTCGCGACCCTGGCCAGCCGGGATGCGGCGACCGCCGCCCGGGCGGAGTTCAGCCGCATGCGCACCGAGGTGACCGTGGGGCAGTATCTCGACATCCTGGAGGAGAAGGCCTGGCGCAGCCGCCCGGACACGGAGCACCTCGAGCGTGCCGAGCGCGTGATCATCTACAAGTCGGCGAAGTACAGCATCGAATCCCCGCTGACGATCGGCGGGGCACTGGCCGGTGGCAGCGCCGACCAGCTCGCCGCGCTGCGGGCGTTCGGGCTGCCGCTCGGTATCGCCTACCAGCTGCGCGATGACCTGCTCGGCGTGTTCGGCGATGCGGCGGTGACCGGCAAGCCATCGGGCGACGACCTGCGTGAGGGCAAGCGCACCGTGCTGATCGCGCTCGCGCGACAGCACCTTCCGGCGGGCATGCGGAACACGCTCGACGAACTGCTCGGTGATCCCGATCTCGACGCCGAGCAGATCAGCATGCTTCAGGCGGCAATCCGCGAGAGTGGCGCCGTTGACCGGGTGGAGCGCATCATCGACCAGAACGTGCAGAAGGCCACGGCCGTCCTCGCCGACGCGCCGTTGTCCCAGGCTGCCCGCCGCATGCTCGGCGAACTCGCCGAGACGGTCATCCGCCGAGACGCATGACCGGTCGCGCAGCTGCTTGGCTGGTTAGCCCAGCGCCTGCGCCACGCGGCGTACCTCGGCCTTGCGCCCGGCGAGCAGCGCGTCGATCGGCGCCGTGCCGAGGCTCTCTTCCTCGGTGAGCAGCCAGTGCATGGCCTCGTCGTCGCTGAAGCCGGCGTCGGTGAGCACGATCAGTGTTCCGCGCAGCTCGCTGAGCGGCTCGTTGCCGACGATGAACTGGGAGGGAACCTTCAGCACGCCGTCGACGCGGACGGCGAGGAGTGAGTGCTCCTCGATGAGGCGGCGCACGCGACTCTGCGAGACACCGAGCACCTCGATGAGGTCAGGAATGGTCAGCCAGGTGGACGTGGTGGGTAGATCAGTCACGGTCTAATGCTGCCATGACAGCGCTACCTCTCCGACAGCACCGCGATGTTACGAACAGGTAAACCCGTTTCACTCTGGTCACACTAATTGACTTGCCTTGTTATCTGTGACAGCGTGAATCAGTCGCCATCCCCTTTGATGGCGCCGATCTCGGGGCCGGGAGTAAGACGGGGAAGCTGATGACGCAGAGTTTCGACAGTGCGACACCGCAAGATGAATCACCGACGAACGCGCATCGAGTATTCGCGGGCCTTGCCCCCACCCGGCAGCCCGAGCGAACTCGTGAGCAGATCAAGCGCAGTCGCAGCCTGCTGAACACCGTTCCGATCGTGCTGGCCGGAACCGTGGCGGTGTCGATGAACATCACCGTACCGGTCACCGAGGCGGAGATCACCCCGCGCGCCGATAGCGCGAAGGCCAGCGCCTCCCAGCTCGGCAAGCAGATCAAGCAGGCGATCGTCTCGGCCGGCGCCGTGGTGAAACCGGCGTCCATCAGCACCGGGTCGTTCGCCACCGCCGCCGTCGCCCCGTCGACCTATCGGGTGGCCGCGGGCGACACGGTCTCATCGATCGCCAGCCGGTATGGCCTGGCCACGGCATCCGTGCTGGCCATGAACGGTCTCGGCTGGAAATCGGTGATCTTCCCCGGCCAGGTGCTGAAGCTCGCCAGCGGCGGGCAGTCGAGCGCCCCCGTCGCGCCGCCCGCGCAGCCGTCGTCAGACCGCTACACGATCAAGAAGGGCGACACGATCGCCCGCATCGCGTCGAGCTTCGGTGTCTCGACGCAGGAGATCCTGAGCGCCAACGGCCTGAGCTGGTCGAGCATCATCTACCCCGGACAAACACTAGCGATTCCCGGGCGGCCCCTCGCCATGAAGACCGTGTCCAGCGTGCAGAAGACCCCGGCGGCTTCCCCCGGCAGCTACGTGATCGGCACCGGCGACACCATCTCGTCCATCGCGAAGCAGTTCGGGGTGAGCCTGTCCTCGCTGCTCAGCGCGAACAAGCTCAGCACCTCCAGCATCATCTACGCCGGCCGCTCCCTGGTGATCCCGGGGGCAACGCCTGCCCCGGCCGCCTCCGCCGCGAAGAACAGCAACACGGTCACGCGGCTGACCGAGGAGATGCGCAAGAACGCCCGCACCATCGTGCGGGTCGGCCAGGACCTCGGTGTTCCGGATGCCGGGATCGTGATCGCTCTCGCCACGGCGATGCAGGAATCCAGCCTGCGCAACCTCAACTACGGCGACCGCGACTCGCTCGGACTGTTCCAGCAGCGCCCGAGCGCCGGCTGGGGCACCCCGGAGCAGATCATGAACCCCACCCACTCGGCGCGGCTGTTCTACGGCGGCGACTCGAACCCGAACCTCGGCGTGACCCGCGGTCTGCTGGAGATCCCGGGCTGGCAGTCGATGACGCTGACCGAGGCCGCGCAGGCCGTGCAGATCTCTGCATTCCCCGACGCGTATGCGCAGTGGGAAACCAGCGCCCGCGCCTGGTTCGCCGACCTCCGCTGAGATGACTCTGGGCCGCCTGCGGCGTTGTTGCCGGAATCATCAGGTGGCCGACTCTAGACTCGACGGGTGAGCACGAATCTGACCGACCCCATGATCGGCCGTCTTATCGACGGCAGATACCAGGTTCGGTCACGCATCGCGCGCGGCGGCATGGCGACCGTCTACCTGGCCACCGATCTTCGCCTGGATCGACTCGTTGCGGTCAAGATCATGCACCCGCACCTCGCCGATGACACCCAGTTCAAGGAACGGTTCATCCAGGAGGCCCGGTCGGCGGCCCGGCTGGCTCACCCGAACGTGGTGAACGTGTTCGATCAGGGCCAGGACAGCGATTCGGCATACCTGGTGATGGAGTACCTGCCCGGCATCACGCTGCGTGACCTGCTCGACGAGTACGGCAGCCTCACCTCCGAGCAGACCATGGACATCCTCGAGGCCGTCCTCTCGGGGCTCGCCGCCGCGCACAAGGCCGGCATCGTGCACCGCGACCTGAAGCCCGAGAACGTGATGCTCGCCGACGACGGCCGCATCAAGATCGGCGACTTCGGCCTCGCCCGCGCGGCCAGCAAGAACACCGCCACCGGCGCCGCCCTGCTCGGCACGATCGCCTACCTGTCGCCGGAGCTTGTGACGCGCGGCGTCGCCGACACCCGCAGCGACATTTACGCGGTCGGCATCATGCTGTACGAGATGCTCACCGGCGAGCAGCCGTTCAAGGGCGACCAGCCGATGCAGATCGCGTACCAGCACGCCAATGACTCTGTCCCCTCCCCGAGTTCGAAGAACCCGAAGGTGCCCGCCGAACTGGACGAGCTCGTGCTGTGGGCCACCGCCCGCGACCCGGAAGAGCGCCCGCGCGACGCTCGCGAGATGCTCGATCAGGTACGCGACACGGCGCAGTCGCTGCAGTCCGCGCTACCCACCGGCGCGACCGCCACCCAGAAGACCCTGGTGTTGGCGCCGCTCGTCACCGCGAACCCGGATGCCGAAACCCAGGTGATCGGCCAGGCTACGACGCGTCGAGAGACCGGCCCGGTCACCACCGACAGCGCCTCGACCCTCGCTGTCGCCTCGCGCAAGCGCCGCAAGAAGGGCTGGTGGCTGTTCGCCACGGTGCTGCTGCTCGCCGCCCTCGCCGGTGGCGTCGGCTGGTACTTCGGTGCCGGGCCCGGCTCACAGGTAATCGTGCCGGAGTCGATCCTCAACTCCCCGCCCGACGAAGCGGCGGCGACCCTCACCGAGCTGGGGCTCGAGGTGGCAACGCCTGCGGGGGCAATCGACTCCCCCACTATTCCGGTCGGCCTCGTCGCCGGGTCCACCCCCGAGGTGGGCGCCACACTCAATCGGGGCAGCGCGGTGACCCTGCTGCTGTCCACCGGCCCCAAGCCGATGCCGTTGCCCGCCCTGGTCGGGACGATGGAGGAGGACGCCAAGGCCGAGATCGACGGTGAGTTCAGCTACGCCGGGTCGACCTATCAGTTCACCGATTCCCCAGAGGGCCAGGTGCTCGACGTGCTCGGCGCCGACGGCGCCAGCATCGCCGCCAACCCCGAATACGGCGAGCTGCAGCCGATCACTCTGGTCGTCTCGAAGGGCCCGATCCCAGATGTCTCCGGCCAGTCCGTCGAGGAGGCCATCGACACCCTCGCCGCCGTCGAGCTCACCGCATCGGTCGGCGGCACCGAGTCCAGCGAGACGATCGACCGCGACCTGGTCATCCGTGCCCAGCCCAGGGACGACGCCCCGGTGATCCCCGGCAGCGAGGTCACCCTGATCACCTCCAGCGGCCTGCCACAGGTGAAGGTACCGAACGTCGTCGGCATGACCTGGGGCGAGGCGCGCGGGCTCCTGCAGAACGCCGGATTCGAGCTGAGCTACAACCGCATCGCCGACGCGCTGCCCGGCGGCTTCGAGGTAGAGAGCACCGACCCGCCCGGCGGTGACTCCGTCGACAAGGGCTCGACGGTGT
Source organism: Microbacteriaceae bacterium (assembly GCA_040513215.1). GTDB lineage: Bacteria > Actinomycetota > Actinomycetes > Actinomycetales > Microbacteriaceae > Ruicaihuangia. Next base: position 391 of record JBEVDR010000068.1, on the reverse strand, counting down.
CGGTGCAGTTCGTCAATCCGTTCGGCTGATTCAGGAGCATTGACCCACCCGCATGCCCGCGTCATCGCCTGCGTTCACCCGTCGACATCCGTGCTGACCGACGCTGAACGGCGCAGGCTGACCCGTCGCCCCAGCGACGGCGCGATGATCGCGGTCCTCGCGGGAGCCGGGCTGGTCGCCGCGTTCATGCAGACCCTGGTGGTGCCAGTCATCCCGCACCTGCCTCAGCTGCTCGACACCACCCCGGCGGATGCCCAATGGGTGCTCACCTCCACTCTGCTGGCTGCCGCGATCTCCACCCCGATCAGCGGACGGCTCGGCGACATGTACGGCAAGCGCCGCATGGTGCTGGTGCTGCTCGGCATCCTGGTGCTCGGGTCGCTGATCTCCG
>JBEVDR010000067.1:0-2737 GCA_040513215.1 Microbacteriaceae bacterium | reverse complement strand
CGGCGGCGCGCACCAGCGGGCGGGTGAGGCCGCGGCCGCGAAAGCCGCGGCGCACCACCATGCACGGAATCGCCCAGACCGTTTCGTCATCCTTTCTCTCCTGCCTGCCCTTCCACGGCACGGGCGAACCGCGCACGCGGCCGTAGTCGGAGCGGCGATCGACCGCGCACCATGCCACCGGTTCGTCGTCGAGGTAGCCGACGATGCCGATGGTCTCGGTGGCACGCGGGTCGCCGCAGTGCGTCTCGGCACGGAACAGCGCGGCTCGCTCGTGCTCCGGCATCGGAAAGTAGTCGCCGTCGCCGAGCCGCTCGCGGGTGCAATGGCAGTGCGCTGCCATGCCCGTGAGGATCGACTGCAGGTCGTCCCAGCTCGCCTCGTTGGCGGGAACGAAGCGCAGCTCACCGTCGAGAGTCATGGGCCCTCCCCTCTGCCGCCCAGCGTACAAACCAGGCGCACGGAGAACTAGCCCGCGAGTTTGCGCAGCGCCGATCCCTTGTGTGCCGCTTCGGCTCCCGTCTTCTCGGACTTCACGATGAACGCGGGCTCGCCAACGGATGCCGTGAAGTGTTGGCCGTCGAACTCGAAGTCCGCGGTCTTCCGCTGTTCCACCGTGCCTCGCGTGCGCCCCTGCGACGTGTTCCACGACACTCGGTCGCCGACCTTCAGCTCTGCCATGGAGCGGACGGTACTCCTCAGTAGGCGATCACCCCGTCCCGGTCGCTGAAGGTGCCGGTCGGGCCCTCGGCGCCGATCGTGGCCATGGCGACCACCGCATCCGTTCCCTCGGTCACGGTCTGCCGCCCGCTGTTGCCGTTGAGGTCGGTAGCGGTATAGCCGGGGTCGATGGTGTTCACGCGCATCGACGGCAGCAGTCTCGAGTATTGGAGGCCGAGCATGATCACCGCGGCCTTGGAGCTCGGGTAGCCGAGTGCCACCACCGAGAATTCGTCGCGCGACGGGTCGGTGACGAAACGCGGGAAGCCGAGACCGCTCGCCACATTGACGATGACCGGGTTGTCTGACGCCGTCAGCAGCGGCAGCGCCGCCTTGGTCACCCGCACGATCGAGTACACGTTGGTGTCGAACACCTCGTGGAGCTCGTCGGCACCGAACTCCTCGACCGACGAGTGAGGACCGATGATGCCGGCGTTGTTGATGAGCACGTCGAGGGCGGGCAGCGACGCGATGGCCGCGTCGACGGAGGCCTGGTCGGTCACGTCGAGCCGCACGATGCGGGCACCGAGAGCCGCGGCATCCGTTCCGTTCGCGGTGTCGCGCATGCCGGCGTAGACGGTGTGACCGGCCTCGATCAGGCGGCGAGTGGTTTCGAGTCCAAGGCCCTTGTTGGCACCGGTGATGAGTGTTGTTGTCATGCCTCGAGCCTGCGACGGCGGCGCCGAGACTTGCTGGCACTGCGGGTACCACCCGATGTGCAGGGGCCGAGAGCAGGATGGGGGCATGACAGAGCTCGGAACCGTGCTGCGAGCGTGGCGTGATCGCGTCTCACCTGTGGAGGCCGGTCTTCCGGCCGGCGGCGATCGACGATCCCCGGGACTACGCCGCGAGGAGTTGGCGATGCTGGCCAACCTGAGTGTGGACTACGTCGTGCGGCTCGAGCAGGGGCGGGCGAAGCATCCGTCGGCCCAGGTGTTGGCGTCGCTCGCCCGGGCGTTGAGGCTCACAGAGGAAGAACGCGATCACCTATACCGGATGGGCGGCGTGGCCGTGCCGACCCGCACCATGGTGCCCCGGCACGTGACGCCCGGGGTGCAGCACATCGTCGACCGACTGGGCGAGGTGCCGGTCTCGGTGTTCTCGGCCGCCTGGGACACGCTGCTGACCAACGACCTGTGGGTCACGCTGTTCGGCGAGTCGCTTCCCGCCGGAGGGCGAGCGAGCAACCTGCTCTGGAGACAGTTCACCGGGAAGGAATCGCCGGTCAGCTTCAGCGCCGAACACGGCGAGCAGTTCCACCGCGACCTGGTCTGCGACGCGCATGTGGCGGTGACGCGGTATCCGGATGACGTCGCGCTCACCTCACTCGTTGCCGATTTGCGCTCGACGTCGGAAGAGTTCGAGAGGCTTTGGCACTCTGCCGGCTTCGGCGAGCACCGCGAGTCGCGCAAGACTGTGCACAACGCGATCGTCGGCCCGATCAGCTTCGACTGCGACGTGCTCTCCGCGCCCGGCAGCGACCTGAAGATCGTGGTCTACACGGTGATCCCGGGATCGGAGGATGCGGCAAAACTCGACCTCCTCCGCGTGAGCGCGGTACGCACCTTCGCCTGATACCGCGGCCTCACCGCAGCGGGTTCAGCAGCAGCAGTTCGGTGTTCTGGTCTTTCGGCAGGCCGCCGTGGGCGGCGGAATAGCTGAGGTCGTTGAGGGCGAGCTCGCGGTAGAGGGAGCCGAGCGCGGCCTGACTTCCATCGTCGTAGGACGCCTGGTACGGGGCCGCCGACTCGATCAGGGTGGTGAACAGCGAAAGCGTTCCATCGTGGTTGTCGCAGACCTCGATGATGCGCGCCTGCTGCGGGAACTCGATGTGCGAGGCGGTGTTGATCTCCCAGAACCCCTGCGCGGGCGTCGGGCCGGTCCGCGGCGTGATCGAGTTCGTGTGGGAGTGCCCGTTCACCCAGGCGAGCACGGCGGGATAGCGGTGCAGCATGGCAATGATCTCGGGGCCGAGGTGCCGCATTTCGTCGGGCCGCTCCGGGTCTGGCGTGGGGTTGTC
>JBEVDR010000066.1:0-31305 GCA_040513215.1 Microbacteriaceae bacterium | reverse complement strand
GGATGTCGTGCATCACGTTTCCGCCACCGGCCGACGCCTGCTGCACGACGGCGGCACCCTGGTGATCGAGCACGGCGAAGAGCAGGGGCCGGCTATCCGCGACCTGCTGACCGCCGACGGCTGGCGCGCGGTGGCAACCCACCGCGACCTGCTCGGTCGCGATCGCGCCACAACTGCCCTGCGCTAGCGCGCATTCCGCTCGCGGCACCCTCGCCTCTCCAGACCTCGCCGGCGGGGAGAGGACCTTACCGGGGAAAACTGGCGATCAGCGGGTGGCGGTTGCCTCGTGGAGCGCGCTCGACTCGGCCCGCTCGGCGGCGAACTGCTCGATCGCGGCGAGCATGCCGACCGCGCCCTCGAAGAGGTGCGCGGTGATGCCGATGGATGCCGCGCCCGTCACGTTCTCGGGCAGGTCGTCGGCGAAGAACGCGTTCTCGGCCGGTGTCGCGTAGCGCTCGAGCACCCGCTCGAACACCACGGGATCGGGCTTGCGCGCGCCGTAGTGCGCCGACGCGTAGAGGTGCTCGCCGAAGATGTCGACCAGCTCCGGGGCGATCTCGTGCAGGTGCGCACCGCTGAGTGGTCCGTTGTTGGTGAGCAGGGTCACCCGTCCGAGCTCGGCCGCGCGGCGCACGGCATCGTGTGCGTCAAGCGTCGGCGTCATCGCGGTGGCGCGGAAGCGCACCCAGTCCGCGCGGCTGACCTCGATGCCCATGGCCTCGTTGAACGCGACCAGGTATGCCTCGGGCGAGGCGAACCCGCCGGCCTCCGCGGCGATCTCCCCCTCGGCGTGCCACCAGCGCCGCCGCAACTCTTCCAGGCTGTGCCCGGTGACTTCGGTGAGTCCCGCCATCCGCTTTTCCCAGTTGTACGTGTACAACACCTGGTCCATATCGAAGATGAAAAGCGGGCTCATGGTGCCTCCAGTCTGCCTGCTCGCGCGGGGATAAGCGAATGCGGCGTGTGTCTGTCGAGGGGTCACCCAGCCGGTCCCGACTACGATGTATGCGACATGGCCCGCATCTTCAACTGTTCGGACGACTCCGAACTGCTCACCGGTATGCGCCTTTCCCGTGCAGCAATCGGGAGAGGCGAACTCGTGGTTATGCCCACGGACACCGTCTACGGGGTGGCCGCAGACGCCTTCAACCCGAAGGCGGTGCAGCGTCTGCTCGACGCCAAGGGCCGCGGACGCCAGTCGCCGCCGCCGGTGCTGATCCCCGGCATCCCGACGCTCGACGCGCTGGCCGAATCGGTACCGGATGAGGTGCGCGCGCTGGTCAAGGACTTCTGGCCCGGCGGACTCACCATCATCCTGCCCGCGCAGACGTCGCTGAGCTGGGACCTGGGGGAGACCCACGGCACCGTCGCACTGCGGATGCCGAGCAACCGCATCGCACTCGAACTGCTGTCGGAGACCGGTCCGCTGGCCGTGTCATCCGCGAACCTCACTGGTCAGCCGGCCGCGTCCACCGCAGCCGAGGCCGAAGCCATGCTCGGCGACAGTGTTGCTGTCTACCTGGACGGGGGAGACGGCGGCTCCGAACCCTCGACGATCGTGGACGCGACGTCGCTTCACCTGCCGGACGGCAAGCTGCGCATCGTGCGGCAGGGCGTCATCCCGGCCGAGGCGATCCGCACCGTCGTCGGAGCCGATCGATGCTCGTAACGGATCTCGCCGACATCATCAGCGCCGCTGACGCCGGTGGCTTCCGCATTCCCCGCACCGTCTTCTACGCCCTGGTAGGCGCGGTCGCCGCGCTGGTGAGCTTCGGCTTCTCGCTGCTGATCTGGAAACTCAGCATGAAGTACCGGCTCTACCCCAAGATCCGCGCCCGCGACGTGCACACCCGCCCGACCCCACGGCTCGGCGGGGTGGCCATGTTCATCGGCGTGATCGTCGCCTTTGCGGTCGCCTCGCAGCTGCCGACCTTCAGCCTGGTCTTCGCCGAACCGCTGAAAGTCTTCGCGCTGCTCGGCTCGGCGCTGATCATCATGCTGATCGGCGTCGCCGACGACATCTGGGACCTCGACTGGGTCACCAAGCTCGCCGGCCAGATCCTCGCCGCGGGCCTGCTCGCCTGGCAGGTGCCGCTGGTGTCGCTGCCGTTCATCGAGGGCGTCGCCGTGGTGTCGCCGTTCATGTCCCTGGCGCTGACCGTATTACTGGTCGTGCTCGTGATGAACGCCGTCAACTTCATCGACGGCCTCGACGGCCTGGTCGCCGGGGTTGCCATCATCGCCAACGTGGTCTACTTCGTCTACAGCTATTTACTGCAACTGCGCGGCAGCACCGACTACTTCAACCTGTCCACGCTGATCTCGGTCGTGGTGATCGGCGTCTGCTTCGGGTTCCTCTTCCTGAACTGGCACCCGGCGAAACTGTTCATGGGCGACGCCGGCGCGCTGCTGGTCGGCCTGCTCATGGCGGCATCCACCGTCGCGGTCAGCGGACAGATCAGCCCCGACGAGTTCACCGCCGACCGGGCAACGCTGCTGCCGTCGCTGATCCCGATCGTGCTACCGTTCGCGATCCTGCTGGTGCCGCTGCTCGACTTCGCGCTCGCGATCTTCCGCCGTCTGCGGGCAGGCAAGTCGCCGTTCACCGCCGACCGCCAGCACCTGCACCACCGGCTGCTCGACATGGGCCACAGCCACCTGCACGCGGTGCTGATCCTGTACGCGTGGACCACCGTGGTGGCGCTCGGATGCCTGGGGTTCATGTTCCTCGACACGGTGCCGACCCTCATCATCCTCGCCGTGGGGCTGATCATCTGCACGGTCATCACCCTCGCGCCGCTCAGCAGGCGCAAGCGCGTCGAAGCGGCCGCGCAGCTGGCCTCACCGGATGACGCCGCGGCGCCTTCCCCAGAACTCGACCCCCTCGATGTGGCTTCAACGGATTCCATCCGTATCCCCACCTCGACCACCGCCAAGGAGAAACCAGCCGGATGACCGCCGCACCCGTACTGAAGAAAGCCCTCGTCTACGGGGGAGTGCTCGCCCTCGCCATCGCCGTCATCGGTTCGATCGTCGGCGGGATCGTGGCGGGCGGCATCGGCGTTCTCAGCGCGCTCATCGGCACCGCGATGGCTGCCCTGTTCCTCGGCATCACCGCCGGCAGCATCCTGCTCGCCAGCCGGGCCACCAACTCCGAGGTGTTCAACCCGGTGTTCTTCGCGATCGTGATGGGCGCCTGGCTGCTCAAGTTCATCGTCTTCCTGGTGCTGATCTTCCTACTCAAAGACCAGCCGTTCATCGACCCGGTCGTGCTCTTCATCACCATCGTGGTGGCCGTCATCGGCAGCCTCGCCGTCGACCTGCTTGCGGTGACCCGGTCGCGCGTCCCTTATGTCAGTGATGTCGAGCTGCCTGGCGACAAGGATGCGCGAAGTTGAGAACGGTTCAAGTCGTAGGCGACCCTTATTCTTTGATAGGGTCTTTGACGGCCCCCCACCAAATAAATCGCCGCATGCACCTATGCCCTGAGCTTGGAGATAAGCGCTGCTAGTTAACGCTCTCACTTCTTTTGCACCGCTCGCGAGCGGCGATTCCGAATTCCACGGTCCGTCGATTGCGGAGTTCTTCCCCGACATCGTTTTGTTCGAGGGCACGCCGTTCGCGATGAACCGCATCATGCTCATCCGCATGCTGGCGTTCCTGGTTCTCGTTCTGATCTTCTGGCTCGGCACCCGCAGGATGAAGATGGTCCCCGGCCGCTTCCAGAGCGCGGTTGAAATGGGTCTCGACTTCGTGCGCATCAACATCGCCGAAGACCTGCTCGGCAAGAAGGACGGCAAGCGCTTCCTTCCGCTGATCACCACGATCTTCTTCATGGTCCTGTTCATGAACCTGACCGGAGTCGTCCCCTTCCTGAACATCGCCGGCACGTCGGTGATCGGTGTTCCACTGGTGCTCGCTGCCGCCGCATACATCGCGTTCATCTACGCGGGTGTCAAGAAGCACCCCGGCGCCTTCTTCAAGAACGCGCTGATGCCGCCAGGCGTCCCGCCGTTCCTCTACATCATCGTCACGCCGATCGAGTTCATCTCGACCTTCGTTCTCCGCCCGATCACGCTCACGCTCCGACTCCTGATGAACATGGTCGTCGGTCACCTGCTGCTCGTGCTCTTCTTCTCGGCCACGCACTTCTTTTTCTTCACGCTCACTGGATTGCCGAGTCTGTTCGGCGTCGGCACGTTGGCATTCGGCATCGTGTTCACCTTCTTCGAGCTTCTGATCGCCGTACTTCAGGCGTACATCTTTGCCCTGCTGACCACTGTCTACATCCAGCTCGCGCTGGCTGAAGAGCACTAATACGAACCTGGCACTTGCCCGGTTCGCCATCACGGAAGGAAATACAACGTGGACGCAACATCCGTTCTCGCTGAGATCAACGGCAACATCGCGACCGTCGGTTACGGCCTCGCCGCTATCGGCCCCGCCATCGGCGTGGGTATCGTCGTGGGAAAGACGATCGAGTCGGTTGCCCGTCAGCCCGAACTGCAGGGTCGCCTCACGGTGCTCATGTACATCGGTATCGCATTCACCGAGGCGCTCGCCTTCATCGGTATCGCGACCTACTTCATCTTCGTCTAAGCCGGTCACATGCTTCCCGAATTGGTAAACGCAGCCGCAGAAGAGACGCACAACCCTCTTCTGCCGGCTATTTACGACATCGTTTGGTCGCTGATCCCGTTCGCGCTGATTCTGGTGCTGTTCTGGAAGGTCGTTCTTCCGCGGATGCAGAAGACGCTCGACGCTCGCGCCGAGACCATCGAGGGCGGCATGAAGCTCGCCGAGACCGCTCAGGCCGAGGCCGCAGCCGCACTCGACGAGTACAACAAGCAGCTCGCCGATGCACGCGCTGAGGCAGCGAAGATCCGTGACCAGGCTCGCGCCGACGGCACGAAGATCCTCAACGACCTGAAGACGCAGGCTTCGGCCGAAGCCGCCCGCATCATCGCATCCGCGCAGGCACAGATCGAGGCAGAGCGCCAGAGCGCACTCGTCTCGCTGCGCAGCGAGGTCGGCACGCTGGCGATCGACCTGGCCTCCGGAGTCATCGGCGAAAGCCTCAGCGACGACAAGAAGGCGTCGGCGCTCGTCGACCGCTTCCTGGCCGAGCTTGAAGCAGACGAAGCAGCAAAGGCGAACAAGTAGCAATGGGTTCCGCAACGAGAGAAGCACTCGCCGAAGCATCGGCGAAACTATCCGCGCTATCGGGCGTTGACCTCGCGACGGGTGAACAACTCTTCGCCGCGGGGCGAGCGCTCGGTGAGTCCGGCCAGCTGCGCGCTGCTCTCGCGGACCCTTCCGCTGACGCCAGCAGCAAGCAGGTGCTGGTCGCACGGGTGTTCAGCCAGCTGAGTCCGGCCACCATCGAGCTGCTGCAGTCCATCGCAGCAGCCCGGTGGTCGAACCAGGACGACCTGCTGGCCGGCGTGGAAGAGATCGCAATCCGCGCCACCGCACGCTCCGCTCCCGCCACGGTCAACATCGTCGCCGAACTGTTCGCGTTCGGAAGCGCCGTGACTTCCGATTCGGAACTCGAATTGGCTGTCGGCAGCAAGCTCGGCAGCCCGGCGGCGAAGGCCGAGCTGGTCAAGCGGCTGATGGGCGCGAAGGCTAGCGCTCACACGGTCGCGATTCTGGAACACCTGGTGCAGCAGCCTCGCGGACGTCGCATCGCAGAACTTCTGCGCACGGCATCCTCGATCGTTGCCGATCAGGCCGGTACCGCCGTCGCTACGGTGTCGACCGCGGTTCCGCTGTCGAGCGCGCAGCTGGAGCGGCTCCGTCAGGGGCTCGCCGCGCAGTTCAAGCGTGCCCTGCAGATCAACCAGGTGATCGACCCCTCCGTCCTCGGCGGCCTGCGAGTGCAGGTCGGCAACGACGTCATCGACGGCAGCATCGCGTCGAAGCTCAACGACCTCAGACTTCAGCTCGCTGGCTGACCAGCAAGGAATAGGAAAGAACATGGCAGATATCACCATCAGCCCGGATGAGATCCGTGATGCTCTGAAGGACTTCGTCAAGTCCTACGAGCCCGGTAAGACATCCACCGCCGAGGTCGGCCACGTGACCGACGCCGGCGACGGCATCGCGCACGTCGAGGGCCTTCCCGGTGTGATGGCCAACGAGCTCATCAAGTTCGCTGACGGCACCCTGGGCCTCGCGCAGAACCTCGATGAGAACGAGATCGGCGCCATCGTGCTCGGTGAGTTCACCGGCATCGAAGAAGGCATGGAAGTCACCCGCACCGGAGAGGTTCTCTCCGTTCCCGTTGGTGAGGGCTACCTCGGCCGCGTTGTCGACCCGCTCGGTACCCCGATCGACGGCCTCGGCGCGATCGCCACCGACGGTCGCCGCGCACTCGAACTGCAGGCACCCGGCGTGATGCAGCGCAAGTCGGTGCACGAGCCCATGCAGACCGGTATCAAGGCAATCGACGCCATGATCCCGATCGGCCGCGGCCAGCGTCAGCTGATCATTGGTGACCGCCAGACCGGCAAGACCGCGATCGCGATCGACACCATCATCAACCAGAAGGCCAACTGGGAGTCCGGCGACGTCAGCAAGCAGGTTCGCTGCATCTACGTCGCCATCGGCCAGAAGGGCTCGACGATCGCTGCCGTCAAGGGAGCGCTCGAAGACGCCGGAGCAATGGAGTACACCACCATCGTGGCCTCTCCTGCCTCCGACCCCGCTGGCTTCAAGTACCTGGCGCCGTACACCGGTTCCGCCATCGGTCAGCACTGGATGTACCAGGGCAAGCATGTCCTGATCATCTTCGATGACCTGTCGAAGCAGGCCGAGGCCTACCGCGCCGTGTCGCTGCTGCTGCGTCGCCCGCCGGGACGCGAAGCGTACCCCGGTGACGTCTTCTACCTGCACTCCCGTCTGCTGGAGCGCTGCGCGAAGCTGTCCGACGAGCTGGGCGCCGGCTCAATGACCGGCCTGCCGATCATCGAGACCAAGGCGAACGACGTCTCGGCGTACATCCCGACCAACGTGATCTCAATCACCGACGGCCAGATCTTCCTGCAGTCCGACCTGTTCAACGCCAACCAGCGTCCCGCGGTCGACGTCGGAATCTCCGTGTCCCGCGTCGGCGGTGACGCCCAGGTGAAGTCGATCAAGAAGGTGTCGGGAACGCTCAAGCTCGAGCTCGCCCAGTACCGCTCGCTCGAGGCGTTCGCGATGTTCGCGTCCGACCTCGACGCCACCAGCAAGCGTCAACTTGCCCGTGGTGCGCGACTGACCGAGCTGCTGAAGCAGCCGCAGTACTCGCCGTACCCGGTCGAAGACCAGGTCGTGTCGATCTGGGCGGGTACCAACGGCAAGCTCGACGAGGTTCCGGTTGAGGACATCCTGCGGTTCGAACGCGAACTGCTCGACTACCTGGGCCGCAACACCGAGGTTTTGACGACGCTGCGCGACACCAACGTGCTCGACGACAACACCGTCGCGACGCTCGAAACCGAGATTGAGAAGTTCAAGCTCGAGTTCCAGACCGGCGAGGGCAAGCCCCTGGCATCGGTCGGCCGCGAAGAGTTCGAAGAACTGGCCGCCGAAGACGTCAACCAGGAAAAGATCGTCAAGGGTCGCCGCTAGGCAATCCGCCTGTCCGCTGACCGGGCGAGTTTCGACTCGCTCGGTCAGCGGGGGACACGATCTCGACGACACGACACTTAGAGAAAGAGACACATGGGAGCGCAACTTCGGGTCTACCGGCAGAAGATCAAGTCTGCCCAGACGATGAAGAAGATCACCCGCGCCATGGAGCTGATCTCGGCATCACGCATCGCCAAGGCGCAGCAGCGGGTCGCCGCATCCGGGCCATACTCGCGCGCCGTGACGCGTGCCGTCTCGGCCGTCGCAACGTTCTCGAACGTTGACCACCTGCTCACCACCGAGCCGGCGAAGGTAGAACGCGCCGCCATTGTGATCTTCGCCTCCGACCGTGGACTCGCCGGGGCATTCAGCTCCAGCGTGCTCAAGGAGGCGGAGGGACTGGCCTCACTTCTGCGCAGTCAGGGCAAGGATGTCGTGTACTACCTGGTCGGCCGTAAGGCAGTCGGGTACTTCACCTTCCGCCACCGCGACTCCGAGCAGCAGTGGACCGGCACCACCGACCAGCCTCAGTTCGAGACCGCCCGCGAGATCGGCGCTGCCTTGGTCGAGAAGTTCGTCCAGCCCGCGAGCGAGGGCGGCGTCGACGAGATCCACATCGTCTACAACCGCTTCGTCAGCATCGTGACCCAGGTTCCCGAGGTCGTGCGCCTGCTTCCCCTCGAGGTTGTCGAAGGCGTCGAAGAGCCCGGCGAGAACGAGATTCTGCCGCTCTACGAGTTCGAACCGGATGTCGCCAGCGTGCTTGACGCGCTGCTGCCGGTCTACATCGAGAGCCGTTTGTACAACGCGATGCTGCAGTCCGCGGCATCCGAGCACGCCGCACGTCAGAAGGCAATGCAGTCGGCAAGCGACAACGCCGACAACCTGGTGCGCGACTACACCCGCCTTGCGAACAACGCCCGCCAGAGCGAGATCACTCAGCAGATTTCCGAGATCGTGGGCGGCGCAGACGCCCTCGCCTCGTAACGAAGTAAGAACCCACAGGAGAGAGAAGACATGACTGACACCGCACTCGCGCCGGTCACCGAGAGCACGACTGCCGGCGTCGGCCGTATTGCCCGTGTTACCGGCCCGGTCGTCGACATTGAGTTCCCCCACGACTCGATTCCCGAGATCTACAACGCGCTGAAGACCACGATCACGATCGGCGACTCCGCGACCGAGATCACGCTCGAGGTTGCTCAGCACCTCGGCGACGACCTCGTTCGCGCCATCGCCCTGAAGCCCACCGACGGTCTCGTGCGTGGCCAGGAAGTGCGCGACACCGGCGCTGCGATCAGCGTTCCGGTCGGCGACATCACCAAGGGCAAGGTCTTCAACGTCACGGGTGACGTGCTGAACCTCAAGGAGGGGGAGACGCTCGAGATCACCGAGCGCTGGCCCATCCACCGCAAGCCCCCGGCATTCGATCAGCTCGAGTCAAAGACTCAGCTCTTCGAGACCGGCATCAAGTCGATCGACCTTCTGACCCCGTACGTGCTCGGTGGAAAGATCGGCCTCTTCGGCGGTGCCGGTGTCGGTAAGACCGTGCTCATCCAGGAAATGATCCAGCGCGTCGCGCAGGACCACGGTGGCGTGTCGGTGTTCGCCGGTGTCGGCGAGCGCACCCGTGAGGGCAACGACCTCATCCACGAAATGGACGAGGCCGGCGTGTTCGACAAGACCGCACTTGTCTTCGGCCAGATGGACGAGCCGCCGGGAACGCGTCTTCGCGTGGCGCTGTCCGCACTGACCATGGCGGAGTACTTCCGCGATGTGCAGGGCCAGGACGTGCTGCTGTTCATCGACAACATCTTCCGCTTCACCCAGGCCGGTTCCGAGGTGTCGACCCTTCTCGGTCGTATGCCTTCCGCCGTGGGTTACCAGCCGAACCTCGCGGACGAGATGGGTGTGCTCCAGGAGCGCATCACCTCGACCCGTGGTCACTCGATCACGTCGCTGCAGGCCATTTACGTGCCCGCTGACGACTACACCGACCCGGCTCCGGCAACCACGTTCGCGCACCTTGACGCGACCACCGAGCTCAGCCGTGCGATCGCCTCGAAGGGTCTGTACCCGGCGATCGACCCGCTGACCTCGACCAGCCGCATCATGGACCCCCGCTACTTGGGCGAGGACCACTACCGCGTTGCCACCAGCGTCAAGCAGATCCTGCAGAAGAACAAGGAACTGCAGGAGATCATCGCGATCCTCGGTGTTGACGAGCTGTCCGAAGAAGACAAGGTCACGGTTTCCCGTGCCCGTCGCATCGAGCAGTTCCTGTCGCAGAACACCTACATGGCGAAGAAGTTCACCGGTGTCGAGGGCTCCACGGTTCCGCTGAAGGAGACCGTCGAGTCGTTCGACGCGATCGCCAAGGGTGAATTCGACCACGTCGCCGAGCAGGCCTTCTTCAACGTCGGTGGCATCAGCGACGTCGAGGCCAAGTGGGCTCAGATCCAGAAGGAGAACGGCTAACCATGGCCGAACTCAAGGTCAGCGTGGTCTCGGCCGACCAGGAGGTGTGGTCGGGAACTGCGAAGCAGATCGTGGCCCGCACCACCGAGGGCGAGATCGGCATCCTGCCCGGGCACGAGCCCATCCTCGCCATCCTCGCGATCGGTGACGTCCGCGTCACCACCACGAGCGGTGAGGTCATCACGGCGAAGGCCGACGGCGGATTCCTCTCGGTCGAGCACGACACGGTGACGTTGCTCGCGGGTGAGGCGGCGATCAAGTAGGTGCCGTGTCGCCGGTTCGCCGGCGGGACGCATCGAACACTGATGCTGTTTCTTCTTCCACCCTCTGAAACCAAGCGTGACGGGGGAGCGGAGGGCACAAGGCTCGACCTTGGCGCTCTCCGCTTTCCTGCTTTACGACGGCAGCGCACCGAGGCCGTCGCCGCGCTCAAAGCGCTCTCCGGCGATCGGGATGCCGCCCTGCGCGCGCTCAAGCTCGGGCCCAAGCAGCACGCCGAGGTCGAGCGCAACCGCAGCCTGCGCTCTTCGGCGCTCATGCCCGCCATTGACCGCTACACCGGCGTGCTCTATGACGCTCTGGACGCTGCCTCGCTCAGCGCCAGCCAGCGTGACTTCGCGGCACAACACGTGGTGATCCACTCCGCCCTGTTCGGCCCGATCGGCGCCCTCGACCCGATCCCGGCCTACCGGCTGTCCCATGACTCGCGGCTGCCCGACCTGCCGCTCGGTAAGCACTGGCGAGATGCTGCAGCCGCAGCGCTCGCGAGCGACAGCGGGCCAGGCTCTGGCTCTGGCTCTGGCTCCGGCGAGGGCACCGGCAACAGCCGCACCGAAACGGGCCTCGTGCTGGACCTGCGCTCCGAGGCCTACGTGCACCTCGGACCAGCCCCTGCCGGCTCCCACTTCGTGCGGGTCGTCACCGAGGAAGAGGACGGCGCGCGGCGCGCGCTCAACCACTTCAACAAGAAGGGCAAGGGCACCTTCGTTCGCGCCGTGCTCGAGGCGGAGATCGACCACGCCGACCTCGACTCGCTGCTCGCCTGGGCCGCGAGCGTCGGGATCCGCCTGTCACCAAGCGCCCCAGGCGCCCCAGGCGAGCTGGAGCTCGTGGTCTGAGCCCGGGCCGATGTAGCCGGCCGGCAGCCGGTGGGCGATGCCCTCATGGCTCAGCAGCCACGCTTTGGTCGGCACCCCCTCGCCCTGGCTGTAACCGGTGATCCGCCCGTCGGCGTCGAGCACTCGGTGGCAGGGCACGAGCAACGCGATTGGGTTCGCTGCCACCGCCGCACCGACCGCACGGCCGGCAGCCGGTCGACCGGTCGTCGCCGCAATCGCCCCGTAGCTCGTCACCTCACCCCACGGGGTTTCGCGCAGGCAGCTCCACACCGCCTGCTGGAACGGTGTGCCCCGAGGCTCCAACGGCAGGTCGAACTCGCGGCGCTCCCCGGCGAAGTACTCCGCAAGCTGGCCCGCCGCGTGATCGAGCAGGGCGTGCGGGTTCGTCAACACCACGTCAGGTGTCTCGGCGGGATCCCCAATGCTGAGGAACGTGATCGCGGTTCCGTTCGACACCAGATAGAGGTGACCGATCGGCGATTCCATCACGCGCATGAAAAACAGGTCAGAGTCAGGAGGGGAATCAGTTGTCATGCCGCAGACGGTAGCCGCGGCATCCGTCGTTCAGATCGGCCCGGATCCATCCGGGGGAGAACTCCCATGGCCGCAACCGGTGCAGGATAGTACGGTGACTATCGAGTATCGAAACCTCGGCCGCTCCGGCCTGCGCGTCAGCACCATCGGCCTCGGCTGCAACAACTTCGGCCGCCCCGGCACGAACACCGAGACGCAGGAGGGCACCGCGGCGGTCATCCACGCCGCCATCGACGCAGGCATCACCCTGTTCGACACCGCCGACATCTACGGCTACGCATTCGGCCGCAGCGAGACGATGATGGGGCAGGCACTCGCGGGCCGCCGGGATCAGATCGTGTTGGCCACGAAGTTCGGCCACGCCGACTACGAGTCCCCGCTCAGCCATTGGGACGCCAAGGGCTCACGGCGCTACGTGCGGCAGGCAGTCGAGGGCTCGCTGCGCCGCCTGCAGACCGACTGGATCGACCTCTACCAGCTGCACACGCCCGACCCGCACACGCCGATCGAAGAGACCCTCGAGGTGCTCGACGACCTGATCCGCGAGGGCAAGGTGCGCTACATCGGGCACTCCAACTTCGCCGGCTGGCAGATCGCCGACGCTGAGCTGAAGGCCCAATTGCACGGGCATCCACGGTTCGTGTCGGCGCAGAACGAGTACAGCCTGCTCGTCCGCGACGCGGAACGGGAAGTGCTGCCCGCCGTCAATGCATACGGGCTCGGATTCCTGCCCTGGTTCCCGCTCTACAACGGACTGTTCACCGGCAAGTTCAGCCGCTCCGGCGGCCCGCAGGACAGCCGGATCATGCGGCAGCGGCCGCACCTGCTAGAGAACGCGCCCTGGGATGTGATCGAGCAGTATCAGGCGTTCCTCGACGAGCGCGGGGTGAACATGCTCGAGGGCACCTTCGCCTGGCTGCTCGCCCAGCCGGGGCTGACGAGCGTGATCGCCGGCGCCACCACACCCGAACAGGTCGCCCAGAACGCGGAGGCTTCGACGGGTTGGAAGGCCTCGGCCGAGGACGTGCAGACGATCTCGGAGCTGTTCGCGGCGGAGCGGTAGTACGCCCCACCGGTTCAGGCCGGTTGTCCACAGGCTGCCGTTGTCCACAGGCGGCGGATGACGCGAGCCGAACCACACGAATCGGCGCACAGTGTCTGCATGCAGACCGTCGTGAAGGCCCATGAGCCGCAGGATTTTCTCGCCCTCGTTCCGCAACTCGCCGGATTCCAGCCGCGCAACAGCATGGTGCTGGTGGCGTTCCGTGGCAACCGTACCTGTGGCGCGATGCGCTTCGACCTGCCGAACACCCGGTCGGTCAAGGAGTACAAACGGGTAGCACTCACGATGCTCGGCATGCTGTGCAAGGTCCCGGATGTGGATGCCGTCGTGCCCGTGGTCTACACCGACGAGAGCGTGGCGGGCGTTCCGCACGCCGCGTTCGCCAAGGCCGTCATTCTCCGCGCCCGGGTATCGGGATTCCTCGTGCGCGACGCGCTGTGCCAGGCGGCGGACGGCTGGACCAGCTATCTCGACCCCGATCAGACGCCGCATCCGCTCGACGAGATCGCGGCATCGCCGATCCATCAGGCGATCGCACCGGCCGACAGGAGGGAGGTTGCGGATGTCGCGGCCGGCGCCGTGCTGCCGGCCGTCGACTTCGCGACGAAAGAGCGAGTCGGGCGCGCGCTCATCGCGCTCCGCGAGCTGTGCGACGCGGTCGACTGCAACGACGACCTCCCCTCGGCAATGCAGGACATTCCGATGCTGTTCGAAGCCGCACTGCACTGGGATGTCGGCACCCTCGACCCGGAGTGCGCGGCACTGCTGCTGTTCTGCCTACAGGGGCCACCCACCCGCGACGCGGTCATGCTGCAGTTTGCGTTCGGCCTCGAGGTGGGTGATGAGGTGTACGAGGAGAACCTGCGCTTCGCCAGCGAGGGCAGGGTGAGCGTGGCGCTCGATGAGGCCGCCAGGCGGTTGTGGGGTGAAGGTCCGCGACCTGATTCGGAACGCATCGCGCGCGCGATAACGCTGATGAAGGCCCTGACGGCCCGCGCGCCGCGAGCGGCCCAGCCCGCGCCACTGGTCATGCTCGCCTGGCTGCACTGGACGCTCGGCCTCGGCTCCGCGGCCGGCGTGCTGGTGCGGCGGGCCCTGTCGATCGACCCCGAGTACGGCATGGCCACGCTGCTGCACTCGTTGTTCGCGTCGGGCCGTCTACCCGAGTGGGCGTTCGACGTGCCAGAAGAGGACGGCCCGACACTCAGTGGCCGACCAACGGCCCGACCAACTTGGCGAAGACGGAGGGGCGGCCGGTGAGGCTCTCCTCGACGTCAGCCGCAGCCATCGCGGCGAGGCCCAGGTTCGCGCCGAGAAAGCGCAGCGGCTCCGGTTCCCAGCGCGGCGACTGATGGTTCACCCAGGGCAGCCGGGTGAGCGGCGACTCGGTGCCGGAGATGAGCTCGATGCCGGTAATCAGCTCAGCCAGAGTGCGGCCGGCGAGGTTGGTGGTGCTGAGGCCGTCTCCGACGTAGCCGCCCGCCGACCCGAGACGGGTCGCCGGGTCGAATTGTACCGACGCGTGCCAATCTCGGGGCACCCCGAGCGGGCCGCCCCACTGGTGGGTGATCGCAGCGCCCGCCGCGTGCGGCACCAGGTCGACCAGCGCGCGTCGCAGGTGTTCGAAGACCCGCGGGCTTCGGTCGTAACCGGGGCGAATGCTGCTGCCCCAGTGGTACCGGGCGCCGCGGCCGCCGAACGCGATGCGGTTGTCGGCCGTGCGCTGCCCGTAGACCAGCATGTGCCGAAAGTCGGTGAAGCTCTGTCCGTGCTCGATGCCGATGGATCGCCACACCGAATCGGGCAGCGGCTCTGTGGCGATCATCAGCGAGTACAGCGGGAGCACGCTGCGGTGGGTGGCGGCGAGCGTGGCACGATAACCCTCTGCGGCCAGCACCACCGTGTTCGCAGTGACCGTTCCACGCCGGGTGCGCACCCGGTGCGGCCGCCAGCCCAGCACGTCGGTGCGCTCGTAGATCAGCCCGCCGCGGCGTTCGACCGCCCGGGCGAGCCCGCGCACCAGCTTCGCCGGATGCAGCGTGGCGCAGGCCGGGTCGAACACGGCGCGCTCCTCGAGCAGTGTGCGCGGCTCACCGAAGCGTTCCGCCTCGGCGATCTCCGCCCTGGCCCGAACCAGCTGCGCCGCCGACCGCACGAATGACACGGTGCCGCCGCGCACGTAGTCGCAGTCGATGCCCTCCGCCGCGACGACCCGCCCCACCTCGTCGACGGTGTCGACCATCGCCCGGCGCATGGCGACGGCCGGTCGGTGACCGTGCCGCCGCTCGAGCGCCGCCGGCGAGGCCGGGAACAGGGCGGAACACCACCCGCCGTTGCGACCGGATGCCCCGAACCCGGCGATCTGTTTCTCCAGCACCACGACCCGCAGGTCCGGGTCCTGCCGGAGCAGATAATACGCGGTCCAGAGGCCGGTGAGCCCGCCGCCGATGATCGCGACGTCCGCATCCATGTTTCCCGGCAGGCTGGCGCGCGGGGTCAGGTCGTCGTCGACGGTGGCGTGCCAGAACGACAGACCACGATAGTCGGCCGCCACGGCCGCACCCTACAGATGCTCGAGCGCGCCGGTCAGCACCGACCGCAGGATGCGCTCGATCTCGTCGAACTCCTCCGGTCCGGTCGTCAGCGGCGGCGCCAACTGCACCACCGGGTCGCCACGGTCGTCGGCCCGGCAGTACAGGCCGGCCTCGAACAACGCGCGAGACAGGTAACCGCGCAGCAGATGCTCGGACTCCACGTCGTTGAAGGTCTCCTTGGTGGCCTTGTCCTTCACCAGTTCGATGCCGAAGAAGTAGCCGTCTCCGCGCACATCGCCGACGATCGGGATGTCGAGCAGCTTCTCCAGGGTGGCCCGGAAGATCGGCGAGTTCTCCCGCACCCGCTCGTTGAGCTTCTCCTCCTCGAAGATGTCGAGGTTCGCCAGGGCGACCGCCGCCGATACCGGATGTCCGCCGAAGGTGTACCCGTGATAGAAGGTGGTCTGGCCGTGCTTGAACGGTTCGTAGATGCGCTCAGAGACGATGGTCGCGCCGATCGGCGAGTAGCCGCTGGTCATCCCCTTGGCGCAAGTGATCATGTCTGGCACGTAACCGTAGGTGTCGCACGCGAAGAAATTGCCGATGCGCCCGAACGCACAGATCACCTCGTCGCTGACCAGCAGCACGTCGTACTGGTCGCAGATCTCCCGCACCCGCTTGAAGTACCCGGGCGGGGGAGGGAAGCACCCGCCGCTGTTCTGAACCGGTTCGAGGAAGATCGCGGCGACGGTTTCCGGGCCCTCGAACAGGATCATCTCCTCGATCCGGTTCGCGGCCCACAGCCCGAAGGCCTCCTCGGTGCCGTCGAAACCCATCTCGTGGGCACGGTAATAGTTGGTGTTCGGCACCCGGAAGCCGCCAGGGGTGATCGGCTCGAACATCTCCTTCATCGCCGGGATGCCGGTGATCGCCAGCGCACCCTGAGGGGTGCCGTGGTACGCGATGGCCCGCGAGATCACCTTGTGCTTTGTGGGACGCCCCATCAGCTTCCAGTAGTGCTTGGCAAGCTTGAACGCGGTCTCGACGGCCTCGCCTCCGCCGGTGGAGAAGAACACCCGGTTCAGGTCGCCGGGCGCGTACCCGGCCAGCCGGTCGGCGAGTTCGATCGCCGCCGGATGCGCGTACGACCAGATCGGGAAGAACGCCAACTGCTCAGCCTGCTTCGCCGCAACCTCGGCGAGGCGCCTGCGGCCGTGCCCGACGTTCACCACGAACAGGCCGCTGAGACCGTCGATGTACTCCTTGCCGGTGCTGTCCCAGATCTTGTGTCCCTCACCGCGGGTGATAACGGGCACCGGGTGGCCCTCTTCGATCACCGACTGGCGGGTGAAGTGCATCCACAGATGGTCTCTGGCCTTCTGCTGAAGCGCGCTGTGGTCAGTGGTTTCTACGAGCTGCTCTGTGGTCATTGTTATCGTGTTCCCCAGTTATAGAGCTGTTTGTGGAGCCGGAGGTAGACGAACGTCTCGGTCGAGAGCACGCCGTCGAGGGTTCGAATCTGCGTGTTGAGCAGATCGATGAGGTCATCGTCGTTCTCACAGACGACCTCGATGAGCAGGTCGAAACTGCCGGCGGTGAGCACGACGTAATCCACGGCCGGCATCTTGCCTAGCTGGTCGGCGAGCACCGTGGTGTCGCCGGTGGCGCGGATTCCGATCATGGCTTGACGGTAGAAACCCAGTTGCATCGGATCGGTGACGGCAACCACCTGCATCACCCCGGACTCCGTGAGCTTCTGCACACGCTGCCGCACCGCAGCTTCGCTCAGCCCGACGGCCTTGCCGATCTCGGCGTATGAGCGCCGACCGTCTTCCTGAAGCTGCTCGATGATCGCCTTGGAGACATCATCGAGCTGATTGGGTTTCTTCGCCACCATATCTCGATTCTGTCAGTCCACTGGGGCATACTCAAGCGAATCCGAACCTTTACGAGCCGTTCGCGACTGAAAACGATGGTCTAGGAGAATCGCCGCCAGGCTCGGCCATGCCACCCGTATCCGCTATGCGATGGGCCAGATGGGCCAGATGGGAGGGTGGCGGTGTAGATTAGAAGGTCGTGGACCCCGACCTCGACGACACCATCATCGGGCAGAACCCTGTCGGTCGACTCCCGCGCGGTGCGCGCTTCGGCGCTGCAGATCCGCTCGACGCCGCGCTCGCCGATACGGTGGTGCTCTCCAGGATCCCGGCACGGTCCCCTCAGCCCCCGCCCCTCGGCTCGCCCGACTCGGCTTCGACCCGTCCGCGCTACCGGTTCCGGATCCTGGGTGACGAGACGGTGTACGACCTCAGCGTGCCCGCGTTCATCGGCCGCCGCCCGACCGCACCCCGCATTTACGACGCCGCGCCTCCGCAACTGATCGTTGTCCCCTCCCCATCGAAGCAGGTGTCGAGCACGCATATCCAGCTGAGCCTGGATGGCAGATCCATCGTCGTAACCGATTTACGCTCGACAAACGGGACGATTGTCACTGTGCCCGGATCGAGGCCGCGTAAACTGCGTCAGGGTGAGTCAATGGTGCTCACCTCCGGCGCCGTGGTGAACATCGGTGATGGAAACAGTATTGAGGTCCTCCCATGAATCCGCCGAGTGACGAATCCACCGACCCCCGTAGGAAGGCGCCGTGACACAGATCGGCCATGACATCGCCGACTTCGCCCTGAAGATTCCCGGGCGCGAGGATTCGAGCATCCGCCTCTCCTGGGCCAGCGCGACAGATATCGGCCTGCGCCGCAGTATCAACGAAGACAGTTCGATCGCGCAGGCACCGATCTTCGCGGTTGCCGACGGCATGGGCGGGCATTCCTCTGGCGACCTCGCGAGCGACGCCGTCGTCTCACGGCTCGCCGATGTCGCCGTCTCCCACTTCCTCACGCCCGAGCAGATCACCGAGGCGTTGGTCAACGCGACCGCCGACATCGAGAAGGTCACCGACACCAGCATGCTCGGCGTCGGCACCACCGTGACCGGGGCGGCCCTGGCGCTGCGCGGCACCGACCCCTGCTTCGCGCTGTTCAACGTCGGCGACAGTCGCGTCTACCTGTTCGAGGACGGTCGGCTGACCCAGGTCACCATCGACCACTCGGTGGTGCAGGAGATGGTGGATGCCGGCATCCTGAGCGCCGCGGATGCCGAGACCCACCCCGACAGCAACGTGATCACCCGGGCGATCGGCTTCGGCGCCACTCCGCAGCCCGACTACTGGATGGTGCCAATCCGCACCGGCCAGCGCGTGCTGATCTGCTCCGACGGGCTCACCAAGGAGGTCAGCGCCGAAGACCTGACCACGTTGCTTGCCGCCGGTGCGTCATCCCTCGACACCGCCAACTCGCTGGTCGACGCCGCGCTGAAAGGCGGCGGTCGCGACAACGTCACAGTGGTCATCGTCGACGTGCTCGAGGCGCCGAACGATCGCGAATTCGACGAGGACATCGAAGACACGGCACCGCGGGGCCGCAACTAATTTAGACACGCCCCCCGTTCGGGGGAATCCCCCGTTCTGGGCGCATGCAGCTGCCTACAATGGTGGGGTTCGCTCTGGCGGGGCAAGGGGGGATTCATGACGCGCAGGCTGCCGTCCCAGCCTCCGGTGCTGCCGGGATTCATGCACTTGCACGTGCTCGGTTCCGGCGGGTTCGCCGACGTGTTCCTCTACGAGCAGAACATGCCGCGCCGACAGGTCGCCGTGAAGGTGATGCTCAGCGATGCCGTCAACGACAACGGGCGGCAGATGTTCCAGGCCGAGGCCAATCTGATGGCTCAGCTGTCGTCGCATCCGTCGATCCTCACCGTGTACCAGGCGAGCGTCTCCTCCGATGGCCGCCCCTACCTGGTGATGGAGCTGTGCTCCTCGATGCTGAGCGACCGGTATCGCCGCGAACCGATCCCGGTGCCCGACGTGCTGCGCATCGCTGTCAAGATCGGCAGCGCCCTGGAGACCGCGCACCGGGCCGGAGTGCTGCACCGCGACGTGAAGCCGTCGAACATCCTCACCACCGCGTACGGGCATCCGGTGCTTTCCGACTTCGGTATCGCCGCCACCCTGTCCCAGTCACACGGCGAAGGCGCCATCGGCCTCAGCATCCCCTGGTCGGCGCCCGAGGTGCTGCTCGACGAATCGGCCGGCAGCGTGGAGAGCGAGGTGTTTTCCCTCGCCGCAACCGTGTACTCCCTGCTGGCCGGACGCTCACCGTTCGAGGTGCCGGGAGGGTCGAACACCTCCGCCGACCTGATCAACCGGATCACGCGCGGCAAGCCGCAACCGATCGGGCGAGCGGATGTCCCGGGCAGCCTGGAACAGGCGCTGCTGCGTGGGATGTCGCGCAAGCCGGAGAACCGGCCGTCGAGCGTGCTGGAGTTGGTGCGCGAGTTCCAGGCGGTCGAGTCGGAGTTGGGCGTGCCACAGACGGCGATCGAGGTGGCGATGGATGACTGGGCGCTGGCCACCGTCGCCGACCTGGAGGATCGAACCCGCATCCGTGGGGTGACCGGTGCGGTGACATCCGCGAAGCGCCGCCGCCGTCGTGCCGCGGTCGACCAGGGCTACCAGGCGGTGGGCACCATGGTGCGTGACTCGCGCGGGCAACGCTCCACCGGCACAGCTTCGGCCGGGCAGAGCCGCGGCATGAAGGTGTTCTCCTGGATGCTGGTGGGCAGCGCCGTTCTGGTGATCGCCCTGGGCGCGACCGCGACGATGATGCTGATTCGGGCGAATTCCTCGGACATTCCCGTCGTCGCCAACATCGCCGGTGAGGAATCTGGGGGAGTGGTGCGCTTCAGCTGGGCCGACCCGGGACTCGCCGCCACCGACAGCTACGACGTGCGCGTGGGCAACGAGGTCTCGGCATCCCAGCAGTCCACGAGCTTCACCGTGGACGCCCAGCCTGGCGAGAACGTGTGCATCACCGTCACCGTGAACCGCGAAGGCAAGACCGGGCCGTCATCCGCCCAGAAGTGCGTCGAGGCGGCTGAGTGACGGCGCGGACGCCATGATCTGGGCATGGCTTGCAGCACGAAAGACCGGCGTCGCCACCGCCACGAGTGGCGGACTGATCGCGGCCCTGGTGGCGGCGGTCGCGATCGTCTCCACCGGGTACACCGCGCAGAAACTCGAACTGTCCGACGGATCGGTGTGGGTGCCGAACGGTACAGAACAGGTCGTCGGCCGGGTGAGCACCGAGGTGCTCGCGTTGAACACCGTCGTCGAGGCCACCGGCAGCGAGCTTGAGGTGGTGCAGGACGGCGCCACCGTGCTCATGATCGACCGCGGGAACAGCAAACTGGACGTGATCGATCCCGCCACCTCACAGTCGGTCGAGAGCGTGCCGCTGCCCCCGGAGAACCCGGCGGTGTTCCTCGCCGGCGAGCGCGTGGTCATCCACGCCCAGGGCACCGGCGAGATCTGGATCGTGCCGGTCGCCGACATCGCGTCGTTCGACCCGGAAAGCGAGGCGCAACTGAGCCTCGGCGTGGACTCCGTGTCCAGCGTCGACGACAACGGCCGGCTCACCGTGTTCTCACCCGACACCCGCACCGTCTACCAGGTGCCCGCAGCGCAGAGCGACGTGGTGGAAACCACCGACCGCACCAGCATCGGCGAGGACACCGGCGAGTACGCCGTCACCTCGGTGGCCGGGCGATGGATGGTGCTGGACGTCGCCGGCGACCAGGTCGAGACGGCCGGCGGAGTCGTCGACCTCGCCGGGGTCACCGACGGTGACGGCCGACTGCAACTGCCGCACGTCGACGGCAGCAGCGTGCTGGTCGCGCACGGCTCCGGCCTCGTGCGCGTGCCGCTGGACGGTACCGACACCGAGGTGGTGCTTGACGGCCAGGCCGGAAGCCCTGCTCGACCGACCGTCGTCGACGGCTGCGAGTTCGCGGCGTGGACCGGCGGCCAGGCCTGGCGCAACTGCGAGACGCAGCCGGCAGAGACCCTGAGCCTTGCCGGGATGCCCGGAACCGGGCAGCTGGCCTTCGCCACCAACGGCAACCGGGTGGTGCTGAACGAGAGCGGCGCGGGCGCCAGCTGGGCGGTGCAGCGGGGCGGCGAGCTGATCAACAACTGGGCCGAGCTGATCGACACCGAGCAGAGCCAGGAAACCGTCGAAGAGAACGACGAGGACACTCCGCCGGAACTGGAGAAGACGCAGGTTCCCCCGGTGGCGGTGAACGATGAGTTCGGCGCGCGACCCGGCCGCACCACCGTTCTCCCCGTGCTGCTGAACGACCACGACGCCAATGGTGACGTGCTGGTGATCAGCGAGGTCAACGCGGCGAACGACACCAGCGGCCGCATCGACTTCATCAGCCAGCGCCAGCAACTGCAGCTGACCCTCGAGCCGGGGGCGACCGGGCAGTTCTCCTTCGACTACACCATCACCGACGGCCGCGGCGGCGAGGCCACCGCCAGAGCCACCGTCACGGTGCGCGGCGACGACGAGAACTCGGCACCGCTGCAGGTGCGCTCGACCAAATCCACCGTGCAACAGGGCGGCAGGCAGTCGACCGAGGTGCTGGTGGACTGGCTCGACCCCGACGGCGACGCGTTCTACCTGACCGCGGCTGGTGTCGAGGAACCCGACACCAGCAACTTCGAACCGGATGGCACCGTCGTCTTCACCGAGCGCGGCGGCAGCGGCGACCTCCGCACCGTCTCACTCACGGTCACCGACGGCACCGCCCAGGGCGTGGGCTCGCTGACGGTCACCGTGTACCCGGCGGGATCCGTGCCGATCATCGCGGAGACCTTCGTGGTGAGCGCCTACGCCGGGCAGGAGATCACCATCTCCCCGCTCACCCACGTGCGCGGGGGCAACGGTCCTGTCCGGTTGAACGGCGTTCCGGAGAAGACCGGCGCCACCATCACCCCGAGCTACGAGACCGGCACCTTCACCTTCGTCAGCGACCAGGTGCGCACCCACTATCTGGAATACGTCGTCGCTGACGATGGGCAGTCCGTCACCGGGCAGGTGCGCGTGGAAGTCGCGCCACCCGCTGACGCGAACACCAAGCCGATCACGGTGCCGAAGACCGTCTTCGTGAAGACCCTCAGCCAGGAGAGCATCGATGTTGCCGCGACCGACATCGACCCGGCCGGCGGCGTGCTCGTCGTCACCGACGTGATGAACGTGCCGGTGGAGTCCGGAGTGCGCGCCGAAGTTCTCGAGCAGCGCTTGATCCGGGTGACGCTCACCGCGCCCCTGGAATCGGGCAGCGTGGTCTTCAACTACCGGGTCAGCAACGGCCTCGCCGAGGCCGACGGGGTGGTGACGGTGGTCGAGATACCCCGGCCCGCGCAATTGCAGCCGCCGATCGCGCACGACGATGCGGTGAACGTGCGCGTGGGCGACGCGATCGATATTCCGGTGCTGAGCAACGACCTGCATCCGGATGGTGAAGAGCTCACCCTGAACCCCACGCTCACCCGCGACGTGCCATCCGGGGGAGGCCTGCTGTTCGCCGCCGGCACCGTGCTGCGCTACCTCGCACCAACCAGTCCCGGCGTCTACACGGCCGTCTACGAGATCACCGGGCCCGGCGGGCAGAGCGCGCAGGCGCAACTGACGCTGACGGTCAAGGAAGACGACGTCGCCACCAACAACCCGCCCGTGCCGAAGGCCGTCACCGCGCGGGTGCTGGCCGGGGAACGCGTGCAGATCGACATCCCACTCGGCGGAATCGACCCGGATGGCGACTCGGTGCAGCTACTCGGACAGGAGGGCAACCCGGCCAAGGGCTCGGTCGTCGATTCCGGCCCCGACTACTTCGTGTACGAGGCGGGCGACTACTCGGCTGGCACCGACAGCTTCGACTACACCGTCGTTGACGGATTGGGCGCGCGCGCCACCGGCACCGTGCGGATCGGAATCACCCCTCGCGTCGGTACCCGCAACCCCATCGCCGTAGCCGACGAGGTGGCCGCCCGACCGGGACGGAGCGTCTCGGTGCAGGTGCTCGCCAACGACTCCGACCCCGACGGCAGCGCCCTGACCGTGACCGCGGTGGAAACCGCCGACGCAGAGGTCGAGGCCGAGATCATCGACGACCAGGTCGTGACGGTCACCCCGCCAGCCGTGCCCGGCCGGTACGGTCTCGTCTACACGATTGAAAACGCGTTCGGCGGCAGCAGCTCGAACTTCGTCACCGTGGTCGTGTCGGAGACGGCGCCGTTGGCGTATCCGATCGCCCGCGACAGCGTGGTGAGCCTCAGCGACGTGCTCGATCGGGAGACGATCGACGTCAACGTGCTCGGCAACGTCTTCTTCGCGGACGGCGACACCAGGGAACTGGGCCTGACGGTGATGAGCGGATACCGGGATACCGCCTCGGTCAACTCGCGGAAGTCGATCACGGTGACGATCACCAACGAGAGCCAGATCATTCCGTTTTCGGTGTCGCATCCGGATGACGACAGCATCCGCGCCTACGCGTTCATCTGGGTTCCCGGCTTCGACGATGCGCTTCCGCAGATCGACCGCAGCGCCGATCCGCTGACCGTGGTCAGCGAGGAGACCCTGCGGATCAACCTCAACGACTACGTGGTGGCCATCGGAGGACGCCAGGTGCGGTTGACCGACTCCAGCACGGTGCGCGCGACAAACTCCGATGGGTCGGACCTCGTGGTCGACGCGTCGACATTGCAGTTCAGCTCGGCCGACCTGTATTTCGGGCCCGCGTCGATCACGTTCGAAGTCACCGACGGCAGCTCGGCGAGCGACCCGAACGGACGCACCGCCATTCTGTCGCTGCCGATCACGGTGACCCCACGGGAGAACCAGCCGCCAGCATTCGCCGGTGCCACCGTCGAGTTCGAGCCGGGAACCGAGCGCGAGTTCGACCTGCTGCGGATGACGAATTACCCCTACCCCGACGACTACGACGAGTTGCGCTACGAACTGCAGGGCACACTGCCGGCGGGCTTCGAGTTCGCTCTCGACGGCCAGCGCCTGACCGTCCGCGTCGATGAAGCGACGCCGAAGGGCACCACGACCGCGGTCACCGTGGGCGTGCGCGACACCGCCACCGCGGGCACAGCGGGTCGGATCCAACTGCGCGTGGTGCCATCCACCAGGCCGCTGGCGAGACCCACCCCGGACTTCCAGGTCACCAAACGGGGACAGGCCACCACCATCGACGTGCTCGCCAACGACCAGGCCACCAACCCGTTCCCCGGCCAGCCGCTGCGCGTTGTGGCAATCCGCGGCATCAGCGGCGGCGCCCTGCCCGCCGGCGTCTCGGTGACTCCGAGCGCGGACAATTCCCGGCTCACCGTCGCGGTCTCCGCCGCCGCCCAGCCGAGCGATACCAATCTGCAGTACCAAGTTGCCGACGCCACCGGAGACCGCGACCGGCTCGTCTGGGGCTCGGTCACCATTTCGGTACAGGATGTCCCCGCCACCCCGGTCGCACCGAGCCGCGCTGCCGGCGGCTATGAGGAGGGGCTGCTCACCTTGCAGCTCACGGCACCGCAGTTCAACAACTCGCCGATCACCCGGTACGAGGTGATCAGTCAGAGCAATGGCAACTACCGGCACGATTGCGGACTGTCGTTGCGGTGTGAACTGAACGACCTCGCCCCGGGGCAGAGCTATCAGTTCTCGGTCATCGCGTACAACGCCATCGGGGCGTCCGGTCCGAGCCCGCTGAGCGTTCCGCTGGCCGCCGATTACCTGCCGGCCGCCCCGGCATCCGTGGCCGTCCGGCCGCTGCCGCACCCGTCGGCACCCGGGTCGATCACCATCGACTGGTCGGCAGTGCCCGATCCGGCACGCGGCAGCGCGGTGAACCGATACGTGGTGAGCATCACCGGGTCCGGGCTCAGTTGGTCGACCGAAGTCGGCCGTGACACCAGTACCCTCACCACCACCGCGAACGGCGGGCTGCAGCCGGGTGCCAGCTACGACGTGACCGTGTACGCCAGAAACGGCGCCCAGGTCACCGAGGCCGACTGGCGGCGGTCCACGCCGGTCACCGTCGTCGCGGTCGGTGCGCCGACCACGCCGCCGGGTCTCGCCGCGGCCACCGCCGCCGACGGTTCAGGCGCGGTCACCGTGTCATGGGGTGACAGCAGCCCGAACGGCGCCGGAACGGTGACCTACTCGGTGGGTCGAGCCGACGGTGCGGAATCCGCACCCGCCTGCACCCCCTCGAGCAAACCGGGCGCGATGGCCACTGGTGTGGCATCCGGCTGGACCGACTCCAGCGCGGTCGATGGCCGGCAGTACACCTACTTCGTCTATGCGGACAACGGTTTCTACTGCACGGCCGCTGCCACGCCGCCGGTGGTGTCGATGAAGTCGCCCGGTCAGGCCTCCGGAGACGTCGAGGTGCTGGAGCGCGGTGACAACGGCCGGTTCGACGTGCGGGTGCTCGACCGCGGGCGCGGGCTGAGCGTGGCGTCGGGCGACGCCGAGAAGTTCCAGTACCGCATCAGTAGAGGTTCGTGGATCAACGTGCCAGACGACGGATGGCTCACCTCGCTGGCGAACTCCGCTGTGTACGGCGGCGCGCTGACCGTCGAGTTCCGCGGATGTCGTGACACGACCGACGCCTACTGCGGCCCGGCATCCGCCGCCGTCACCGCGACGCCGGTGAATGCGCGCGCGAACATGCAGCAGTGCACGGTCGGCAGCGCCCCGATCCCGATCGCTCCCGAGAACCCTGCGGGTGACCCGCCCGTCACGTACGCGTACTCGTACAACCAGCCGGGCCCGCTGGGCGTCGACAACTGGTCTGAGTTCGCCGCTAGTGTTGTGGTTCCCCCGGGTGCCACCGCGGTTCGGGTCAAGGCCGCGGTTACGATCGGAGCAGACGTGAGGACCGACCCCGGTTACGGACCGGGGCAGATGGAGGCATTCGGGTGTCAGACACAGCCGTGAGAGAAGACTCAGCGACGATGACCCCGGAACAGGCCGCCTGGTTCTCTGACACGTTCGGGCGGCTGGTCGCGAATGTCGAAAAGGTGCTGCTCGGCAAGACCGCGGTCATCCGTCTGGGATTCGTCGCCCTGCTCAGCGAGGGGCACCTGCTGCTCGAAGACTTCCCCGGCACGGGCAAGACCTCGTTCGCACGGGCGATCGCGCAGAGCGTGCGCGGCACCAGCAACCGGGTGCAGTTCACCCCCGACCTGCTGCCCGGTGACATCACCGGTGTGAGCATCTACGACCAGCGCACCGGCGCGTTCGATTTTCACCGCGGACCCGTGTTCGCGAACATCGTGCTCGCCGACGAGATCAACCGGGCCAGCCCGAAGACCCAGGCGGCGCTGCTCGAAGTGATGGAAGAGGGACGCGTCACCGTCGACGGGGTGACGCATCCGGTGGCGGCGCCGTTCATGGTGATCGCCACCCAGAACCCGATCGAGCAGGCGGGTACCTACCGGCTGCCCGAAGCGCAGCTGGACCGGTTCCTGATGAAGGCGTCGATCGGCTATCCCGACCACGCGTCCACACTGCGCATCCTCGAGGGCGCCGGCACCAAGGCGCACGACGTGACGGTGCCCGAGATCGTCACCGCCGACGTGGTCCTCGACATGGCCGCGCTCGCCCGCACCGCGCACGTGGACCCGTCGATCAACGACTACGTCTCCCGGCTAATCGACGCCACCCGCAGCACCACCGAGGTGCGCCTGGGCGCGAGTGTGCGCGGGGCGCTCGCCCTGGTGCGGGCCGCCAAGACCTTCGCCGCAGCGAATGGCCGCCACTACGTGGTGCCCGACGACATCAAAATGCTCGTCGAGCCGGTATTGGCGCATCGCCTGGTGCTGGACGCCGAAGCCGAGTTCGACGGCGTGACCGCGTCGAGCATCATCAGCCAGATCCTGATCGAGACGCCGCCGCCCACCGATAGGCAAGCCGTGTGAAGCAGCCCCTGAACTCAGGGCGCGCGGCGAAAACGAGGACGACCGCGAGCAGCGGCTCCACGCGGTCGCGGTTCGACAGCGATTTTGCGACGGCGACCGCCGGCTTGACCAACGCGCGAACCCGCATCGTCGGTCATCGCACCGGATTCTGGGCCGACACCGTTGTCGCCCTGGTGCGCGCCGGGAATTCCTGCCGGGCGCTGCTGGCCAGGGTCGCTACTCGCGTGGGCGGTGTGGTCACTCCGCTCGGCTGGACGATGGCGGTGCTGGCTCCGTTCGCGCTGATCGCCGGGTACCTGCTCGGCTGGGTCGAGCTGGTCGTGCTCGGGTTCGCCGGGCTGGTGCTGATCGCCGTCGCGGCGGTCTACCTGATCGGCCGGGTGGCGCATCGCATCTCGCTCACCGTGCCGCACAACCGAGTGACGGTGGGGGAGCCGGCGATCGGCCGCGTGGAGTCGGCCAACCCCACCCGCCGCCGACTGCTCAGCCTCACGCTTGAGGTGCCCGTCGGTGCCGGCCTCGCCGAGTTCACCATGCCGGGGCTGGCCGGCGGGGCTACCAGCGAGCATGACTTCATCGTGCCCACCGGGCGACGCGGCGTCGTCACCGTCGGACCGGTGCGCACCGTGCGTGCCGACCCGGTGGGCCTGGTGCGCAGGGAGATCCTGTTCAGCGGCAGCGCCGAACTGTTCATCCACCCGCGCACCATCGCGCTGCCCTCAACCACTACCGGCCTGATCCGTGACCTCGAGGGCAGTCCCACCCGCGATCTCACCTCGAGCGACATCTCATTTCATGCCCTGCGCGAGTACACGCCGGGCGATGAGCGACGCAATATCCACTGGAAGTCGACGGCGAAGACCGGGACGTACATGGTGCGTCAGTTCGAGGAGTCCCGGCGCAGCCACCTGGTCATCGCGCTCAGCCTCGCCGACGCGGACTTCGCCAGCGACGGCGAGTTCGAGCTCGCGGTGAGCGTCGCGGCGAGCCTCGGCGTGCGCGCTATCCGCGACTCGCGTGACGTGGCGGTGGTGGCCAGCGGCCGCACCCCGGAGTTCGCGAAACGCAAGGTGTTCGCGGTGAAGTCCATGTCGACGCTGAAACGGTCCCGACTGCTCGATGACCTGGCCGTCGTCGACCGGGCAGAGACCGCCCTCGGCATCCTGGACCTCGCCCGCGTCGCCGCAGACAAGGTGCCGGGGGTCTCCGTGGCGTTCCTGGTGATCGGCTCCACCCCGACTCCGGCGATGCTGCGCGCCGCCTCCACCCAGTTCGCGGCGGGTGTCGAGGTCGTGGCCATCGTCTGCGACCCGGAGGCGGTGCCAGGCTTGCGGCGCGTCGCCGGCCTGAGCGTGCTCACCATCGGCTACCTCGAAGACCTCCAGAAGGCGCTTGCCCGCTCAAGGGCGGTGGCCTGATGCCGCGGCCCAGCGCAGCGTTCGTGATCATCAGCACGCTCATGGTGTGGATGACGACGGCCATCGCCATCGCGGCCTGGTGGCCGATCTACCAGAGCACCCCATTCATCGTGATGGCAGTGCTGACCACGCTGCTGGCGAGCGCCGTCGCAATTATCGGGTCGATCCTCCGGCTGGCACCCCCGGCGCTCGCGGCAACCGGGCTGCTGGTGCTGCTGGTGTTCGGGGTGCCGCTGGCGGTGCCCGACCGCGCCCTGTTCGGCTGGCTCCCCACCGTCGGAGGCCTCACCGACCTCGCATCCGGACTGTTCCTCGGCTGGAAGCAGCTGCTCACCATCACGCTGCCGGTGGGCAGCTATGAATCACTGCTGGTGCCGCCGATGCTGCTCATCCTCGTCTCGGTGATCGTTGCACTGTCGGTGGCGTTGCGCGCCTCATTCGGTGAACTCGGCGTGATCGCGCCCGCGGTCCTGTTCCTCACCGGCCTCGCTTTCGGCGCGGAAACCGAATGGTCGCCGCTGGCGTTGATGCTCGGCATGCTCGCTGCCTGTCTGCTCTGGCTGGTGTGGCGGCGCTGGTATCGCAGGCGCCGCGCCATCCGGCGGCTGGCGAAGCAGACTCCGGATGCCGCGGGCCGCCCCCTCGAGACGGTGCGCGACCGGCTGTTTCCGGGCGCTCGATCGCTGGTGGGCGTCGGCGTGATCCTCTGCGTCGCCTCGGTAGCGTCCGCTGCGGCGGTGACCGCGCTTCCGCCGCGCGGCGACCGGATCGTGCTGCGCAGCACCGTGGAGCAGCCCTTCGACCCGCGCGACTACGTCAGCCCGCTCGTCGGGTTCCGCAGTTACCTGCAACCGGGGGCACACAGCGAGCCCCTGATGACGGTCGGCGGGTTGCCGGAGGGCAGCCGCATCCGCCTGGCCACCCTGGACACGTTCGACGGCATCGTCTACTCGGTGGGCAGCGACCAGGTGGACAGCGCGTCCGGATCGTTCACCCGGGTGCCCTCCGACGTCGACCAGTCGCACCTCGACGGGGAGTCGGTGACCGTCGACATCAGCATCGACGGGTACACCGGTGTGTGGCTGCCGACGGTCGGGGCGTTCCAGGCGATCGACTTCGACGGTGCGAACGCGAGTAGCCTGCGCGACGAGTTCTACTACAACGACAACAGTCGCACCGCGGCCGCCGTGAACGGTGTCGGCGCGGGCGCCAGCTAC
Organism: Microbacteriaceae bacterium; assembly: GCA_040513215.1. Lineage (GTDB taxonomy): Bacteria > Actinomycetota > Actinomycetes > Actinomycetales > Microbacteriaceae > Ruicaihuangia. Next base: position 1,442 of record JBEVDR010000066.1, on the reverse strand, counting down.
CGGTTGACCGCCCTCCTGCCTGACCAGCCCACCCAGCGAGAGTTCGCCGGTCTGCTTCCCGGCGACGCCGAGATGCCGTCGCTCGCCGAGTTCCCGGAGGGGCTCGCCGACACGGTTGACGACTACACCACCGGCATCGAGCAGCCCGGCGCGAAACTGGTGGCCGTGCTCGACGGGCTCGCCCGCGACGGCTACGTGAGCCACGGCATCGCCGCCGACGAGCCGACGAGCCGTTCCGGGCACGCGGCCGACCGCATCACCGAACTGCTGGCGGACGACCCGATGATCGGTGACGCGGAGCAGTACGCCGTGGCCGCGGCGCTGATGGCCCGGCAGATCGGGTTCCCGGCCCGGGTGGTGGTCGGGTTCGCGCCCGTGGCCACCGCGCAGCCGGTTCAGGTGACCGGGTCGGATGTCTCAGCCTGGGTCGAGGTGCACACCACCGAGTTCGGCTGGGTCAGCCTCGACCCGACACCCGCACCACGCGACATCCCGGAGCGGGAACCGGAAGACCCCACCCAGGTGTCGCGTCCGCAGTCGGTTCTGCCGCCGCCGGTGGTGCAGGACGAAAAACCGAACGAGCAGACTCCGCCGCAGAGCGCTGACGACGAGATCGCGCCACCCGACCCGTTCCTGGCGTTCCTGCTGGCGGCGCTGCGGGTGGTCGGGATTGCTCTCGTCGTGATTGCGCTGATCGTGTCGCCGTTCCTGCTGGTCGTCGCCGCGAAGGTGCAGCGCCGCCGACGCCGGCAGCGCGTGACGGATCCGGTGCAGAACATTCGGGGCGGCTGGCAGGAGTACCAGGACGCCCTGATCGACCACGGCATCCCGCTGCCGGCATCCGCGACCCGGCGCGAACTGGCCGCGGTTGCCGGCGGCGCGCAGGCGCGCGTGCTGGCCGCGGTCACCGACCGGGCGGTGTTCTCGCCGGGCGCACCGGCACCCGATGACCCCACGCGGGTCTGGCAAGCGGTGCATGACCTGCGCGCGGCCCTCGGCCGAGGACTGACACGGTGGCAGCGGCTGAAGGCGCTGCTCTCTGCACGGTCGCTCGGCTTGTCCCGAAGTCACGGCAGATATAGTGGCAAGAGGCTGTTCAGCAGGCAAGGCCGCTGAACAGGACTCAGCTCGGGGGAGGCGCGATTCGTGACATGCACACACTGTGGAACTGAGCTGCCACGCGGCGCGATGTTCTGCGGAGAATGCGGTCGCGCTGTCGCGCACCCGAATCGGATCGTGCCACCGGAATCCGTCGCGCCGCAGCCCGACACCGCCGCGGCGTCCGAGCTGCGCTGCGAACAGTGTGGCTCGCCGATGGCGGCCGCCGACATCTTCTGCGGCGAGTGCGGCTTCGTCGCCCGCTCGGTGACCGACAAGTTCGCCACCGGACCGCGCACCTCTGGCGTGCCGATCCAAGCGCCGCCGGTGACGTTCGTGCAGCC
>JBEVDR010000065.1:0-3012 GCA_040513215.1 Microbacteriaceae bacterium | reverse complement strand
TCACCGTCGAACGTGGCCATGGCCATGCCGAACGCGTCCGGATCGACGCTGGCGAGGGCCGGGATGTAGTCGGCCACCTGGCCGCGGCCGGCGGTGGCCGCCGCAGCGGCCATCGCCCGCTCCAACAGCCGCTGGTAATCCACCTGAAACAGTATGAGCGGGATACGAGCATTCCTGCCCGTAAGCTCCGCCTTGCCCGCCGGGGTTCGGCGGGCAGACCTGGTTCGGGCCAGGATGGGTGAGATCGATGCCCTCCGATGAACGGAGCGGCCGTGCTCTGGCACTACCACCCGCAGCAGGTCTTCGCGTACACGATTATGCCGACCTCCGCGTGGTGCCGACCATCGGTGAAAGGTGTTGTCAGCCGGGGTGATTGCCGTCTCGGGGTCCCGGCATAACGATATCGCTGTGATCATCGTCTTGACCCCAACCGCGACATCTCGATCCTCGACGTCCCGAATCTGCGGGCGCACTGTTGTTCGCCGAAGGCGTGGCGGATAGCGGCACTGACGCGCTTCTACTGGGCTATCCCGGCGGCGGCGATTTTGTGGCCACTCCGGTCCGCATCCGCGAGGTCGGCGAACTCAACGGCCCGGACATCTATCGCACCACGACGGTGACGCGCGAGATGAACACGATCAGAGGCGCTGTGCGGCAAGGTGATTCCGGTGGGCCGATCATCGACCTCGACGGCAAGGCGTTGGGAGTGGCGTTCGGCGCGGCGGTCGACGACCCCGACACCGGCTTCGCGCTGACCGCGAGGGAGGTCGCTCCACAGTTGGCGAAGGTCGGGAACACTGTGCCGGTGGCGCGTGCGCCTTGGGAGGCGATGGTTGGCACGGCATGCCCGCTGGGGTCGCGGGTTCTGCCGAGTTCATAGGCTCGCAATCGCTACCCTGACCAGGGTGAGAGCGGTCATCTTCAGCGAGTTCGGGGTCCGGCCGGAGGTGCGGGAGGCCCCCGATCCGGAGCCGGCTCCCGACGGCGTGGTGATCGAGGTGGAGGCTACCGGTGTCTGCCGCAGCGATTGGCACAGCTGGCAGGGCCATGATCCCGGTGTCGCGCTCCCGCACGTCGCAGGGCACGAACTGGCCGGTCGCATCGCTGCACTCGGAGTGTTGGTTAGCGGGTGGCAGGTCGGCGACCGGGTGACCGTTCCGTTCGTGTGCGCCTGCGGATCGTGTGCCGAATGCGCGAGCGGCAATCAACAGATCTGCGACCGCCAGTTCCAGCCGGGCGCGACGCATTGGGGATCATTCGCGGAATTCGTCGCGGTCGACTATGCCGAGACGAATCTGGTTGCCCTGCCGCAGGATCTGAGCTCGGTGCACGCGGCGGCGCTCGGCTGCCGGTTCGCCACCGCGTTCCGTGCACTGCTGCGGCAGGGAAACGTGCGAACGGGTCAGTGGGTCGCCGTGTACGGTTGCGGCGGCGCCGGGATCTCGGCGGTGATGCTCGCGGTCGCGGCGGGCGCGCAGGTGGTCGCGGTGGACCTCTCGCCGGATGCCAGAGCGCTCGCCGGTAGGCTCGGCGCGGCGGCGACTGTCGACGCTGCCGTGGTGGCCGACACTGCGGCCGAAATCCGCACGCTCACCGACGGCGGCGCGCATATCTCCCTCGACTGCGTCGGCAGCCCTGCGACCTGCGCCGCGTCGATCGCCTGTTTGCGCAAGCGGGGCAGGCATGTCCAGGTCGGTCTCATGCCGCCCACCCAAGGGATGCCGCGGATCCCGATGGACCGGGTGATCGGGGCCGAACTCCAGATCATCGGGACGCACGGGCTGCAGGCTTACGAGTATCCCGAAATGTTGCGCACGATCGGACTGGCGCACCTCGATCTCGGGCAGCTTGTGGGTAGCGTGATCGGCCTGGACGACGTCCCGGACGCCCTCGTCGCGATGAACGATCCGGTCCCGGCGCGCGCTGGACTGACGGTGGTCGACCTGACGGCTGCCTAGAGCCAGGATGGCAGGCAACGAACATCGGCCGTAGCAGGCCATCCTCGATGTGATCGGGCATCGCGTCGTCAAACTCCCTTACCGACTGCCGAGTTTCCAGCTCACGATCAAATCTGTTGGTGTCTGACGTCGAGCCGCTGCTGGCGGCGGAACCGGTCCACGGCGCGCCGCTTGGCGATCGTCATCAGCCACGCCCCGGGAATGCGCTGGACGCCCTCGCCGGGCCACTGCTGCAGGGCCGCGACGAGGGCGTCTTGCGCGAGTTCTTCAACCAACCCGACGTCATGCACCATGTGGGTCAGCGGGCGTGAGATCGCTGTACTCGCGGGTCGTGTATACCTGCGACACGATCCGCCGATAACGCCGGCCGGAGTGTGCTAGACAGCCCCGACGCCTGTGGCATAGGTCGCCGCGAGCAACGCCTGCGAGGGCGCGAAGTAACCGCGTCAGCGCGGGGTAACGGTCACCGCGACCTCGTTCCTGCGCCGGAACGGAAGAGTCCACGGCGGGTCATAGAACCAGGCGACGGGTTCGCCCGACGGATCGAAAGCGTTGTCCCGCAACGTATTCAATAAATCTGCGGTGCGGGTGGCAATGTTGCGCCGCGGGCGCGCAGCGCCGTTGGACTCGATTGGCCCGGCCGAGGCGAAGGGCTCAGCGATCGAGAGTCGGAGATCCTGGCCCTCATTACGCAGGGCAAGAGCAATGCCGAGGTCGCGGCGCTGACATATCTCAGCCCTAACACCGTGAAGTCTTACATCCGCACGATCTACCGCAAGATCGAAGTCGGCAGTCGGACCCAGGCTGTCCTGTGGGGCGTCAAGCACGGCTTCACGCCTGACCATCACCGCATCGAACATTGGCGACGTGGTCCCTGAGCGCCATCACTTGACCCTCGAAGGTCGGCCGTCTTTCAGGGGATGATGAGATTTATTGTTGTACAACATATTAACGAATATGCCGTAGTTTACCGGTAACCCCGCATATTCGAATCCGTCGTATTCGTCGTCAGCGGGAGGGAGTAGTGGCGTCGTTGGACCCGTCGAAGTGCTCG
>JBEVDR010000064.1:0-25116 GCA_040513215.1 Microbacteriaceae bacterium | reverse complement strand
CATCTACGGCGACTCGGGGCTCGGCAAGACCCACCTGCTGCACGCGATCGGCCACTACGCCGAGAACCTGTATCCCGGCATCAAGGTGCGGTACGTCAGCTCCGAGGAGTTCACGAACGACTTCATCAACTCGATCGCCAACAACCTCGCCTCGGTCTTCCAGTCCCGCTATCGCGAGATCGACATCCTGCTGATCGACGACATCCAGTTCCTGCAGGGCAAGGACTCCACGCAGGAGGCCTTCTTCCACACCTTCAACACGCTGCACGATCACAACAAGCAGTTGGTGATCACCAGCGACCTGCCGCCGAAGCACCTCACCGGTTTTGAGGACCGGATGCGGTCGCGGTTCGAGTGGGGCCTGATCACCGATGTGCAGGCGCCCGATCTCGAGACGCGCATCGCGATCCTGCGGAAGAAGGCGCAGAGCGAGAAGCTCAAGGTGCCGGACGACATCCTCGAATTCATGGCGTCAAAGGTGTCGTCCAACATCCGCGAGCTCGAGGGGACACTCATTCGTGTCACCGCGTTCGCCAATCTCAACCGCACCCCGGTTGATATGCAGCTCGTGCAGACGGTGTTGAAAGACCTCATCACGCTGGATGACGACAACGTCATCGCGCCGGTCGACATCATCAATCACACCGCGGCCTACTTCAAGCTCACCGTCGAGGACCTCTATGGCTCTTCTCGGTCGCAGGCGGTGGCCACCGCGCGCCAGATCGCGATGTACCTCTGCCGCGAGATGACGAATTTGTCATTGCCGAAGATCGGCCAGTTGTTCGGAAACCGCGACCACACCACGGTGATGTACGCGAACAAGAAGATCAGCGAGCTGATGAAGGAACGGCGCTCGATCTACAACCAGGTCACTGAGCTGACTAGCCGCATCAAACAGAACCACCGCTTTAATAAGATGTAACACCCTGTGGATAACCTGTGGAGAGTGGTGGAAAACGCCCGGGTTTAATGGGGACGTTAATCACAACCCTGTGGAAACTGCGGTTAACGCTCTCTCGGAGAATGACAAGTTTTTGAGTATTCGCCCACAACTCGTCAACAAGTCACACACCTGTAGTTCCCTCTGTTTCAGCGGTATTAACAGGGTTATCCACATTGTGCACAGCGGTTAACACGATTAATCCTTTAAAACAGGATTGGGCAGCGGGATAACCTGAACTCCGTGGGTTCGGGTCACTCGACGGCCTGTGCCACTATTGATCCGCTCTCCCAACCTTCCTCACGACAGGGGTGACTCAGTGAAGTTCCAGGTCAATCGCGATGTCTTCAGTGAGGCTGTTTCCTTCGCCGTGAAACTGCTTCCTCAGCGCACAACGCTGCCCATTTTGAGCGGCGTGCTGATCGAGGCATCCGACAGTGGCCTCACCCTGTCGTCATTCGACTACGAGGTCTCGGCGCAGACCCACATCGACGCAGACGTGCAAGAAGCCGGCGTCGTTCTGGTCTCAGGTCGGCTGCTCGCCGACATCGCCAGCCGGCTGCCCAGCGCACCGGTGAACTTCAGCACCGACAGCGGCCGCATCGTGGTCTCCTGCGGATCCGCCAACTTCACGCTGCTGAGCATGCCGGTCGAGGAATATCCGACGCTTCCGCAGGTGGGCGGACAGTCCGGGCTGCTTCCTGCCGACAGTTTCTCGACCGCAGTGTCCCAGGTCGCCGTGGCCGCATCGCGCGACGACGTCACGCCGGTTATCACCGGCGTGCAGCTCGAGGTCAGCGAGAACCACCTGTCGCTTGTCGCGACCGACCGTTACCGGGTTGCGGTGCGCGAGATCGAGTGGGATTCCGGCGACGCACCGGGCGAGGCCGTCACTGCGCTGGTCCCTGCCCGCACCCTGACCGAAATCGGTAAGACCTTCGGCAATAGCGGCAACATCTCGGTGTCGATCACCAGCACCGACGACCGCGAGCTCATCGCGTTCAGTGCCGACCGCAAGACAGTCACGTCTTTGCTGATCAAGGGCAACTTCCCACCGGTCAAGCGACTGTTCCCCGAGACCGTCGACAACTACGCCGTGCTCAACACGGCCGAGCTGATCGAGGCCACCCGCCGCGTCTCGCTCGTGCTCGAGCGCGAAGCAGCCCTCCGGTTCTCGTTCACAGCCGACGGGCTTACCCTCGAAGCAATCGGATCCGAACAGGCTCAAGCATCCGAAACCATCGACGCCCACCTGGTCGGCGGCGACATCGTCGTGTCCCTCAAGCCCGCGTTCCTGCTGGACGGCCTCGGCGCCGTGCACTCGGAATTCGTGCGGATCTCGTTCACCAAGACCGAGAACCCGAACAAGCCGGGACCGGTGCTGATCACGAGCCAAACTTCTCGCGACGAGCCCGGCGCCGATAACTACAAGTACCTGCTGCAGCCCAACCTGCTGCTGCGCTAGCGAGGATTTCCATGCATATCGGGCTGATCGGCCTCGGCAAAATGGGCAACAACATGCGTGCCCGCCTGAGGAACAACGGCATCGAGGTCACCGGCTACGACCCCAATCCAGCGGTCACCGATGCCGCGACGCTGCCCGACCTGGTCGCGGCGCTGCCGGCACCCCGAGTTCTCTGGGTGATGGTTCCGTCCGGTGCGATCACCACCGGCGTCATCGAGGATCTCGCCGAGGTACTGGAATCCGGCGACCTGGTGATCGAGGGCGGCAACTCCCGTTTTACCGATGACGCCAAGCACGCCGGAATCCTGGCGCCGAAGGGCATTCACTACATGGATGCCGGCGTCTCCGGCGGAGTCTGGGGCCTGGAGAACGGCTACGGGCTCATGGTCGGCGGCGACGCGGCCGACGTGGAACGCGCCATGCCTGTATTCGACGCGCTGCGACCGGAAGGCCCACGCGACGAAGGCTTCGTGCACGCCGGCGAAATCGGCGCGGGCCACTACGCCAAGATGGTCCACAACGGCATCGAATACGCGCTGATGCAGGCGTGGGCAGAAGGATTTGAGCTGCTCAGCAGCAAAGACGAGCTGATCAAGGACGTTCCCGGCACCTTCAAAGCGTGGCAGCGCGGCACCGTGGTGCGCAGCTGGCTGCTCGAACTGCTGGTCAAGGCGCTTGACGAAGACCCCGATTTCACCGACATCGAGGGCTACGTCGAGGACTCCGGTGAAGGCCGCTGGACTGTGGAAGAAGCGCTGCACAATGCGGTTCCTGTTCCCACGATCAGCGCGTCGATCTTCGCCCGCTTTGTCTCGCGTCAGGAGGACTCGCCATCGATGAAGGCGGTCGCGGCGCTTCGCAAGCAGTTCGGTGGGCACGCGGTCCGCAAGGCGTGACCGCCCCGTGATCGTCACTCATCTCAGCCTGACTGATTTTCGCAATTATCAGCACGCTGACGTCGAATTGCGCCGCGGACCCAACCTGTTCGTGGGCAGCAACGGCCAGGGCAAGACCAACCTCGTGGAGTCGCTCGGCTACCTGAGCACTCTGGGCTCGCATCGGGTCTCGACCGACCACGCGTTGATCAGGCAGGGCACGGATGCCGCGATCATCCGCGCCCGCCTGGAACACGCCGACCGATCCATGCTCGCCGAGGTGCAGATCAACCGCAGCGGCGCCAACCGCGCCCAGGTGAACCGCTCGGTGATCAAGACCCGCGACCTGCCGCGCTATTTCTCCAGTGTCTTGTTCGCCCCGGAGGATCTCGCGCTGGTCAGGGGCGAACCCTCCGTTCGCCGTCGGTTCCTCGACGAGCTGCTGGTGTTGCGGTTCCCGCGCCTGGCCGGGGTGCTCACCGATTACGAGCGGGTGCTGAAACAGCGGAACACGCTGCTCAAGTCGGCCCGCGCCTCTGGCCTGAAGACGAACCAGCTCACCACCCTCGAGATCTGGGACGACCGACTGATCGCCCTCGGCTCAGAACTGATCGAGGCGCGGTCGATGCTGATCCACGACCTGCAGCCCGAAGTGGAGCGCGCTTATGCGGCGATCGCCGGCGCCGAACACGCGGCCAGCCTGACCGGATACCTCAGCATCCTCACCAGCGCAGCGGATGCCGAAGACGGGGAGCCCGCACCGGATGCCCTGCGTGCCGAACGCACCACGGCAGAGCAAGCGGCCGAGTGGTTCCGCAGCGCGTTGTCCCGGGTGCGCCGATCGGAGCTGGACCGCGGCATCACGCTGGCCGGTCCCCACCGGGACGACCTCGTTCTCACCCTGAATGGGCTGCCGGCACGCGGCTACGCGAGTCACGGTGAGTCCTGGTCGTTCGCGCTCTCGCTGAAGCTCGCGTCAGCGCAGGTGCTGCGGCGGGATTCGTCCGCCGGTGACCCGGTGATCATCCTCGACGACGTCTTCGCCGAGCTCGACGAAAGCCGCCGCGGCCGGCTGGCCTCCGCGATCGAGGATTTCGAGCAGGTTTTGATCACCGCCGCCGTGTTCGACGATGTGCCGGATCACCTCGCCACCCACACGGTGCGCATTCGCGCCGGCGAGATCGTGGAGTCAGCATGAGTGGGCGTGACCCAGCAAATCGCGACAAGCAGGACCGCGAGCCCGAGGACACCGAGGCCCGGATCGTGTATCAGCGATTCCGCCGGGTCTTCGGGGACCCGTCGCTGCGCACAACCGATGCCCGTCGACGCCAGAAGAAGTCGAGAGAGCCGTCTGTTCCGTTCGGTTCCGGACGAGACCCGGCCGGTGTCGGTGATGTGCTGGATGCCCTCACGGCGAAGCTCGGCTGGAACTCGTCGCTGGCCCAATCCGACCTGATTTTGGCCTGGCCCGACCTGGTCGGCGAGGAGACCGCAGCGCACTCCACTCCCACCGGCATCAGCGAGGGTCTGCTCACCGTGCAGTGTTCCTCCACCGCATGGGCGACCCAGCTCAGGCTGATGCGCTCGGCCATCACCACGCAGATCGCCGAACGGTACCCAGATGCCGGAATCACGTCGGTACGTTTCGATGGACCCAACGCCCCCAGCTGGAAACGTGGCCCCAGAGCAATCCCAGGCCGCGGTCCTCGCGATACTTACGGCTAGCCACTCAAATCTGGTCTAGGCCGTTCTAAAACCCGCTTAGACAGGCGTTTCTGGCCGGTTCTCACAGGCGAACCGGGTAGACTACAGCAAATGGTTGATACGACTTCGCATGACTCTTATGGTGCTAGTTCGATTCAGGTTCTTGAGGGTCTAGAGGCCGTACGCAAGCGTCCCGGCATGTATATCGGATCCACCGGTCCGCGCGGGCTCCACCACCTGGTGTACGAGATCGTCGACAACTCGGTCGATGAGGCTCTCGCCGGCTACTGCGACACCATCGACATCACCTTGCTGGCCAATGGCGGCGTGCGCGTGATCGACAACGGCCGCGGCATCCCGGTGGATATTCACCCGGTGGAGAAGAAGTCCACGGTCGAGGTCGTGCTCACCATCCTGCACGCCGGCGGAAAATTCGGCGGCGGCGGGTACGCCGTCTCCGGTGGTCTGCACGGCGTCGGCAGTTCGGTGGTGAACGCCCTGTCGGAGAAGCTCGAGGTCGCGGTTCGCCGTCAAGGCTCGATCTGGCGGCAGAGCTTCCACCGCGGAGCACCGGATGCCCCCCTCGCCGAGGGCGAGAAGACGGACGAGACCGGCACCACGATCACCTTCTGGGCCGATGACGAGATCTTCGAATCGGTCGAGTACGACTACGAGACGCTGCGGGTGCGATTCCAGCAGATGGCGTTCCTCAACAAGGGGCTCAAGATCGTCCTGAACGACGAACGCGCCGACGTCAATCCTGACGACCCGCGCGGCGACGTCTTCCTCTACGAGCGCGGCCTGGTCGACTACGTGGAAACCCTGAATGCCGCGAAGAAGAGCGAGGTGGTTCACCCCGACGTCATCTCGTTCGAGTCCGAAGACACCGAACGCCGGATCGCACTCGAAGTGGCGATGCAGTGGACCTCGTCCTACCAGGAGAGCGTGCACACCTTCGCGAACACCATCAACACGCACGAGGGTGGAACCCACGAAGAGGGGTTCCGCGCGGCGCTCACGACGCTGGTGAACAAGTACGCGCGTGAGAAGAACATCCTCCGTGAGAAGGACGAAAACCTCTCCGGTGAAGACGTGCGTGAGGGCCTCACCGCGGTGATCTCGATCAAGCTCGGCGAACCGCAGTTCGAGGGCCAGACCAAGACCAAGCTCGGCAACACCGAAGCCAAGTCGTTCGTGCAGAAGGTTGTCGGCGATCAGCTCGGCGACTGGTTCGATCGCAACCCGCTGCAGGCGAAGGACGTCATCCGAAAGTCGCAGCAGGCCGCCGCCGCTCGTCTCGCCGCTCGCAAGGCGCGCGAACAAACCCGGCGCAAGGGGCTCCTCGAGTCGGGTGGCATGCCGGGCAAGCTCAAGGACTGCTCGTCGAAGGATCCCGTGCTGAGCGAGATCTTCATTGTCGAGGGTGACTCCGCAGGCGGTTCCGCTGTGCAGGGCCGCAACCCCGAGACCCAGGCCATCCTGCCGCTGCGCGGCAAGATCCTGAACGTCGAGAAGGCGCGCCTCGACCGCGCCCTCGGCAACGCCGAAGTGCAGTCGATGATCACCGCATTCGGCGCCGGCATCGGTGAGGACTTCAACCCGGAGAAGGCGCGGTATCACAAGATCGTGCTGATGGCGGATGCCGACGTCGATGGTCAGCACATCACCACCCTGCTGCTCACCCTGCTGTTCCGCTACATGCGTCCGCTGATCGAGATGGGCTACGTCTACCTGGCGCAGCCGCCGCTGTACCGCATCAAGTGGTCCAACGCCGAGCACGACTACGTCTACAGCGACCGCGAGCGAGACGCGGTGCTTCAGGCTGGCCTTGCCTCCGGCAAGCGCATCCCCAAGGACAACTCGATCCAGCGCTACAAGGGTCTTGGCGAGATGGACTACCGCGAACTGTGGGAGACCACCATGGATCCCGCGACGCGCACGCTGCTGCAGGTCACCCTGGATGACGCGGCCGCAGCCGATGGGGTGTTCGCCACCCTGATGGGTGAAGACGTGGAATCGCGCCGTCACTTCATCCAGCAGAACGCGAAGGACGTGCGCTTCCTCGACATCTGATCGAGCAGCGACCGTATCGAGAACGACGATAAAGACTAGAGACAGATGACAGACGAGACGACACCGGTCGACACCCCAGACGACACGCACGACAAGATCTCCCAGGTCGACCTGCAGCTCGAAATGCAGCGCAGCTACCTCGACTACGCGATGAGCGTGATCGTGGGCCGCGCCCTTCCCGAGGTGCGCGACGGTCTGAAGCCCGTGCACCGTCGTGTGATCTACGCCATGTTCGACGGCGGCTACCGCCCGGACAAGGCCTTCTCCAAGTGCGCCCGTGTCGTCGGCGACGTGATGGGACAGTTCCACCCGCACGGTGACTCGGCGATCTACGACGCGCTGGTGCGTCTGGTCCAGCCGTGGAGCATGCGCTACCCGCTCGCGCTCGGCCAGGGCAACTTCGGTTCTCCCGGTAACGATGGTGCTGCCGCCCCGCGATACACCGAGACGAAGATGGCCCCGCTCGCGCTCGAGATGGTGCGCGACATCGACAAGGACACCGTCAACTTCCAGGACAACTACGACGGCCGCACCCAGGAGCCGAGCGTCCTGCCGGCGCGGTACCCGAACCTGCTGGTCAATGGCTCGGTCGGCATCGCGGTGGGCATGGCCACCAACATCCCGCCGCACAACCTGCGTGAGGTTGCGGATGCCGCGCTGTGGCACCTTGCCAACCCCGACGCCACCCGCGAAGAACTGCTCGACGCTCTGATGCACCGCATCAAGGGACCCGATTTCCCGACCGGTGCGCAGATCCTCGGCGTCAAGGGCATCACCGACATGTACACGACCGGGCGTGGGTCGATCACCATGCGCGCGGTGGTAAACGTCGAAGAACTGCAGGGACGCACCTGCCTCGTCGTCACCGAACTGCCCTACCAGGTGAACCCCGACAACCTGGCCATCAAGATCGCCGATTTGGTCAAGGAAGGTCGGCTGTCCGGCATCGCCGACATCCGCGATGAGACCTCTGGCCGTACCGGCCAGCGTCTGGTCATCGTGCTGAAGCGCGACGCCGTCGCCAAGGTCGTGCTGAACAACCTGTACAAGCACACGTCGCTGCAGGAGAACTTCGGCGCGAACATGCTGGCGATCGTCGACGGCGTGCCGCGCACCCTGCCGGTCGACGGATTCATCACGGCCTGGGTCACCCACCAGATCGAGGTCATCGTCCGCCGCACGCAGTACATGCTGCGCGAGGCCGAGGAGCGCGCGCACATCCTGCGCGGGTACCTGAAGGCCCTCGACGCCCTCGACGAGGTCATCGCGCTCATCCGCCGGTCGGCCACGGTCGAAGACGCGCGTGACGGCCTGATGCAGCTGCTCGAGATCGACGAACTGCAGTCGCGCGCCATCCTGGACATGCAGCTGCGCCGCCTGGCCGCCCTCGAGCGCCAGAAGATCATCGACGAGCACGACGAGCTCGAGCGCAAGATCGCGGACTACAACGACATCCTCGCCCGCCCGGAACGCCAGCGCACCATCATCAGCACCGAGCTCACCGAGATCGTAGACAAGTTCGGCGATGACCGCCGCACCGAGATCATGTACGGCTACGGCGGAGACATGAACGTCGAAGACCTGATCCCGGTCGAGGAAATGGTCATCACCGTCACCCGCGACGGATACGTCAAGCGCACCCGCAGCGACAACTACCGCAGCCAGCACCGCGGTGGCAAGGGCGTCAAGGGCGCCCAGCTGCGAGCGGATGACGTGGTCGAGCACTTCTTCGTGACGACAACGCACCACTGGCTGCTGTTCTTCACCAACAAGGGTCGCGTCTACCGTGCCAAGGCCTACGAGGTGCAGGAGGCCGGCCGTGACGCCAAGGGCCAGCACGTCGCCAACCTGCTCGCGCTGCAGCCCGAGGAAGAGATCGCCCAGATCCTCCCGATCCAGGACTACGGCGTTGCACAGTACCTGGCGCTGGCCACGCGAGGCGGTCTGATCAAGAAGACCGCGCTGCCCGAGTACGACACGAACCGCACCGGCGGCATCATCGCGATCAACCTGCGCGAGGGCGACGAGCTGGTCTCCGCGATGCTCGTCGACGCCGATTCCGAGATCCTGCTGGTCTCCCGCAAGGGGATGTCGCTGCGATTCACGGCATCCGACGACGCGCTCCGCCCGATGGGCCGCTCGACGTCTGGTGTCATCGGAATGCACTTCCGCGGGGAAGACGAGCTGCTCAGCGCCTCGGTGGTCTCCGACGAAGGATTTGTGTTCGTGGTGACGCAAGGCGGCTTCGCCAAGCGCACCGCCGTCGACCAGTACCGGGTGCAGAACCGCGGTGGTCTCGGCATCAAGGTTGCGAAACTTCAGGATTCTCGCGGCGATCTGGCAGGCGCCATGATCGTGGAAGAAGACGACGAAGTTCTTGTGGTTCTGGCCAGCGGCAAGGTGGTACGCTCTGCCGTGGCCGAAGTGCCAGCCAAGGGACGCGACACCATGGGTGTCGTTTTCGCCCGATTCGCGGACGATGACCGGATCATTGCCATCGCGAAGAACAGCGAACGTAATCTTGATGAAGCGGATGTCGAAGAGGGCACCGTGACTGACGCCACAGCAGCCGAGTCCGTCGATGCTGAGGTGGCACCTGTCGACGAGCCCGGAGAGGACACCAATACGAATGAGTAGCGTCGCCGAGAAACTCCAGCGCAAAGCGCAGCGTCAGCCTGCCACCAAGCAGGTGCGACTGAAGCTGGTCTACGTCGACTTCTGGTCGGCGGTCAAGCTGTCGTTCCTGGTTATGGTCTGCGCCGGCATCGTGCTCGTCGTGGCCGCCATCCTGGTCTGGATCGTCTTGCAGTCGACCGGTGTCTTCAGCGGCGTCGACAAGCTGCTTCAGGATGTGCTGAGCGACCCGAGTTTCAGCGTCACGGCGGCGTTCGGGCTGGCACAGGTGGCCATGTTCTCGGTCATTGTGGCCGTGCTCAACATCGTGATCGGCACCGCGCTTGGAGCGATCATGAGCGCGCTGTACAACCTCAGCGTCCGGATCACCGGCGGCCTGCTCGTCGGCTTCACGAATAGCTGAGCAGACTTCTCGATTACGAGAAAGCGGCCGTAATACGGTAGTGTCGTATGCGGCCCGGGGGGCTATAGCTCAGGCGGTTAGAGCGCTTCGCTGATAACGAAGAGGTCCGAGGTTCAAGTCCTCGTAGCCCCACTGGAATCCTCACAAGGGATTCCGTCCCCCGGGGCCTTAGCTCAATTGGTAGAGCGCCTGCTTTGCAAGCAGGAGGTCAGGAGTTCGATTCTCCTAGGCTCCACCCCGGTCCGTGTGACTGCAGAACGCCCGCCTCTGGCGGGCGTTCTGCGTTTAAGACTGGGCAGGCGTTCGGACACGGTGTGTCATGATGTGCGCCATGGACATCCGAGTAGCGGCCTATGCGGTGATCATCGAGAACGGTTCCGTCTTGCTCTCCCACTGGAATCAGTACGGTGGGTCGGGCTGGAGCATGCCGGGTGGCGGCATCGACCCCGGTGAGGATCCCGCCGACGCGGCGGTGCGCGAGATTTTCGAGGAGACGGGCTACCACGCGCAACTCGACGCGCTCCTCGGAATCGACTCGCATGTTGTTCCCGCGGCGCAACGCGCGCTGGAACACACCAGGGACCTCCATGCGATCCGGATCGTCTACCGCGCGCACGTCATCGGCGGAGAACTCACGCACGAAGTGGACGGAAGCTCGGACGAGGCCCGCTGGGTGCCACTGGGCGAGGTCGAACGGCTCAAGAGAGTCGGCCTCGTCGACATCGCCTTGGCGATGGACGGGGCCGACCACGATGCTGAAAGCAGCAGCGCCTAAATGTCGTCCAGGTGGGTCTCTTCGGGCTGGTCCTCGACCCACAGGTCGTCGTCAGCGCGGAGCGTCTGCCACACGGCGTAGGCGAGCCCGGCTGCGGCAAGCACGCCGACGCCGATCAGCACCACGCGTCCGGCGCCGAAGCTCGGCTTCGGCGGCGCCTTCTTGGTGCTGTTCAGCAGGGCCGCGCGCAGGTGCGGGTCGCGAACCGCGTTCAGTACGGCCACGGCAGAGCCGACCACCGAGGTGACGGCGGGCACGACATCGGTGACACGATCGCGCGTGGAGGAGACGACCGGCTTCAGTCGGGATTCATATGCCCCGACAACCTTCGGCGATACTTCCTCGCGGGCGTAGTTGCCGGCCTGCCGGCGAGCCTCGCGAATGACGTGGCTCGCGTGATCGAGTACGTCCTTCTGTTCTACCCAGAGGCGTTCGGCATTCCCCTGAAGCTTCTTGAGCTCGCGCTTGCGCTTACGTGTCAATCCCATGTCAACCTCCGTCGGACGTGAACAGTCCCCATCGTGTCACGAAACCTGAGCAGGGCAAACAAGCGAAGCCTGAATGATCGCTGACAACCAGTCGAGAGTCCTGTGAAACAATTGCCCTATGCATACCGCAGTAGCGACCTTCCACACGACCCTCGGCGACATCAACGTGAACCTCTACGGGAACCACGCGCCCAAGACCGTGAAGAACTTCACCGGCCTGGCAACTGGTCAGATCGAGTGGACACACCCGGGCACCGGCCAGACCACCACGGACAAGCTGTACGACGGTGTCATCTTCCACCGAATCATCAAAGACTTCATGATTCAGGGCGGCGACCCGCTCGGTCAGGGCATCGGTGGCCCCGGCTACCAGTTCGACGACGAGATCCACCCTGAGCTCACCTTCTCCGAGCCGTACATCCTGGCGATGGCGAACGCCGGCGTCCAGTTCGGCCGCGGCACCAACGGCTCGCAGTTCTTCATCACCACCGTCGCCACGCCGTGGCTGCAAGGCAAGCACACCATCTTCGGCGCCGTCGCCGACGACGAATCCAAGAAGGTCGTCGACGCCATCGAGGCCGTGGCCACCGATGGTCGCGACAAGCCGCTCGAGGATGTCGTCATCAAAAGCGTCACCATCACTGAGGTCTAGGTGACCGAAGCGCCACAGACCCGCTCGGCGAGCTTCTGCTACCGGCATCCGGAGCGACCGAGCTGGGTTCTGTGCCAACGCTGCGGGCGTACGATTTGTCCTGACTGCCAGACGCAGGCTGCCGTGGGTGTTCACTGCCCCGAGTGCACGCGCGAGGCCAGGCAAAGCATTCCGCAGAGGAGGCCGTCGATGGCGCGCGCGGTTCGCGCTGGCCGCCGCATGTCGGGCGGCCAGCCCGTGGTCACCTACTCGCTGATCGCGATCAGCGTGATCGTGTTCGTGCTGAACGAGGTGAGCAGTGGCGCGCTGAATGTCACGCTCACCTATTACCCGTTCCTGACGCTGCTCGCGCCGTGGACCATGTTCACCGCGATCCTCGCGCACGCATCGTTCCTGCACCTCGCGGTGAACATGCTGTCGCTCTGGATGCTCGGACCGATGCTCGAACACATGGTCGGACGGGTTCGATTCCTCGTGCTGTACCTGCTCGCCGGCTTCGGCGGCTCCGTCGCCGTGCTCTGGCTGGCACCACAGGGTGGTGTCTTGGGCGCGTCAGGCGCCATCTTCGGCCTGCTCGGGGCGTTGCTGGTGATTCAACGAGGCCTCGGCGGAAACTCCACGCAACTCGTGGTCGTGATCGCCCTCAACCTGGCCATCGGGTTCTTTGTCTCGGGAATCTCCTGGCAGGCGCACGTCGGCGGACTCGTCACCGGTGCCCTCGTCGCGTTCGTCTACCTGCGCACGCGCACGCGGCAGCAACGAACCCTGCAGGCTGTGCTCGTGGCCGGGGTGGCGGTGCTGCTCATTGTGCTGACGGCGGCCCGCTTCGTGCTGGCCTAAGCCGTCACTGGCCGGAAGTTATCCACAGGTTAATCCACACTGGGGATAATTACAGCGGTGTAGTTCGCCCCTGATTGGGGGACGGCATCGCCTCGATCAGCGCCAGCGGGTGGTCATCAGGAAGCCGATGAACATGATGCCGAAACCGACCAGAATGTTGAGGTTGCCGAGGTCCGGAATCGGGAACCGCGTCTCGCTGACGTAGTACACAATGATCCAGATCAGCCCGAGAAGCATGAAGCCGAACATGATCGGCTTGAACCACACCGGGTTCGGCGCGTCCTCACCGGCAGGTGTGTCGGGTGAGCGGTCGTTCTTGCTGGTGCGTGCATTCGTTCGAGCCATGCGCCAGATTCTATCCTGTCGACCTTGACCGCCCGTAGTTGGCGGCCTCCGGTGGTTCGTGGCACCCGGGGCGGCCCCGTCTACAATTGATCAATCCCCGAAGGAAAGTGACGGTCGACCTGTGACCCGCGTGCTCGTCATCGACAACTACGACAGCTTCGTCTACACCCTGAACGGCTACCTGCTGCAGCTCGGCGCCGAGACCGAGGTCGTTCGCAACGACGCGTTCAGCGCCGACCAGGCTGCCGCTGTCATCTCCGGCTACGACGCGGTACTGCTGTCACCCGGACCCGGCGCCCCCGCCGCTGCCGGCGTCTCGATCCCGGTCGTGCACGCGGCCCTGCAGTCAGGCATCCCGCTGCTCGGCGTTTGTCTTGGGCACCAGGCCATCGCCGAGGCGCTCGGTGCGACGGTCACCCACGCCGACGAACTGATGCACGGCAAGACATCCCGGGTCAGCCACGACGACAGCCCCCTCTACGACGGTGTCCCTCAACCCTTCACGGCGACCCGGTATCACTCGCTCGCCGTGGTCGACGGCACCGTGCCAGATGAACTGGTCGTCACCTCGCGCACCGAAGGCGGTGTGATCATGGGCGTGCAGCACGTGCGCGCTCCGATGTTCGGCGTGCAGTTCCACCCGGAGTCGGTACTCACCGAGGGCGGCTACCGGATGCTCGGCAACTGGCTCGCGGTCGCCGGGCTGCCCGAGGCGGCCGAGGTCGCGAAGGGCCTCACCCCACTCGTCACCCTCCGCTGAGCTTTCTCCGTCGCAGGACGGGCGAGAACTCAGACGGCTGGTCGCCTAGTTGGCGCAGTAGCGAAGGGTGATGTCTGAGCGTTGCGGCTGGTCACCCGGGCTCAGTGACTGTCCGGAGACGGTCTGGCCGGAGCACGTGTAGTCCGCATCGACGCGCACCGTGAGTCCCAGCTCCTGGCCGAGCACCGTGCTTGCCTCGCTCACGGTGCGACCCACCACGTCGGGCACGTTGACGAGGCCGTTGCTGACCGTCAGGTTCACGGTGTCGCCGGCGCGCACGCGCTGGCCCCCGGCCGGATCGGAACTGATGACAACACCGCTTGGGATGTTGGTGGAGTACGTGTTCTCGGTGGAACCATAGGTCAGTCCAGCGTCCGTGATCGCGGTGATCGCGGCATCCTCGGCGACTCTGGCGACATGGGGCACGTCGACCTGCTGCTTGCCGAGCGACACGAAGACTTCGACCTCCATGCCGGGCGACACGGTCACGTCCGCCGCCGGTTCGGTGCGGATCACGTCACCTTCGGCGACGCTGTCGCTGATCTCTCCGAAGCGCTGCGGAATCAGGTCGTTGCTCTCGAGCACCTGCGCGGCATCCTCGTAGGGCTGACCCGAGACGTTCGGAATCGCCACCGAGACGGCACCTGTCAGCCGGGTTCCCTCCAGGGAGAACGTCCAGTACAGCACGGCCGCCACGATCACGGCCATCACGGCGATGCCCGCCCAGATCCACGCCACGGGGGGCCGGCTCTGGGAGCGGACGGGCCGGTCCGGCGCCACGGTGAGCTGCCGGATGGCGGCTTCTGAGCCGGCGGTCGCGCTCGGGTTCACCCCGAACAGTGAGGAGTTCGCGTCGTGCTGCGACTCGATGCGGCGCGTCGGCACCTGACCGTGGTCGGCGGCCTCGACATCCGTGCGGAATTCTGCCGCGCTCTGGAACCGCTCGAAGCGGTCCTTGGCGAGGGCATGCAGCACCACGGCGTCCAATGCGGGGGACACCCGCGGGTTGAAGGCGCTCGGCGGGACAGGGGCCTCGCTGACGTGCTGGTAGGCGACGGCAACCGGGCTGTCGCCGCGGAACGGCGGCCGGCCGGTGAGCATCTCGAACAGCACGACACCGGTGGAATATAGGTCGGTGCGGGCGTCGACGGACTCGCCGCGTGCTTGCTCCGGGGAGAAGTACTGTGCGGTGCCGAGGATCACACTGGTCTGCGCCACTGTCGCCGACGAGTCGGAGATGGCGCGGGCGATGCCGAAGTCCATCACCTTCACCTGGCCGTTCGGCGTGACCATGATGTTGCCCGGCTTGATGTCGCGGTGCACGACTCCGGCGCGGTGCGAGTATTCGAGCGCGGTGAGCACGCCCTCGGTGATGCGGGTCGCCTCGTGCGGCTCCATCGGGCCGTCGGCGATGATGTCCTTGAGTAGGCGGCCGTCGACGTATTCCATCACGATGAACGGCAGCTGCCGTTCGATACCGCTCTGGTCGGTGACGGTCTCTTCGCCGGCGTCGAACACGCGCACGATGGTGGGATGCGCCATCCGGGCCGCGGCCTGGGCCTCCTGGCGGAACCGGGTACGAAACGACGGGTCGTCAGCGAGGGTCGGCTTCAGGAGCTTGATGGCGACGCGGCGCCCGAGGCGCGAGTCGGTGCCGACGTGCACGTCGGCCATTCCGCCGTGCCCGATGAGCTCACCGACCTGGTAGCGGCCAGCCAACTGACGCAACGACTGAGTTCCGCCTTCAATCACAAGCTCGTACTCCTGATCAACTGCCATCCAACCCTGTTAAGCCCTCGCCAGTTTAGCTGCTGGCGAGGGCGCCCCCGACGAGGGCAGTGGGTTACTGAAGCGGTGTCGTTACGCCGTTGGTGGGTGCCCCGTTGTTGTCCGGCCCGTTGGTGGGCGGCGGTTGGCTCGCCTCGACCGGAATGGTGAGTGTCGGCGAGGTCTCGGAGATGAATTCGCCGCAGTTCGCCGTGTAGCTGATGGTCACCGGCTGGGTGGATTCCATAATCTGCACGATCGCGCTGGTGGTTCCGGGACCCGCCACGTTGTCCTGCATGTTCTCGAAGCGGCCGTTCGCCGAGATGGTGAAGCTGTACCCGGTGAGTGTGGTTCCGTTCGAGCAGCCGGTGTACTGCGGCCAGGAGATCTCCACCGTCTCGCCGGTTTCGGCTGTCGCGGGGTCGGCCGTGGCCGCGGCGGGGGCCGCCGGTGACGGAATCTCCGAGTAGAAGGTGACGCGGATCGTGGTGCCCGGCTGCACGTTGCCGGTGGGCGTGGCGTCGTAAGACAGACCCTGTTCCGCGGGGGTTCTCGCGGTGCTGCCACTGACGGCCTCGACCGCCAGCCCGAGCGAGTTGATCACCTGCTGCACCTCGTCGCGGTTCTTGCCGAGCAGCTGATCCGGGTCGACGAACACGGTGGAGCTGGTCGGCGACGGGGTTGGGGTTGGCGTCGGAGACTGCGGGGCGGCCGAGGTGCTGGTCTCCGTCGGAGTCTGGTCGTCAGGGTTGCCGAAGAGGGCAATCAGCACGCCGACCAGCACGATCGCGAGCAGGGCCACGATCGCGATCAGCGGCCAGGTCCACGGGTTGCGCTTCTTCTCCTCCACGGGAACCTGAGCGGTATCGGTGGGGGCGCCGGTCGCCGTGGCGGTGGTCAGCACCCGGGTGGCGTCATCCGACCCCGCCGCCCCTGTCAGGGTGGCGATCGAGGCGGTGCCGGCGATCGCGGGCACCGCAAGCGCGGCTCCGGCGACATCGCCGCGACGCAGTGCCTGCGCGGCGCGCGCCAGGTGGGCGGCCGTGGCGGGGCGCTCGTCGGGGCGCTTGGCGATGCAGGAGTACACCAGGTTGCGCACCGGCTCGGCTACCGTGGCCGGCAGCTCGGGCGGTGCCTCGTTGATCTGCGCCATCGCGATGGCGACCTGCGATTCACCGGTAAACGGGCGACGGCCGGCGAGGGCTTCGTAGGCCACGATGCCGAGTGAGTAGATGTCGGTGGACGGCGAGGCCGGGTGACCGCTTGCCTGCTCCGGTGAGAGGTACTGCACGGTGCCCATCACCTGACCGGTGGCGGTCAGCGGCACCTGATCGGTGATCCGTGCGATGCCGAAGTCGGTGATCTTGACGCGGCCCTCTGGCGTGATGAGCAGGTTGCCGGGCTTGATATCGCGGTGCACCAGGCCGACGGCGTGCGCTGCCTGCAGCGCGTTCGCGGTCTGCGCGACGATGTCGAGCACCCGATCGGATGACAGCACGCGTTCGCGTTCGATGACGGCGCTGAGCGCCTCGCCGGGAACGAGTTCCATCACGAGGTAGGCGCTGCCCTCTTCCTCGCCGTAGTCGAAGACGTTGGCGATGCCCTCGTGGCTGACCAGCGCGGCGTGCCGGGCCTCGGCGCGAAAACGCTCGAGGAAGCCGGGATCGCCCATGTACTCGTCTTTAAGGATCTTGATCGCGACGGTGCGCCCGATCACCAGATCGGTCGCCTGCCAGACCTCACCCATACCGCCGATGGCGATTCGGGATGAGAGCTGGTACCGCCCCCCGAAAGTGAGCCCGCTTGTGGGTCTCATCTACTCAGCACCGCCTCAATCACTTGTCGTGCGATGGGCGCGGCAACGGTGTTTCCGTATTCGTTCTGCCCAGCGCCCCCACGGTCTTCTACGACCACCGCAACCGCTACTTTCGGGTCGTTCGCTGGAGCGAATCCGGTGAACCAGAGCGTGTACGGCTCGCCGATACCGTTCTCCGCCGTGCCCGTCTTCCCCGCCACATCGACCCCACTTATTGTTGCATTGTCCGACACGCCATTGCTCACGGCCGCGACCATCATCTGCTTGACCGCCTCCGCGGTTTCCGGGCTGATCGGCTCGTTGTACACCTCCGCCTGCGGTCCCTGTAGTTCGGTCAGATCGGGAGCCGTGATGCTCTCGACCATGGTGGGCGTCATCAGGGTGCCCCCGTTGGCGACTGCGGCCGAGATCATGGCGATCTGCAACGGGGTCACGCGGGTGCTGCCCTGGCCGAAAGAGGACACCATCAATTCTGGATCGCCGTCCGGCATCGGGTACCGGCTCGGCGTGGTCGACGTCGGGATGTCGAGGCTGTCGCCGAACCCGAACGCCTCGGCGTAGTCGGAGATCGTCTTCTCACCAATCGTCTGGCCGATCTGGGCGAACGCGACGTTACAACTCAGGCGCAGCGCGTCGCTGACCGACACCGTTTCGGCGCCACCGCAGTTGCTGTCGCCGGAGTTGCGAACGACGGACGAGGTTCCCGGCAACGTCAGCGTCGCCGGGTTCGGGATCTGGCTGTCGGCGGCGAGCTTGCCGCTATCGATGGCGGCCGCCGCGACCAGCACCTTGAACACCGAGCCGGGGTGGTACAGGTCGCCGGAGATGGCCCGGTTCTGCAGGGGATCGGCCGGGTCGTTCAGTAGGGCGTTGTACGTATCGATGACCTCGCGAGTGTTGTGCGAGGCAAGCAGGTTCGGGTCGTAGCTCGCCTTCGAGACCATGGCGAGGATCGCACCGGTCTTGGGGTCGAGAGCCACCACGGCTCCCGAGTTGTCGCCGAGGGCATCCCAGGCTGCCTGCTGCACGACCGGGTCGATCGTCAGCTCAACTGAGGCTCCCTTGGGGGCCTGCCCGGTGAAGACGGAGGTGATGTTGTCGAGGAACTGTTCGTTGGCCGTTCCGCTCAGGTAATCGTTGAGCGCGCCCTCGACGCCGGTAATGCCCTGATTCAGGGTGAAGTACCCGGTGACGTGTGCGTACATCTCAGGTTGCGGGTACTGGCGCAGGAACTTGTACGGCGAATCCACCGGCATCGACTGCGCGACCGGCACGCCATCGACGAGGATCGGCCCACGTTCCGCGGAATAGCTGTCGTACAGGGTGCGCACGTTTCGGTCATCGGCTCGCAGTGTGTCGGCCTGCACCACCTGAATCATGGTGCTGGAGCCGAACAGGGCAAGGAACATGACCAGCACGGCCGCGCTCACGCGACGGAGTTGTTTGTTCATGGTTCCACCACCAGTTGCGGTTGATTGCGGACGGTGTCAGAGAGGCGAAGCAACAGAATGGCGATGATCCAGTTGGCGAGCAGGGACGACCCGCCCGCAGCCAGGAATGGCGTGGTGAGTCCGGTGAGCGGGATAACGCGGGTGACGCCGCCGATCACAATGAATACCTGGAGCGCGATCACGAACGACAGCCCGACGGCGAGCAGGCGACCGAAGTCGTCCTGACCGAGGAAGGCGATGCGGAAGCCGCGGGAGACCAGCAACAGATACAGGCAGAGAATGGCGAAGATACCGACAAGACCCAGCTCCTCACCGAGCGACGCGACGATGAAGTCGCTGTCGGCGAGCGGGGTGATGTCGGGCCGGCCACTGCCGAGCCCGGAGCCGATCATGCCGCCGTTGGCCATCCCGAACAGCCCCTGCACCAGCTGGTAGCTTCCGTGCAGTTCGGCTTCGTAATTGTCCTGGTTGAACGGGTTCAGCCAGGCATCGAACCGGCCGTTGACATACGTCAGCGCCTGGCTGGCGACGAGCGCGCCGCCGACGAACAGCACGAGACCGAGCACGATCCAACTGGCGCGGCCGGTGGCGACGTAGATCATCACCAGGAACAGGCCGAAGTACAGCAGCGACGTGCCGAGGTCGCGCTGGAACACCAGCACCGCCATGGCGGCCGCCCAGATGATGAGGATCGGCCCCAGGTCGCGCATCCGCGGGAAACGCATGCCGAGGAACTTGGTGCCCATCAACGAGAGGTTGTCGCGTGCCGTCACCAGGTAGCCGGCGAAGAACACGGCCAGGGCGATCTTCGCGATCTCACCCGGCTGGAAAGAGAACGGCCCGAGGCGGATCCACACGCGGGCACCAAAGACCTCCGTTCCGATGCCGGGCAGCATCGGCAGCAACAGCAGCACGATGCCGGTGAACATGGCGATGTACCGGTACCGCTGCAGCACCCGATGGTTGCGGATCAGCAGCAGCACCGCGAGCGACACGATGATCGCCAGCGCCGTCCAGACGATCTGACGCACCCCCGCGCTTCCCCATCCGACGTCGCCGTCGGCGAGGCTGAGCCGGTAGATCATCGCAATCCCGAGCCCGTTCAGCGTGGTCACGATGGGCAGGATGAAGGGATCCGCCTCGGGCGCGGTCACCCGCAGGGCGACATGAGTGCCGAGGATCAGCACGGCGAGCCCCGACGCGAGCCAGAGCACGCTCCAGTCGATCTGGTCGGTGACACCGAGCTGTGACAGCGCGATTGCCGCGCCACCGATGGCGAACGCCACAAACAGGAGCAGCAGTTCGAGGTTGCGGAGCTTCGCCGGCTGCCTCAGTTTGATGCGGATCGTCTCGGTTATCGTCGTGCGTGGCCCGGCGGCCGAATTGACCTTACTCATCGGCCATCACCTCCAGCCGATTGACGATCGCCCTGGCGTCGGGCAGGTCGTCGGCGTTGATTGTGGACTCGACACTGCCCAGCCAGTACGGCGGCAGCTCGTCGAGCGCGATTCCGGTCTCCTCGTACACGTTGGAAAGCCGAATGGGGCCGATTCCCTGCTGCACGCCCCGGTAGATCGCCACCTCACCGTCGTAGGCGCCGACATAGAACCGGGTCTGCGTCCACTGGTATGCGGCGATAATGCCGGTGGCCACCGCCGCGACCACCAGGAAGAGCGCCACCAGCCACGTGATCCGCCGCCGCCGGGCTCGACGCCGATCCTCGTCGATGAGCGCGGTGAGGTATTCCTCGCTCTCCGGCTCGAAGTGGCTCGGATCGGGCTTGGTCGCCTTGAGCGGATGCAGCAGCAGGGTGGGCAGGCGTAGCGCTGACCGTCCCGTCTCGCTCTCGTAGGTGAGCGGCTGTGACGCTGACCCGACGATCACCGGCGGGTTGGATGCAGGTTCGCTTGACTCGTCGATGTCGATGAGCACCACCGTGACGTTGTCGGGTGCGCCTTGGTCGAGGCTTTCCTTGACCAGTCGGTTGGCGGCATCCTTGGTATGCGGATGCTGACTGAGCGCGGCTCGGATCTTGTCGTCGGTGACGTAGCTGGACAGCCCGTCGGAGCAGATCAGCCAGCGGTCGCCCGGCTGGGTGCGCACGATGGTGGTGTCGATCTCGGTGGAGGCGGCGACGTCGCCGAGCACGCGCATCAGCACGGATCGGCGCGGGTGCACCGCTGCTTCCTCCGGCGTGATGCGGCCGCTGTCGACCAGGCGTTGCACGAAGGTGTGGTCGGCGGTGATCTGGGTCAGCTCGCCGTCGCGGAAGAGGTAGATGCGCGAGTCGCCGATGTGCGCGAGCGCCATCTCGTTGCCGACCCGGATCAGGCCGCTCACGGTGGTGCCCATGCCGGTGAGTTCCTGGTGCTCGAACACAGCCTCGGCGAGCAGAGAGTTGGCGGCGATCAGCGCTGATTTGAGCGCGAACTCGGCATCCTCGGCCGATTCATACTTCTTGTCGGCGTCGAGGATGCGTTTGACCGCGATTGCCGACGCGACGTCACCGCCGGCATGGCCCCCCATTCCGTCGGCGACGACGAAGAGATGCGTGCCCGCATAGCCGGAGTCCTGGTTGTTGGACCGGATCTTTCCGACATGCGAGACGGCCGCGCTCTTGGGGTTGCTGGCCATGAGCTACCGCCGAAGCTCAAACGTTGTGGTGCCGATCTTGACTGGGGTGTTCAACGGGATCCGCGTGGGCACGGTGACGCGTGTGCCGGCGAGGACGGTGCCGGTGGTGGAGTCGAGATCCTGCACCATCCACTCGTTGTTCCAGAGCATCAGGCGGGCGTGGTGGGTGGAGGTGTAGTCGTCGCGGATGACGAGGCCAGACTCACTGGATCGGCCGATGGTGACCTGCTCGCCGCCGAGCGCGATCTCCATGCCCTCGCGCGGGCCGGACGTGATCACCAGACGGCTCGCCGGGCCGTCGCCCGCGAATGACAGTGCTTCGGTGGGTTCGGATGCCGAGGAGGTGCGTGCCGCGACCGGAGTGGGTGTCGGCGCGGGCGTCGGTGCCGGGGCAGGAGCCGCCTGGGCGGCGGGGAACTGTGCCGGGGAGGGCACTTCGCTCGGAGGCAGCTTGCGCGCCCGGTGGCCGAACATGTCGGTGCGCAGCGCGTACACGACGGCGAAGACGAACACCCAGAGCAACGCCAGGAAACCCAGGCGAAGCACGAGCAAAGTCAGTTCACTGGTCACCGGCGGGAGTCCTGATCGGTGGGGGCGGACTGGGCAAGCACCCTGAACACAATACGGGTGCGGCCGATGTCGATGACCGAGTCGGGCTCGAGCAGGGCGCTGCGGAGCGGCTGCCCGTTGAGCTTCGAGCCGTTGGTGGAGTTCAGGTCGTTGGCCTGGCCGCGGGTGCCATCCCAGAGCACTTCGACGTGCTTGCGGGAGATGCCGGGGTCGTCGACCGTGATGTCGGCTTCGGAGCCGCGGCCGATCACCGTGCGGCCCGTGCTGAGCGGGTAGCGCTTGCCGGCGACATCCAGAACCGGAGTCCAGGCCACCTGGCCCTGCACGTTGACGGAGTCGACCTGCAGGATGCCTTCGCTGAGGTTGTCGCGCTCGACCAGCTTGATCGA
The DNA here is from genome assembly GCA_040513215.1 of Microbacteriaceae bacterium. Lineage (GTDB taxonomy): Bacteria > Actinomycetota > Actinomycetes > Actinomycetales > Microbacteriaceae > Ruicaihuangia. The sequence goes on along the minus strand of JBEVDR010000064.1, from coordinate 2,535 downwards.
GATGCCGCCGGAGAAGGAGTAGTGCTGGGCGGTGGCGTGTCGCTGCACCTGCCCGATGAGTTCGTCGATCAGTGCCGGGCCGAGGTTGGCCATGCGCGCGTAGTCGTGGCGCGACAGGCCGACCGTGAACTGGTTCGGCACCAGAATGCGGTCGCGGGCTACGACCGCGGCCTTCGTGTCAAGCTCGCGTCGAAGCGCGCTGGTGATCTCGAGAGGCTGCAGTCCGCTTTTGAACGTCTTCGCAAAAGCGCCGTTGACAGCCCTCTCGAGACCTCGTTCGAAATTGTCCAATAGACCCAAGAATGTCCCCGCTCGGCTGCTGTTCCTCACTGATGTTAGTGGGTAGCGCTGAAAGCGGGGCTGAAGACTGTGGTAATCTCGCTGAGTTGGTTCGCAAGGACCATGTGAGCGCGAGTGGCGGAATTGGCAGACGCGCTGGCTTCAGGTGCCAGTGCTCGAAAGGGCGTGGGGGTTCAAGTCCCCCCTCGCGCACTCAGGGTTATTGATAGAACTCAGTGGAGTAATTGATAAAACCCAAATCACAAAAAAGGAAAGGCCCCCGGGATTCCGGGGGCCTTTCCTTTTTCTACCACCAGGCCAACCTCGGCCGCGAGGATCCGCAGCCCAGCTGAAGCCGCGATCCGGGACGCGTTCGAGCAGGCTCATGGCCGGTATGGGCATCGCCGGATCCACAGGGTCCTCACCCGGCAGGGGTGGACGGTGGCGAAGAAGACCGTACTGAAGTTGATGCGTGAGCTTGGGCCGGTTTGCAAGGTGCGTCGCCGGCGCCGCTACCAGTCTTGGAAGGGCGAGATCGGCACGATTGCGCCGAACACCCAGGACCGGGACTTCGCGGCGACGGCGCCGAACCAGGAGTGGGTCAGCAACGTGACCGAGTTCCGTGTTGGTCACCGGAAGGTGTATCTCTCGCCGATGATCGACCTGTTCGACCGCTCCGTGGTCGCGCACTCCGTGGGGCTATCGCCGAGCCTGGAGCAGACGAACACGTCCCAAAAACAAGCCGTCGCGACCCTGGAGCCCGGACAGCAACCGCTGGTGCACGCCGATCAGGGTTTCCAGTACCGAGACGGTTCCTGGCGGCGCATCCTCGACCGGGTCGGCGCGACGCAGTCGATGTCGCGGAAGGCCACCTGCCTGGACAACGCCGTCGCCGAGAACTTCTTCGGCCACCTCAAGGAAGAACTCTTCCACCACGACAGCTTCGCCAGCGTCCACGAACTCATGACCGCGATCGACGACTACATCAGCTGGTTCAACACCGACCGGATCTCCACCACGCTCAAGGGCCTGAGTCCGGTGCAATACGGGGCTCAGGCCCTTGCGGCTTAGGCTCTGACTAAACCAGTCCAACAAACAGGGACCCGTTCAGATGAGGGATGGTCTTCTTTTCTTAAGTGAGCTGCACCATTAACGTATACGGCGGCCGCGATGCGCTTGGCGTGGTCGTAATGGCTCCTGTCATCGGACAGAACGATCGATCCGCTCGGCGACGTAACGGTGCGCCCTGGCTGAGACTTTAGAGTCGTCAGTCTGCCCGGTCCCCCGAGAGTCAGCCCCTCGCGACCGTGTTCCGGAGCACCCCGAGCCCTGTCACCTCGACCTCGACTTCGTCGCCCTCCGACAGGAGGCCAGTGGGCTGCATGAACAGTCCGACACCCCCCGGCGTTCCCGTCACAATGACGTCGCCCACGGAGAGCTTGGTGAAGGTGGTGATGAACTCAATCAGCTCGGGAATGTCGAAGATCAAGTCGACGAGCTTCGCCGACTGTCTCACCTCGCCGTTGACCCGGGTCTCAAGGAGCAACTCATCCACGTCCGGGATGTCGGCCGCTGGCACCAAATACGGCCCGAAGCTGCCGGTCGCAGGGAAATTCTTTCCAGGAATCCACTGAGTGCTGATTAGCTGCCAGTCGCGCACGCTGAAATCGTTGTAGGCGCTGTAACCCGCGACGACGCCCCAGGCATCCTTCTTCGACACCCGGTGGGCGTCCTTGCCGATGACGAGAGCCACCTCACCCTCGTAGTCGAACTGCGACGACTCTTGCGGAAAGATTGCGGGGCTGAGATGCCCCATTTGGGAGTCCGCGAAGCGGGTGAACACCGTTGGTCCGGCGGGGTCAGCTTTGCCGGTCTCGTCGCGGTGAGAGCGGTAGTTGACACCCACGCAGATCACTTTGCCTGGGTCGGGGATGACCGCCAGGAACTCCACGTCGTCGATGGCGACGGAGGGGGCATCCCGCCACCGCTCCCCTGTCTCCCCGAAGATCCCCATGCGGATCGCTTCGGTGAGGGTGGGAGCGAGCGCGAGACCTGACGGGCCCAAATCGTAGAGTCGGTCGTCATCGGCGATACCCCAGGTGGGCTCCCCGCCAGCGATGCGGTAGGTGCTGTATTTCATGTGTGTTCCGTTCCTCGAAGGTTCAGTGTTCCGCTGGGCGTTCAGCCGGGAAGATCCCGAAAGTGCGGAAGTCGACTGGGCGGTAGTTCATCCACCGGTTGACCCAGGCGAAGTCC
>JBEVDR010000063.1:0-3075 GCA_040513215.1 Microbacteriaceae bacterium | reverse complement strand
AGGCAGCGTTGTGATCACCAGGCTCGCGATCGTCCGGCACGGCCAGACGGATTGGAACCTGGAAAAACGCATCCAGGGCAGCACCGACATCCCCCTGAACTCCACGGGCCGCGCCCAGGCCGCCGAGACCGGGCTGCGGCTGAGCCGCTCCCGCTGGGACGCCATCGTGACCAGCCCGCTGCTCCGGGCGCACGAGAGCGCGAGGATCATCGCGGGTGAACTCGACCACCCGGCACCGCTCGTCGTGCCGGAACTGACCGAGCGTCACCACGGTCAGATCGAGGGGCTGACCTTCACGGAGCGGCAGGCGCGGTTCCCGGACGGTTCGTCGGTGCCGGGCCTGGAAAGCCGGCAGGCCGTGCTCGACAGGGTGCTGCCGGCGCTGGAACGCATCGCCATGGACTACCCGGGCCGGGAGGTCGTGGTGGTCTGCCACGGCGGGGTGATCGGCACCCTCCTGCGCTACACCACCGCCGGTGAGCGGCCGGCCGCGGGTGAACTGATCCCCAACGGCTCGATCCACGAGTTCCTCTGGCAGGGCGGCCGGCTCCACCTGGAGAGCGTCGTGAGCGCGCGCTGACCCCGGTCAGCCCCGGCGGGAGGCCGCCGCGGTGCCCTGCAGCACCCGGAGCAGTCGCGCGGCCGACTCGGCCCAGGTGAAGCGTGCGGCTTGGCCGACCGAGAGCACCGAACGGCGCGTCCACTCCCCCGGAGCCTCCAGGCCGCGCACGGCGGCGGCCAGCGCATCCGGATCCAGCGGCGGCACATAGACCGCCGCGTCGCCACCGATCTCCCGGAAAATCGGGATATCGCTCACGACCACCGGAATGCCCAGGCTCATCGCCTCGACCAGGGGAATCCCGAAGCCCTCGTCGAGGGACGTGGTGACCAGGGCCGTGGCGTTGGTCAGCAGCGAGACGTACTCAGCGTCGCTGACGCCGTCGTGGAAGACCAGGTCCGCCTGCGGGGCGAGGGCCACGAGCCGGGCGCGTTCGGCGTCACCGACGCGGCTGAGCAGGTGCAGCTCGTAGCCGGGCAGGGCCGCCGCGGCGCGCACCAGGGTGTCCACGTTCTTGTACGGCATGAACGAGCCCATGTACACCAGGGTCTTCGTGGCGGGTCCGGTCCGCGGGGCCGGCTCCCCCGCCGCGGCGACCGAATCGGCGGCATTGGGCACCACCGACACCGGACGCCGGGTGAGCCGGTGCCGGCTGATCAGCGCACCGGTGGTCTCCGACACCGTCACGACGCCGTCCGAGCGGTTCAGCAGCAGCCGCTGCGGCCCCCAGGACAGGTGATAGAGACGCCAGAGCAGACGGATGCCGGCGGAGAACTCCCGCGGCGGCGTGCGGTTGCGGTAGTAGATGAGGTCGTGCACCGTCAGCACCAGGCGGTACCGCCGGCCCCAGGAGCCCATGGTCTGCATCGGACTGAACACGATGTCGGGGGTCAGCCGGTTCACGGTCAGGGCGACCAACGGTTCGAGCGGGCTGGTGGGCGAACGCACGAGCTGCCAGGGCAGGTCCGGCAGCATGGCCAGTTGCCGGTGGTCACTGATCAGCATCGTCACCGGATGCAACCGGCCCAGTTCGGTGACCAGGCCGGCCGTGTACCGGCTGATGCCGTCGTGCCGGTCGATCCGCGTGTAGCGGCAGTCGAAGACGATGCGCAGCGGGCGTTCGGCGGCGGTCATGACAGGTCTCCAGCGGGCACGACAGGCTCCAGGAAGCTGCGCAGTGCGCTGGCCGCGTCTTCGGGCACTTCGTAGTGGATGAGGTGGCCGACCCCGGGCAGAACGCGCAGCTGGGCGTCCGCGAACAGCGCGCGCAGCCGAACCTGGGCCGCCACCGGGGTGATGTCGTCTTTCTCGGCGGCGATCAGGAGGGTGCGCGTCCCGATGGCCGCGGCGTATTCGCTGACGTCGTGGCTGACGGAGGCCCGGAAGGCCTCCAACACCACGGTGCGGTCCGCGAAGGCCGAGAAGTACCTGTCGTGCTGGTTGTGGATCCAGCGTCGCCGCGCTCGACTGGGGGTCTTGGCCATGGTGATGCTCATCACCCGAACGATGACCCGGTTGCGCAGCAGCCCGAAGCCGACCCGCTCCGGCAGCCGGGCCGCCAGCCAGTAGTAGAACACCGCGAGCCGGGTCAGCGCACCACGGGGCCCGGACAGCGCCGGGGCGGCGATCGGGTTCACCAGGACCAGGTCCTGGGCGGGCAGCCCGCCCGGCGCCGCGGCGGCCGCAGAGACGACGATCGAGCCGAAGGAATGGCCGAGCACCACCAACCGGCCGGGCAGCGCCAACAGGCGCAGGAACTCGGCCAGCCAGGCGGCGTACGCGTCGATGGAGTGCTGGCCCGTCGCAAAGGCGGCGGATTCGCCGAAACCGGGCAGGTCCGGCGAGATTATCCGCAGGCCATGCAGCTGGGCGACGACGGCCTCCAGGCCGTGATGGTCGCCGCGGAACCCGTGCACCATGACGACGGTGGTCGGTGAGTCCGGGTCGCCGTACTCCCAGTACCGGGTGTCGCTGCCGAACACCGCGAGGGTGTGGGCACGCGCATCCATGAGGGCGAGCAGGTCGGCATAAGGCGAGGGAACGATCATCGCTCCCAGTTTAGGCGGGCGACGCTGACCGGGCTGGACCCAACCCGTGAGGATCGACCTAGACTCGGTCACATCTGCACAGCCACATCTGCATCAGCCACATCCGCGCCGGCTTCAGCGGAAGGAACGCCGTGAGCTTTACCGCACCGATTCAGCTGCCAGGGCTGACCCTGGATCCGCGGTGGTATCGCCGCGCGGTGTTCTACGAGGTGATGGTGCGCTGCTTCGTCGACAGCAACGCGGATGGCGCCGGTGACCTGTCCGGGTTGATCTCCAAGCTGGACTACCTGCAGTGGTTGGGCATCGACGCCCTCTGGATCCCGCCCTTCTTCACTTCCCCGCTGCGGGACGGCGGCTACGACGTGTCCGACTACCGCACGATCCTGCCCGAGTTCGGCACCCTCGACGAGTTCAAGGAGCTCGTGACGAAGGCGCACGAGCGCAATATGCGCATCGTCATCGACCTGC
>JBEVDR010000062.1:0-12589 GCA_040513215.1 Microbacteriaceae bacterium | reverse complement strand
TGGTAGTAGCCCTCGACGCTCTTCGGCAGGTCGAGGTGGGCGACGAAGCGCACATCCGGCTTGTCGATGCCCATGCCGAAGGCGATGGTCGCCACCATCACCAGTCCGTCGTCGCGGAGGAACCGGGACTGGTTCGCGGCGCGCACCTCGGCCGGCAGACCCGCGTGGTACGGCAGTGCGGGTACGCCGTTCTCGGCGAGGAACGCGGCGGTCTTCTCGACCGACGCGCGTGACAGGCAGTAGACGATTCCGGCATCGCCGGCGTGCTCGGTGCGGATCAGCTCGAGCAGCTGCTTCTGCGGCTGCTGCTTGGGCGCGATGCGGTACTGAATGTTCGGACGGTCAAAGCTCGCCACGAAATGCCGGGCGCTGCCGAGGTCGAGCCGGGTGGTGATCTCGCGGTGGGTGGCGTCGGTGGCGGTGGCGGTGAGGGCGATGCGTGGGACGTTCGGCCAGCGCTCGTGCAGCATCGAGAGGGCGAGGTAGTCGGGTCGGAAGTCGTGGCCCCACTGCGCCACGCAGTGCGCTTCGTCGATGGCGAATAGCGCGACGGTTCCGCGGTCGAGCAGGGCGGCGGTCGAGTCCAGCTTGAGCCGCTCTGGTGCGAGGTAGAGCAGGTCGAGTTCTCCGGCGACGAAGGCCGCCTCGACCCGGGTGCGCTCATCGAAGGACTGAGTCGAGTTGAGGAACGCCGCGCGGGCACCCACCGCCGACAGGGCGTCAACCTGGTCTTGCATCAGGGCAATGAGCGGCGAGACCACAACACCGGTGCCCTCTCGGACGAGCGCCGGAATCTGATAGCAGAGCGACTTTCCGCCGCCGGTCGGCATGAGCACCAACGCGTCGCCACCAGCGATCACGTGCTGCACGATTTCTTCCTGCTGCCCGCGGAACGAGTCGTACCCGAACGTGGTCTCGAGTACGGATAGCGCGGGAGTCATGCGATCAAGGGTAGCCGCGGCATCTGACGCGAACTGTCAGCTGGGGACGACCGGCGGATGCCTGCCGGTGTGGACGATCGATACCCGCCTCCTGCCAGCACCGACACTGCCACTGACTGCTCGCTCGGCCAGCTCAGCGGCTCGGTGTTCATGCGGTCGGGGTTCATGCGGTCCATGTTCATGCGGTCCGTCCGAGCAGGTCGGTCAGGGCCTTGCTTCGGGAGGGCATCGGCCGGGGTGTTTGTGCCGGGTCGACCGATGCGGGTGGGATCAGCCAGTACTGCCCGTGCGCGCGGGTGATGCTCCAGCCGTGGTCGTGCAGCAGCAGATGATGATGTCGGCAGAGCAAGATGCCGTTCGGGACATCCGTTGCCCCGTTATCGCGCTCCCACTCCTCGATGTGGTGGGCTTCGCACCACGACGCCGGGCGGTCACAATCGGGCCATATGCAGCCGCCGTCTCGGGCGGCGAGGACGAGTCTTTGCTTCGGGTTGAACAGGCGTTGTTCGCGGCCGAGGCGGAGCGTCTGTCCATCGTCGGTGAAGCTGATCGGCACGATCCCGGACTCGCACATCGCCCGGGTGATGCTCTGCATCGACACCGGCACGGTCTGTGCTTCGATCCAGCCGCGCCCATCGGTCTTCTGCAGTTCAGTCTCGGCCACGAGCAGGCGAACGGCGGGCTTGCGGCTGCCGCAGATCTGTCCCGGGTCGGCGTCGACACCGAGCCGCAGCAGGGCCATGAACCCGTCGAACGCGAGCTGTTCCACCGTTCTCGGGTCGCGTTCGATCGCCTCGGCCCGGGCCAGGTCGGCCTTCGAGACGAAGCGTGGCCCGCCACGTTTGGGGGAGGTGAGGGCGTCGATGGTCTCGTCGATCAGGGCGGCGTTCTCCGGGTCGGCGGTGATCACATAGCGGGTGCTGCCATCGGGCTGCCGATAGCGGCGGATGCCACGGGCCTGCCGCAACGCCCGCTCCCGGTCGAGGATGCCGGCCGCATCGAGCTCGTCACGGAGCTCCCGGGCGCGGCGGTAGAGCCGGTCGGCGGACAGCTCCGGGGCTTCCGCCAGCAATCGCAGCACCGCCCCGGCCAGGTCATCGGCGGTCACCCCACCGGCACCGGCCTCGCCGACGGCGCCGCCCGGTTCGCCAGCGCCCGCCGGGCCGCCCGACGCGCTCAGCTGCACCACCGGCAGGTCACCCAGACCGTTGCGGATCGCCTCGGCCTTGGCCACCGACAGCTCGTCCCGGGCCACGGCGCGGCCGATCTCGGTAAGCCAAGGCCGGGAATGCGGGAACGTCCGCTCAGAGCCGGGGCCGGCGGCATCCGTCTCGGCCGCGTTCACCATGATCGCGCCGACGCTCACCAGGGTCCTGGCCTCGGCCTCGGTCACCCCGGTGGTGGCGGCCACGAACTTCTCCGGAGTGCGGTGCCCGGTGCGCCGCGCCAACCCCTCATGGCCGAGCTCGGGCGCCGAGCGGCGGGCGATCTCGCCGACCACCGCGGCACTGCGCACCTGCACCGACCGGGTCAACTGGGCGACCCCGGCCTGCCATTCCAACAGCCGGTCATCGGAAAGCCCGGCCAGGGCGGCCTGTTCCACCGGCAGCGCCGCGACCGCCGCGAGCGCGGTGGTCAACGCGTCGAGGTCGGGGAGGGCGGCTGCTGCGGGCATGCCCCAATTTTTGCAGGATTCGAACGTATGTTCTACTGAATTTGGTAAGCCGTGAAAGTTCTTCTTGTGGAGGAGAAGACGCAGCGGCCCAACAGCATCAGCCCCTCACCCCCGCCACAGCGGCAGCACCGGCGTCCCGGGCGGCTCGAACCCCAGCACCTGTCCGTAGAACGACAGCTCGGCCTGCGCCGCGTGGATGATCGTCTGCGCCCGCACGAACCCGTGCGACTCCCCCACGTATTCCACGTGCGCGTGCGGGATTCCCTTGGCCACCATCGCGTCCCGGAACCGCTTCGCCTGCTCCGGCGCCACGATCGTGTCGTCGGTTCCGTGTAGCAGCAGCACCGGACACGACAGCTCATCGACCCGGTTCAACGGCGCCCGCTGCTGGTACAACTGCGCCGATTCCGGCAGCGGCCCGACCAGCCCGTCCAGGTACCGCGACTCAAAGTCGTGCGTGTCCTCGGCGAGCGCGGCGAGGTCGGCGACACCGAAGTAAGAGGTACCGCAGGCGAACACATCCGACGAGGTCAGCGCCGCCAACACCGTCAGCCCGCCGGCCGAGCCGCCGCGAATCGCCAGCCGCTTGGGGTCGGCGAGTCCGGCATCCGCCAGGCCCTGCACCGCGCGCACCGTGTCCTCGACGTCGACGACACCCCACTGCCCCTTCAGCCGCTCCCGGTAGGCGCGGCCGTACCCCGTCGAGCCGCCGTAGTTCACGTCGACCACCCCGATGCCGCGCGACGTGAAAAACGCGTACGGAACATTCAGCATCGGCAACACATGCGACGTCGGGCCGCCGTGCACGAACGCCAGATACGGCGGCAGCTCCCCCGCGGGCGCCTCGAATTCCGGGTTGCGCGGCGGGTACACGACAGCGTGTACCCCGTCGAACTCCATCGCCCGGGCCTCCGGCAGGTACGCGACATCCGGAATCTCATCGACAGACAAGCGGATGTCGCGGAGCCCAGCCCCACGCACGGTGCCGCTGTCCAACTCGTCCGGCCCACCCAGCCCGCGCAGCTCACGCAGCCCCGCCGCGTCCTGCATGCCGCCCCCGATCAGCAATGCGCGGTCGCCCGCAACATCGCCCAGCAGGATCGACACGAGCGGCAACTCGATGTCGGTGAGCGACCCGGTGGCGGGATCGAGGATGCCGAGCGTGTCCGTCCCGCGCGTGCGCACGGTGAGCAGCCTGCCGTCATCGAGCGGCTGATACCAGCGCGTGCCGAGTTGCCAGAGCGCGCCGGCGAAGTCGGCGTCCACCCGGTGCAGCGCGCGGGTGAGTCCGCCGCGGTCGAGCCGGTAGAGATTCCACCAGCCGGTGCGGTCGCTGATCGCGTACAGCGAGTTATCGCCGGCCCACTCAGGTTGCAGCACGGACTCGGTCGGCCCGCCGATCAGAATCCGCCAGGTCGTGACAACGCCGTCCTCGAGGTCGCCGACCCGCAGCTCGGTGCCGTCCCATGGCATCTGCGGGTGGTTCCAGGCGATCCACGCGATCCGGGTGCCGTCGGGCGAGATACGCGGATAGGCAAGAAAGCGGGAGCCGGCGACGATCGAGCGGATGCCGCGGGCCGTGGTTCGGTCGGATGTCGGGGGCGCCGCATCCGGCGTGCCGTCGCTCCAGCCCGCCGCGCTCCCGTCGAGCGGTACCGCCACGATGTCCCGCGAGATCTGGCCGTCGCTGTGGGTCTCCCGCACCGCGATCACCTCGTCGCCGCGCACGGCGAGCTCGGCGAACCGCATCCCCTGATCGACCGGGGTGAGCGGCACCGGATCGGTGGCTCCGGGGTCGAGGCGGTACAACCGCTGGTCGGAGAATTCCGCGAACACGAGCGCACCGGCATCCGTCACTGTCCACGCGCCGCCGCCGTACTCGTGCACACGCGTGCGGGCGTTCCACGGCGTGGGCAGCACGTCGACCGGTTCGCCCTCCTGCATCCGGCGCACCGCCAGCCGCCCGCCCTCGGTCGGACGCGCCTCGAGCCACCAGATCTCGTCACCGATGTAGGCGCCGCCGGAGAGTGGATGTCCGCTCGACACCAGCTCGGCGGCCTCGATCGGGGAGGTCCATGATCCGTACGGCGCGGTCGTCATTGCGTCAGCCTATGACGGGGGCGGCGAGACACGCCCGGGCTGGTGCGAGGCGGTTCACGCGCGAGGCGGTCGGTTGCAGGCGAGGGCGAACTGGCGTGGATGCGGGCAGGCAGATGGAGACGCTGGCGCCGGATGTCGACGCTGGCAAGCGCCTGCGATGATGCCACCCGCGCCTCCCCGCGTTCCGCAGGACTTCCCACCGACACGCCGCGATGCCTGCACGCAGGGGCGGCGTGTCGCCCGAAAAGTCCTGCGGAATGCAAGGTGAGGGGGTCGCCCGCGCTACCCCACGCCGCCGTCGCGCGGCCGGAACTTCGCCGGCACTCCCGCGATCAGCGACCCCGGAGGCGCCGACTTCAGCACGACCGCCGCGGCCGCCACGACACTGTCGGCACCGATGCTGACGTCGCCGAGCACCGTGCATCCGGCGCCGAGCATCACGCGATCACCGATCATCGGATGCCGCTGCCCCACCTGGATGCCCTTACCGCCCAGGGTGACCCCGTGGTACATCAGCACGTCGTCGCCGATCACCGCGGTCTCACCGATGACCACGCCCATGCCGTGGTCGATGAACAGCCGCCGCCCGATCGTCGCTCCCGGGTGGATCTCCACCCCGGTCAGCGCTCGAGTCAGTTGTGACACCACGCGGGCGAGGAACCGCCATCCGTTCCTCCACAGCCGGTGCGCCAGGCGATATCCCCACACCGCGTGCAGGCCCGAATACGTCAGCCACACCTCGAAGGCGCCGCGCGCGGCCGGGTCGTTCCGTTGCGCCGCGCGAATGTCCTCGCGAACCGACACTTAGTCGCGCAGGTTCTCGTACAGCACCGTCGACAGGTACCGTTCCCCGAAGCTCGGGATGATCACGACGATGATCTTGCCCGCGTTCTCCGGACGGTTCGCCAGCTCAAGCGCCGCAAACACCGCCGCGCCCGATGAAATGCCGGCGAGGATGCCCTCCTCGGTGGCCAGGCGGCGCGCGGTGTCGACCGACTGCGCGATGTTGACGTCGATGACCTCGTCATACACCGTGGTGTCGAGGATGTCGGGAACGAAGTTCGCGCCGATGCCCTGGATCTTGTGCGGGCCGGGCTGCCCGCCGTTCAGGATCGGCGATTCCTCGGGCTCGACCGCGACCACCTGCAGGCCGGGCTTGCGCTCCTTGAGCAGCTGACCGGCGCCGGTGATGGTGCCGCCGGTGCCGACTCCCGCGACGAGGATGTCGACGTCGCCCTCGGTGTCGTCCCAGATCTCTTCACCGGTCGTGGACCGGTGGATCGCCGGGTTCGCCGCGTTCGCGAACTGCTTGGCGAGCACCGCACCGGGCGTCGCCGCCACGATCTCCTCGGCCTTCGCCACCGCCCCACGCATGCCGTCGGCCCCGGGGGTGAGCACGAGCTCGGCGCCGAACGCGCGCAGCAGCATCTTGCGCTCGGCGCTCATGGTCTCCGGCATGGTCAGGATGACGCGGTACCCCCGTGCCGCGCCGACCATGGCCAGCGCGATACCGGTGTTGCCGCTCGTGCCTTCCACAATGGTGCCGCCGGGCTTCAGCGCGCCGGACTGCTCGGCCGCGTCGACGATCGCCACGCCGATGCGGTCCTTCACACTTGCCGTGGGGTTGTAGAACTCCAGCTTGGCGAGCACGGTAGCGCCAGCGCCCGCGGTGACACGGTTCAGTTGCACCAGTGGGGTGCGACCGACAACCTCAGTGATCGATGAGTAGACGCGACGGGTCATGTGCTTTCTCCTGTGCTGGATGCCTCCTCTAAACGTACCGGCACCGGCTACCCGTGTTACACGGCGCCACAAGTGGTGCCGACGTGGACCGCGCAGACTCACGAGCGGCGCTTCCTCGCAGGCGGCCCGTCGCTCGCACCCGCATCAAGTCATATTTGGTTCGGTACGGTGGCAGCCATGAGCGACAACTACGACAGCAAGAACGCCGTGAAGGCCGGCGCCACCGAGGGCGAACTCGCCGAGAGCGCCTGGGTCGCCACCGCGATACGCGCCGGCGGCGGATACGCCCACGGGCGCCTCGCCTTCAAGCTCTCCGGAGCGGGCGAGCTCGCCGGCGCCGGCGCGCACCAGCACTGATTCAGCAGCCGCACCGGGCACGCTCACGCACAGGGCGGCCCAGCCCACAAACACAGATGAGCCCGGCCGCCCGGCCGGGCTCATCCTGGTGCTGGGTGCTGGGCAGGCCCTACCGCACCCTCACCTCCGCCGAGGTTGCCGAGCCATCGTCGAAGCCGTTCGCGCTGGCGGTCACCTCGACACTGAGTGAGGTTCCGGCATCCGCAGCCGTGACGCGGTAGCGTGCGCTGGTGGCGCCGTCGATCGGCTCACCGTCGCGGAGCCACTGGTAGCTGAAGGTCGGCTTCTTCACGCTCCACTTGCCCGTGTTCACCGAGACCGTGTTGCCGACCCGGGCGTTGCCGGTGATCTTCGGCGCGGTGCTGTTGGTGATGTCCTCCAGGTTGGAGACGATCTCGAGGGGCACGCTGACCGACGTTCCGGTGGCCGCGACCCGCACCGTCAGCACCAGTGTGCCTGGCGCGGTCGAGGCGGGAATCGTGATGGTGACCTGAGCCCGTCCCTGCTCGTCGGTGGTGTCGACGATGCTGCCGTCGATCGTTGCCGAGCCGAGCACGGTAGTGCCCGCGAGCACCTCGACGGTGCCGGTGGTCGGTCCGCCGCGGCTGAGCAGCAGCGAGGACAGGTCGAGGGTGACCTGGTCGCCGGCCGTGTAGCCGTCGGCATCCGGCGCCGAGACGTGCACGCCGACCAAGCGCTGCTCGAACGACGGCGTCGCCACGGGGTTGGCCTCGAAGTAGTCGACCATGCTCTGCAGGTCGATGCGTCCGCTGTCGGCCCGGTCGGTGCCCTGCGCCAGGGTGAAGAAGTTGTCTCCACCCGCCGCGAGGAACGAGTTCGCCACCACGGTGAAGCTGTCCGCCGCCGTGACCAGCTGGTCATTCAGGTAGATCGCAGTGATCCGCGAGCCCACCGGCAGCGTCGGGTCGTACGTGTACTCGAGCCCCTCGGAGACGCCGAGCTTCAGGAACGGTCGTTGCGCACCGACCGGCTGCCACTGTTCCTCGAGTACCTGCTTCAGCTGGGCTCCAGTGAGGGTCAGCGTGGTCAGCGTGTTGGCGAATGGCTGCACGTTGGCGGCCTCCGCGTAGGTGACGTTGCCATCCGGGTCGGTCGGCCCGGTCGAGGCGTAGACCAGGTCGGCCCGCAGCCCGCCCGGGTTCATCAGGGCGATTTGGGCGCCGAGTTCCTGGGCGGCCCAGAGCTGCACGTCGGCGACGAAGTTGCCGAGCGCCGACTCACCGCCACGGTTCTCGGGGAAGGGGTTGCCGGCCGGCAGGGTCGGCGACGGCGGGATCGGGTTCTGCACCGCGCGGTAGAAGTTGTCGGTGATGTCACCAACCTTTACCGAGCCGAGCACCTTGGCCACTGCGACCGCGTCGGCGACGATCGCCGCGACCTCGGCGTCGGGGGTGAATCCGGACAGCGGCAGCACCTCGGCGCTGATGCTCACGAGTTCCTTGCTGATCGGGTCGACCGCCAGGTCCAGGTGCCCGTAGAACGAGCCGTACTGGCCCGCCGACAGAACCAGACGCGGCCGGTCCATGCCCGGCACGGTCACCTCGTGGTCGTACGCCAGGTGCGTGTGCCCGGAGACGATCGCCGAGATCTCGGGGTCGATGCCCATCACAATCTGGCCGAAGGCCGAGTCATCCGTCGAGCTCGAGAGCGCCGGAGTTGCCGCACCCTCGTGCACCAGCAGCATCAGCACGTCGGCTTCGCCGTTCGCGGCGTTGCCGTCGCTCAGGTAGTCGGCGACCCGGTTGACCTCGTTGATGATCGACCGTACCTCGAGCGTGGCGATGCCGGCCGGGCTGACCAGCTCCGGCAGCGCCTCGGTCACCGCACCGATGAAGCCGACGCTGACGCCCTGGAACTCCTGCAGGAAGTATTCGTCGTAGGCGGGCGCCCCGGTCGCGGTGTCGTACAGGTTCGCGGCGACGTATGGCCAGTCCGCGGCGTCGAGGATTCGGTCATCCACGTCGGCGCGACCTTGGTCGAACTCGTGGTTGCCGAACGACGACCCGTCGAAGCCCATCGCGTTCAGCGCGTCGATCGTCGGCTGGTCGTTCTGGATGAACGAGGTGAACGTCGACGCGCCGATCATGTCACCGGCGCCGACGAACGTGGTGTTCGGGTTCTGGGCTTCCCAGAAGTTGACCATCCCGCCCATCTGCGCGGCGCCCGGGATCGGCGGGGTGCCGGTCGCGGCCTCGAGTCGACCGTGGAAGTCGTTCACCGTGAGGATCTCGATCTCCACGGGCGCGACCTCGGCACTGACTCCGACCTTGATCGGGTCGTGGTCGCTCGAGCGGAATACGGTGCCCGCCTCGGCGGCGTCGAACTCGTAGCCGCGGTCGCCCCACTCGGGCGAGTTGATGTTCCAGACACCGACATCGGTGACGGATGCCGCGGCCGATGCGCTCGCGAACACGTGGTCCAGCGAGCCCAGCTCGCCGTTGAACGTGTAGGTGTACTGGCCGTCGGTCTTCTCGGGCAGCAGGTCGACGTATCCGGCGTCGGTGAGCACCTGAGCCGGGTCTTCCTCGGCGTACGCATTGAAGTCGCCGATCAGGAACACGTCTTCGCTGCCGCTGGTCGGTATGACTGTGCCATTCACGAACGCCAGCAGGCTGGTCGACTGCTCGACGCGCTCGGCGTTGAAGAAGCCCTGACCGTCGGCGGGTTCCGCACCGCCGCCGGTCGGCGGGGTCTTCGACTTGAAGTGGTTCGCGACCACGCTGAACACCTTGCCGGTCGCGGTCGCGGTGAACGCCTGGGCGAGCGGCTCGCGGGCGATGTCCCAGACGGTCTCGTCGATCTGGGTGAGCGCGTCGCCGAGCGGTGTGACCGTGGCCGGCTTGAAGATGATCGCGTTTGTGATGAAGTCGGTGATCGCGGCATCCTGCAACGCGGCGGGCGTACGCACATAATCCCAGGTGCCCGCCCCGGCAGCGGCGTTCAGTCCGGCGACCAGGTCGGCGAGCGCCTCGTCGACGGTCTCCCCGAGCTTGACCGAGTTCTCGATCTCCTGCAGCGCCACGACCTCGGCGTCGAGGCCGTTGATGGCCGCGATGATCTTCGACTTCTGGATGGCGAAGTCGGCGGCGCTGTCCGCGCCACGCGCCTCGGGGTTGTCGCTGGTCAGGGTCGTGAAGTAGTTGAACACGTTGAACGCGGCGACGCTGAAGTCTCCGCCGACCTCGGGGGCGACATCCGGACGCGGGTTCAGCGTCTCGAAGGTCGGCTTGGCCGACGCCGGGCTGGCGTCGTTGATCGGCGTCGTCGGCTGCAGCCGCCACTCGTTGAAGCCCCAGGCGAGGATGTAGCCGGCTTCGGCGAAGACGACCTGGTCGCCGTTTCGCACCACGGTGTCGGCGGTGAAGTACGGCTGCGTCCCGGGGTGCGTGGCGCTGTCGACGCGAATGCTGTAGCCGTCGTCGAGCAGGATGCGGCTGGCCCGGTTGGCGGCGGCGATCGCGTCGGCGGCAGGGCCGGCATCCGTGGTCTCGGTGCTCTTCACCGGCTGCTCGCCCGGATCGAGCCACAGCTCGCCGAAGCTGAACAGGTTGTGGCTGGAGGTGACCCGGTAGTCGCCGGTGGGGGCGACGAGCATGTTCTCGTACGGCTCGCGGGCGTCTCCCACGACACTGTCGGGCAGCACAGTGGCCGCGGGAACACCCACGCCCGCCTCGACGATTTCGATCAGGGCGGTCGCGCCGCTCGCGTTGATCTGTGTCTGGTTGAAGTTCTCGCCGGCCGTTCCGGTGACGGTGATCCTGTCGCCGATTGCGGCGGCCGTTGTGGCGTTTCCGAGGAAGACGAACAGGGCGTCGGACGCCCCGGGCGTGGTGTCGGGGCCGGCCGACTGCACGACGATGCCGCGATAGCCGCTCACGCCGCGGTAATCGGCGGTGACGATGCCCTCAACGGTGACCAGTGCGCCCGGGATCGGTGTCGTCGCACCGGAGCCCTGCACGTCGGCGATCGTGTGCGTCGGGGTTGCGGCGTAGGCCGCCGGCGCGGTGAGGGCCGTGAGACCCAGGGTTGTCGCGGCGATCGCCGCCACGGAGATGAGGCGACGGCGGGCGCCGTTCCCGGGTTCGAGCCTTGGCATCTGTCAGATTCTCCTCAGTGAGAGTGGTGCGATTCGAAACGCGCCATAGCACCCCTATATGGGTGCCACCTGCGTGGGGGTGATCCGAAGCTTAGGGCTTACGTCAGACATTTGGCCAGAGCGAAACCGGATGGACGAGTGAGTGGCTACCGTTGACCCATGCTTGCAACCATCGTGGGACTCGTCGGCGCCCTGATCTTCGGTGCCGCCGACTTCCTCGGCGGCCTCGGCTCGCGCCGGATCAGCGCTCTGCGCGTCACCGCGATCGCCGGAGCCACTGGCTTCGTCGTGCTGCTCATCGCGCTGCCCTTCATCGGTGGCCAGTGGTCCGTCAGCGCGGTGGTTCTGGGCGCACTCTCGGGTATAACCGGCGCCGCCGCGATCGCCCTGCTCTACGCGTGCCTCGCGATCGGTCCGATGAGCATTCTCTCGCCGCTCACCGCGGTGGTATCAGCGGTGGTGCCGATGACCTGGGGACTCGCCCAAGGCAGCGCACTGCGCCCGATCGGCTACTGGGCGCTCGCCATCGCGCTCGTCGCCGTCGTGCTGGTCGGCTTCGTTCCCGAGAAAGGGGCGGTGCGACCGTCGCTGCGCGGGGTGCTGATGGCCGTGGCATCCGGAATCCTTATCGGCGCATTCCTGATCATCATCGATCACACTCCGGACGACTCGGGCCTTGTGCCCCTCGTCGTGAACCGCCTGGTGAACGGGGCGACCATGTTCGCCGCGGTCGGGGTCGTCGCGCTGATCGCCCTGCGGCGCCGGGTGCCGGTGCGGGTCGGGATGGGTGGGGCGGATGTCGCGGGATCCCGTATTACGGGCGGTGCGGATGTCGCGGGTTCCGGCCTCGCGAACGGCACCCGTCTCGCGGGCGGCTGGCTCCCCGGCCTCAAGTTCGCTATCGCCTGCGGTGTGGTCGACGCGGTCGCGAACACCCTGCTACTACTCGGGCTGCGGCTCGGCGAACTCACCGTGATGAGCGTGCTGACCGCGATGTACCCGGCCGGAACCATTCTGCTCGCCGCGATCGTGCTGCGCGAGCGGATCGCCCCGGTGCAGTGGGTCGGGCTGGCGCTAGCCCTGACAGCGGCGGGGATGCTGGCGCTGACGTAGGCCTGACCCGTTCACTCAGGAATGAGCCGCGAAGGCAGGCAACAGGGTGGCGACGAGCCGCTTGCCGAATCCGTCGTGCATCGGCGCGCCGCTCAGGAAGAAGCGGTAGTAGATCGGGCCCAGCAAGGATCGGTGACCATTTCGGGGTCGAGATCCGGTCTCAACTCGCCTCGTTCGGTGCCCCGCTCGACCAGGGCGGCCACGTCGGCCAGCCGGTGGCTCACCACGCGTTCCCGGGGTACGCAGCGCCGCCACATCTCCCCCGCAGCGCCGCGCATCCGTCCCCAACCCGAGCGCGCAGAGGGCCACGCCGCGCTCCTCGCGCCACGCTGCTTCCATATCGCTTCTGCACGTACTCCCTCGACTCGGCTACCTTGCCTCGCGGAGCCAGCTCGCCGCGCTCGGCATCCGACGTCACCTCATCGACCAGTCGCTAGGCACTGGTGCGCTGCTGCCGGTACGTCCCGGCTGGGTCGCCACGCGCGACGCCAGCCAGCTCGCGATCCTGGCGGTGTTGCGAGGAGGCCGCCTCACCGCGCACGC
>JBEVDR010000061.1:0-54332 GCA_040513215.1 Microbacteriaceae bacterium | reverse complement strand
CGGATCGGATCGACTACCTCGCGGATGTCAGCGGCGAACTGGACGCTCCCGCGGTGCTGCTCCGACCGGACGGCCACGTCGCCTGGATCGGCGGAGACCAGATCGACCTGCTCCGCCACCTGCCGATATGGTTCGGAGCGGTGACGTGATCAACCCGCCCTAGCCGGCGGTGACGCGGTACACGTCGTACACCGCTTCGATGCGGCGCACGGCGTTGAGCACCCGGTCAAGGTGCGTGGTGTCGCCCATCTCGAATACGAAACGGCTGATGGCGAGCCGGTCGGTGGAGGTCGACACACTCGCCGAGAGGATGTTGACGTGGTGCTCGCTCAGCACCCGGGTGACATCCGACAGCAGCCCGGACCGGTCGAGTGCTTCCACCTGGATCTGCACCAGGAACAGGCTCTTCGAGGTGGGCGCCCACTCCACATCGATCATCCGCTCGGGCTCCTCCAGCAGCGACTGCACGTTCTTGCAGTCGCTGCGGTGTACCGACACTCCGGCGCCGCGGGTGACGAAGCCGACGATGGCGTCGCCGGGAACCGGGGTGCAGCACTTGGCGAGCTTGACGAGGATGTCGGGCGCTCCGCGCACCAGCACCCCGGAGTCGCTGTTGCGCAGCGCCCGGGACTTGCCCTTGCGGGGGAAGGTCAGTTCCGTCTCGTCGAGCTCTGACACTGCCTGCAGCGACGCCAGGACCTTCTCGATCACCGATTGCGTCGAGACATGTCCTTCACCGACCGCCGCGTACAGCGCACTCACGTCGTCGTACCGCATCTGCGACGCGACCTCGCCGAGTGAGTCCTGGTTCATCAGCTTCTGCAGCGGCAGGTTCTGCTTGCGCATGGCCCGGGCGATGGCGTCCTTGCCGTGCTCGATCGCCTCGTCCCGGCGTTCCTTGGTGAACCACTGCCGGATCTTGTTCCGGGCGCGCGGGCTCTTGACGAAGTTGAGCCAGTCCTGGCTGGGGCCGGCATCCGGATTCTTCGAGGTGAACACTTCAACGACGTCGCCGCTGTTCAGCGTCGACTCGAGCGGCACGAGCCGGCCGTTCACCTTGGCGCCCATGGTGCGGTGCCCCACCTCGGTGTGCACGGCGTAGGCGAAGTCCACCGGGGTGGCGCCCGCCGGAAGACCGATCACCTTGCCCTGGGGGGTGAAGACGTAGGTCTCCTTCGCGCCGATCTCGAAGCGCAGCGAGTCGAGGAACTCGGTCGGGTCGGCCGTCTCCGCCTGCCAGTCGGTGATGTGGGCAAGCCAGGCCATGTCTGTGTCGGACTTGCTGGCGTCTGCCGCCTTGCCGCCATTGACGCGTTCCTTGTACTTCCAATGCGCCGCGACACCGAACTCGGCCCGCTGGTGCATCTCGTGCGTGCGGATCTGGATCTCCACCGCACGGCCCTTCGGCCCGATCACGGTGGTGTGCAGCGACTGGTACAGATTGAATTTGGGGGTCGCGATGTAGTCCTTGAAACGCCCCGGAATGGGGTTCCACCTCGCGTGGATGGAGCCGAGCACCGCGTAACAGTCGCGTACCGAGTTGACCAGCACTCGGATACCGACGAGGTCATAGATCTCGTCGAACTCACGGCCGCGCACGATCATCTTCTGGTAGATCGAGTAATACTGCTTGGGGCGCCCGACCACCTGGCCCTTGATGCGGGCGGCGCGCAGATCATCGCTGACCGCGTCGATCACCTGCTGCACGAATTCCTCACGCTGCGGCGTGCGGCTCTTCACCAGGCTTTCGATCTCGACATACAGCTTCGGGTAGAGCACCGCGAAGGAGAGGTCTTCCAGCTCCCACTTGATGGTCTGGATGCCGAGGCGGTGCGCCAGCGGGGCGTAGATCTCGAGGGTCTCTTGGGCTTTGCGCCTCGCGCTCGATCCGTCGACGAAGCCCCAGGTGCGCGCGTTGTGCAGCCGGTCGGCGAGCTTGATCACCAGCACCCGGATGTCCTTCGACATCGCGACCACCATCTTGCGCACCGTCTCGGCCTGGGCGCTGTCGCCGTACTTCAGTTTGTCGAGCTTGGTGACACCGTCGACCAGCATGGCGATCTCGTCGCCGAACTCATCGCGCAGCATGTCGAGCGTGTAGTCGGTGTCCTCCACCGTGTCGTGCAGCAGAGCGGCGGCGACCGTGATGGCGCCGATGC
Organism: Microbacteriaceae bacterium; assembly: GCA_040513215.1. Classification (GTDB taxonomy): domain Bacteria; phylum Actinomycetota; class Actinomycetes; order Actinomycetales; family Microbacteriaceae; genus Ruicaihuangia. Next base: position 52,173 of record JBEVDR010000061.1, on the reverse strand, counting down.
CGAGGTCGGCGAGGATCTGGGCCACCGCGATCGGGTGGGTGATGTACGGCTCGCCGCTCTTGCGCTTCTGCCCCTCGTGCGCCTTCGCCGCGGTGGCGTATGCACGCTCGATCAGGGCGAGATCGGCCTTCGGGTGGTGCATCCGCACCGTCTTCAGCAACCGGTCGACCGCGCCGGCGGGCTGTGCCCGAGAGAACAGGCGGGGCAGGCGCGTGCGAAGGGACGCTGTGGTTGTCGCTTCGCTCATGCCGCTACCTCCGAGCCCAGTTTAGCCGCGGTTCACTAGCGCACCGCGCCGGAGGCGGTGGGTACTGCCTCGGTCGCCGCACGGCGGCTGTGACCCTGCTTCTTCACCTCTGGCTCGTTCTCACGCAAGTGCGCGTAGACCGGGGCGGCGATGAAGATGGTCGAGTATGCGCCAACCAGGATGCCGATGAACAGTGCCAGCGAGATGTCGCGCAGGGTTCCCGCTCCCAGCACCACGGCGCCGATGAACAGAATTGCCGCCACCGGCAGTGCGGCGACCACCGACGTGTTGATCGAGCGAACCAGGGTCTGGTTCACGGCGAGGTTCACCGACTGCGCGAAGGTGCGCCGGGATTGCTCGCCGTCCTCCGCCGTGTTCTCCCGGATCTTGTCGAACACCACGACCGTGTCGTAGAGCGAGTAGCCGAGGATGGTGAGGAAGCCGATGACCGCGGCGGGTGTGATCTCGAAGCCGAGGATGCCGTAGATGCCCACGGTGATGATGAGGTCGTGGAACAGCGCGATCATAGCGGCGAGCGACATCTTCCAGGTGCGGAAGTACAGCGCCATGAACACCGCGGCCAAGGCGATGAAGACCAGCAATCCACGCAGCGCCTGGGACGAGACATCCTGACCCCAGCTCGGTCCGATGAACGAGGCGGTCACCTGGTCGGTGTCGAACGCGGCGGCAAGGCCGTCACGCACCTGGTCGCTCTGCGCGGGCTCCAACTGGTCGGTCTGAACCCGGATGCCGTCGGTGCCGACGGTGGTCACCCGGGGGTCTGCCTCGGGGACGATCCCTGCGACTGTGTCCGTGGCGAGGGCTTGCTCATCAGTGCCGACATTCTCCAGCTGCGAGACCTGGAACTCGGAGCCTCCGGTGAACTCGATGCCGAAGACGAATCCGCCGCGCAGGATCGGAATGATCACCGAGAGCGCGATCGCGACCGCGGCGATGGAGTACCACAGCTTCCGGCGACCGATGAAGTCGATCGACCGCGCACCGGTGTACAGATCGTTACCGAACGTGGTGAACCGCGACATCAGGAGTCCTTTCCGGGGCGGCGGCCGCTTGTCGCGAGCTCGTCTGCCTTGCGTTCGGCGATGGTCTGACGCTTCTGGGCCTCACGGCTCGCGTTGGCGTTCTTGCCGCTTGTCGCGACGGGAGCGCGGAACGTGGCACGCCCGCGGTACACCGCGCCGAGCGCCTGCGGGTCGAGCCCGCTGGCGGGGTGACCGCCGCCGAAGAACCGGGTGCGCGCCAGCAGCTGCATCAGCGGATGCGTGAACAGGGTGACCACGACGAGGTCAATCAGGGTCGTGATGCCCAGGGTCAGGGCGAAGCCCTGCACGCTGCCAACCGCGACGACGAACAGCACGACGGCCGCGAGGAAGTTGATCGTGTCGGACGCCAGGATCGTGCGCAGTGCCCGCTTCCACCCGGTCTCCACCGCCGATTCCAGGCTGCGACCGTTGCGCAGCTCATCGCGGATTCTCTCGAAGTAGACGATGAATGAGTCGGCGATGATACCGATCGCGACGATCAGGCCGGCGACACCGGCGAGGGAGAGCCGGTAGCCCTCCCGCCAGGACAGCAGGGTGATCACCAGGTACGTGATCACCATGGCCACCAGCAGCGACGCCATCGTGACGAGGCCCAGCGTGCGGTATTGGATCAGCGAGTAGACGAGGACCAGCAGCATGCCGATGATGCCGGCGATGATGCCGCTCTGCAGCTGGGTGGTTCCGAGGGTCGCGGAGATGGTGTTGGTGCTCTGCAGCTCGAACCCGATCGGCAGTGCGCCGAACTTCAGCTGGTCGGCCAGGGTCTGCGCGGTGTCCTGGGTGAAGTTGCCGCTGATCACCGGCTTGCCATCGGTGATGGCGGCGTTCGTGGTGGGTGCCGAGATGACCTTGCCATCGAGCACGATCGCGAACTGGTTCTGCACGCCCTGTAGGCCGATGAGCCGTTCGGTGACGTCGCGGAACTGCGCGGTGCCCTTGTCATTGAACTCGATGAACACGCCCCACTCGTTGGTGGTGAAGCCCTGCGCGTTCGGGACGAGTCCGGATGACGCGTCGGCGATGGTCTCGCCAGACACCTCGACCGGGCCGAGGATGTACTTGACGCTGCCGTCCTGTTCGCAGGTGACGAGCGGCTGGTCGGCGGGCGGCACCTGGCCGGGCTGATCGAGCGTGGCGCAGTCGAAGTTGGTGAACTGGTCAGAGAGCGCCGGGGTGATCCAGTTGAGGTCGCTCGCCGAGGTCGGTTCCACGGTCGGCGTGCTCTCGAGGCTCGGCGACGGCGTGGCCGCGGCATCCGGTGCCGGCGTTGGCGTCGGCGTCGACCCGTCGCTCATCGTCTGGTTGCTCGGCAGGTCTGCCGTCAGTACCGGGCGGAATTCGAGCTTCGCCGATGCCTGGATGCGCTGCATCGTTTCTTCATCCGGCGTACCCGGAATCGACACAACGACGTTGGTGCCGCCCTGGGTGGTGATCTCCGACTCGGAGACTCCGCTCGCGTCGACACGCTGACGGATGATCGACACCGCCTGGTTGAGCTGCTCCTGCGAGACGCTCTGGCCGTCTTCGAGCTGCGGCTCCAGGATGATCTGGGTGCCGCCCTCGAGGTCGAGCGCCAGTTTCGGCGTCCAGCCGGCGTTGTTCCAGATCACGCCCGCGGCGTTCGCCGCGATCAGGCCGACGATGATGACCGCCAGCCAGGTCAGGGAACGCCAGGCCCTACGGGTCGGTGTAGATCGTGCCACCTGCGACTCAGCTTTCTACGAGAGATTCTGCGCCGCAGCGCAGACGTGCCGCGCGGCTCATAGAAAGAGAGCCGCACTCAAGGCTAGTGGTTAGTCGTCGGCCTTCTTGCGCTCCGGCGTGCCGTCCACGTCGGATGCGGCAACGTCGGGAGTCGCGGCGATCGTGTCGGCATCGGCCGTCTTGTCAACGTCAGCACTGTCACTGTCAGACTCGGCCGCGGCGTCATCCTCGACCACCTTCGACAGCGTCTGGCGGTGCACCCGCAGCACAACGCCATCGGCAACCGCGATCTCGGCGATGTTGGTCTCGTCGTTCACGGCGATGAGCGTGCCGAAGAGTCCGAAGCTCGTCATCACTTCGGCGCCGGGAACCATCTTGTTCAGCAGCTCAGCCTGGTCCTTCTGCCGCTTCTTGTTGTTGCGGAACATGAAGAACACCAGCACGGCCAGGACGGCCAGCATGACAAGAGTGATTGGATCCATAAGAGTGGGGAGAACCTTCCAAGATAAGGGGGATAGTCGCGTCAGTCTAGAGGAGCGGGCTGCGACATCCTTGTGAATTATAGGTCATTGCCAAAGAGCGCCACTTCCCCTGGCACTACCCCAAAATGGGTCCAGGCGGCGCGGGTGGCGACCCGGCCGCGCGGGGTGCGGGTGAGCAGCCCGATGCGCACGAGGAATGGTTCCACGACCGATTCGATGGTTTCGGCCTCTTCTCCGACCGACACGGCGAGGGTACTGAGGCCGACCGGTCCCCCGTCGAAGCGGGTGAGAATCGCCTGCATCACTGCCCGGTCGAGTCGGTCGAGGCCGAGTGCGTCGACGTCGTACAGCTCGAGGGCGGCGTTGACGGCGGGCAGCGCGGCGTCGGTTCCGGTGACCAGGGCGTAGTCGCGCACCCGGCGCAGCAGCCGGTTGGCGATGCGGGGTGTGCCGCGGCTGCGGCGGGCGATCTCGCCGAGGGCCCCATGTTCCACGTCGAGCCCGAGAAGCTCGGCCGCCCGGCTGATCACGTGTTCCAGTTCGGAGTTCTCGTAGAACTCGAGGTGCGCGGTGAAACCGAACCGGTCGCGCAGCGGGTTCGGAAGAAGCCCGGAGCGGGTGGTGGCGCCGACCAGGGTGAACGGAGCCAGATCGAGCGGGATGGAGGTGGCGCCTGCGCCCTTGCCCACCATGATGTCGATCCGGAAGTCCTCCATGGCGAGGTACAGCATCTCTTCTGCAGGGCGTGCCATCCGGTGGATCTCGTCGATGAAGAGGATCTCGCCGGGCACGAGGGAGGACAGCACGGCCGCGAGGTCGCCGGCGTGCTGGATCGCCGGTCCGCTCGACATCCGCAGCGGGCGACCGCTCTCTTGCGCGACGATCATCGCGAGTGTGGTCTTGCCGAGCCCCGGCGGGCCGGCCAGCAGGATGTGGTCTGGTGTGCGGTTCTGCATGGCCGCGGCCTGCAGCAGCAGTTGCAGCTGGCCGCGCACCTTCGCCTGCCCGACGAACTCGCCGAGCGTGCGCGGACGCAGCGCGCCTTCGAACGCGAGCTCTGCCTCGGACTCCGGGATGGGGCTGACGATGCTCTCGGTCACGCGCGGTCACCGCCGTCTCGGGTGTTGGTCATCGCCGGGCCCAGTTGCGCGAGAGCCACCCGCAGCAGGCTGGAGACGCCGGCCTTCTCTGCGTCGGATGCCTGGGCGACGGCATCGTCGAGGGCCTGTGCGGCAACGCGTTCCGGCCAGCCGAGGCCGACCAGGGCGACGAGCACGTTTTCGGTGATGCTGTTCGCGCCGCTCGGTGCCGGGGCGGACTGCGGCAGCACGGCCAGTTTTCCGGTCAGTGACAGCACGATGAGTTTTGCGGTCTTCGGTCCGATTCCCGACACCTTGCGGAAGGCGGCGTCATCTTCGGTGGCGACCGCATCGGCCACCTGGCCTGGCGTCATGGCGGCGAGCACCCCCATCGCCGATTTCGGGCCGACGCCGGTGACGGAGCGCAGCTTGTCGAACACGTCGAGCTCGTCGGCGTCGGCGAAGCCGAACAAGCTGAGGTCGTCTTCCCGCACGATCAGGGCTGTGCGGAGCATCGCCTCGGCGCCGACGCGCAGGCTGAGGGCGTGTGCGGGGGTGACCTGCACGGCGAGGCCCACTCCCCCGACCTCGATCACGACGAGAGATCCAGCGGCGGAGAGCACGGTGCCGCGCAGGGAAGAGATCATGCTTAGAGCCTACGTTTGGCCGCCGACTTTTCTGCCTCACGCCACGCCTGCTGGGCCGGGGTCAGCCCGCCGCCTGGTGATGTCACCGACGGCGTCGACGTCGCGCCGCCCCGCCAGGCGTGGCAGATGGCCAGGGCCAAGGCGTCGGATGCGTCGGCTGGGGTGGGCGGGGAATCCAGCCCGAGCACCCGCGCCACCATGGTCGCGACCTGCTTCTTGTCCGCCGAGCCGTATCCGGTGATCGACGCTTTCACCTCGCTGGGGGTGTGCAACCCGACAGCCAGCCCTCGCTCGGCGGCGGCGTGCATCGCCACCCCGGAGGCCTGGGCGGTGCCCATCACGGTGCGCACGTTGTGTTGCGCGAACACCCGCTCCAACGCCACCGCACCGGGGGTGAACTCGTCAAGCAGTGCGGCGATGCCCCGCCCAATCGCCAACAGGCGCTGCTCCAGCTCGAGTTCTGGCGGGGTGCGGATCACCGAGACGTGCACCAGCGTGGCGGTGCGATTGGGCGCCACGTCGACGACGCCGACCCCGCACCGGGTGAGACCCGGGTCGATGCCGAGCACCCGGATCGTCACCGGGGTTACTCGTCGTCGGCGTCGAGCTCGGCCTGCACTTCGGCAGACACCTCGAAGTTGGCGAAGACGTTCTGCACGTCATCGCTGTCTTCCAGTCCGTCGATCAGCTTGAACACCTTGCGTGCCGTTGCGGCATCGATGTCGACGTGCAGGTTCGGCACGAACTCGGCATCCGCGGAGTCGTAGTCGATGCCGGCATCCTGCAACGCAGTGCGAGCGGCGACCAGGTTGCTCGGCTCGGTGATGACCTCGAACCCGGCACCGCGATCGATGACCTCTTCGGCGCCCGCATCGAGCACGGCCATCAGGATGTCGTCCTCGGTGACGCCATCGGTCTTCGTGACCGAGATGACGCCCTTGCGGTTGAAGTTGTACGCCACACTGCCGGGGTCGGCCATGTTGCCGCCGTTGCGTGACATTGCGGTGCGCACTTCGGCCGCTGCACGGTTCTTGTTGTCGGTGAGGCACTCGATCAGCAGGGCAACGCCGCCCTGGGCGTAGCCCTCGTACATGATCGTCTGGTAGTCGACCGACTCGCCAGACAGCCCGGCACCGCGCTTGACCGCGCGGTCGATGTTGTCGTTCGGAACCGAGGTCTTCTTGGCCTTCTGGATGGCATCGACCAGGGTCGGGTTGCCGGAGAGATCCGCGCCGCCCATCTTTGCCGCGACCTCGATGTTCTTGATGAGCTTGGCGAACGACTTGGCACGGCGCTGGTCGATGACCGCCTTCTTGTGCTTAGTCGTTGCCCATTTGGAGTGACCTGACATGCGGGTAATTCTAACTAGGAGCGAAAGGATGCTGCGCGCACCCTGTCGAGGAAATACTGGTGGAACCGGGTGTCGCCGGTGATCTCGGGGTGGAACGAGGTGCCGAGCAGGTTGCCTTGCTGCACCGCCACGACCCTGCCGTCGGCGAGGGATGCCAGCGCGGTGACGTGCTCGCCGACGGTTTCGACCACCGGCGCCCGAATGAACACCGCGTGCACGGGCGGGTCGCCGAGCACCGGCATCGGCAGGTCGACCTCGAACGACTCGGTTTGCGAGCCGAACGCGTTGCGGCGCACGGCCACATCGAGTCCGCCGAAGCTCTGCTGGCCCTCGATGGCGTCGAGCACGTCGTCGGCGAGCATGATCAGGCCGGCGCAGGTGCCGTAGACGGGCATGCCGTCGGCGATCGCTCGTTTCACCGGCTCGGCGACGCCGAATGCGCGAGACAGCTTGTCGATGACGCTGGATTCTCCTCCGGGGATCACCAGTCCGTCGATTTCGTCCAGTTCTTCCGGTCGCCGCACGGGAACGGCGGTGGCGCCCAGGGAGCGGAGCACCTGCAGGTGCTCACGGAAGTCTCCCTGGAGCGCGAGGACGCCGACTGTGACGGGCTTACCAGCCACGTTCTGCGAGGCGGTGCGGGGCAGCGAGGTCGGCGACGTTGATGCCGACCATGGCCTCGCCGAGGCCGCGTGACACCTCGGCGATGACCGCCGGGTCGTCGTAGAAGGTGGTGGCCTTGACCACTGCCGCGGCGCGTGCCGCCGGGTTGCCCGACTTGAAGATGCCGGAGCCGACGAACACGCCGTCGGCGCCGAGCTGCATCATCATGGCGGCATCCGCGGGGGTGGCGACGCCACCGGCGGTGAACAGCACGACGGGCAGCTTGCCGGTCTCGGCGATCTCGGCGACCAGCTCGTACGGTGCCTGCAGGTCCTTCGCGGCGACGTACAGCTCGTCCTTGCTCATGGCGCTGAGCGCGGCGATCTCGCCCTTGATCTTGCGGATGTGCTTAGTGGCCTCGGAGACGTCGCCGGTGCCGGCCTCACCCTTCGAGCGGATCATGGCCGCGCCCTCGTTGATGCGGCGGAGTGCTTCACCGAGGTTGGTCGCGCCGCAGACGAAGGGAACGGTGAAGTCCCACTTGTCGATGTGGTTGACGTAGTCGGCCGGGCTCAGCACCTCGGACTCGTCGATGTAGTCGACGTTCAGCGCCTGCAGCACCTGGGCCTCGACGAAGTGGCCGATGCGGGCCTTCGCCATCACCGGGATGGACACCGAGGAGATGATCGCGTCGATCAGGTCGGGGTCGCTCATGCGAGCGACGCCACCCTGCGAACGGATGTCGGCGGGAACACGTTCCAGCGCCATCACCGCGACAGCGCCGGCGTCTTCCGCGATGCGCGCCTGCTCGGCGGTGACGACATCCATGATGACGCCGCCCTTGAGCATTTCGGCCAGGCCGCGCTTCACGCGGCTGGTGCCCTGGAATTCGGAAGTGTTGCTGTCGCTCATGTTCTCAGATTCTACTCGGGGTCTGGGTGCGGCCACGCGGCCGCCAGTTCGTCGCGTACCTCGCCCAACAGGCGGGGGACGGCCTTGGTTCCTGCAATGATCGGGAAGAAATTGGAGTCCTGCGCCCAGCGCGGAACGATGTGCTGGTGCAAGTGCTCGGCGATACCCGCGCCCGCGATCCGGCCCTGGTTCATGCCGATATTGAAGCCGTGAGCACCAGCGGTTGTCGTGAGCACTCGCATGGCCGTCTGAGTGAGCATACCGATTTCCGCGACTTCTTCCGGTATGGCCTGGTCATACGTCGCAACGTGCCGGTACGGGCAGACCAGCAGGTGCCCACTGTTGTACGGAAACAGGTTCAGCAGCACGTAGGCGTACTTGCCGCGTGCCACGATCAGCGCCTGCTCGTCATCCTTGCTCGGCGCGACGCAGAACGGGCACTCGTCTTTGCCCGGGGCCTGGCCGTGCTGGATGTAGGCGAGGCGGTACGGGGTCCACAACCGCTGGAACGCGTCGGGCACAGCGGCGTAGCCGTCCAACGACTCCGCGTGCTCGTACTCGGAGCCGTCGTAGTCCCGCACGCTCAGACCTGGGCCTTGGTGCGGATTGACTCCGCGATGCGCGCGATCGCCTCGTCGACGGGTACCCCGTTGTCCTGGCTGCCGTCGCGGAAGCGGAAGCTCACCGTGCCGTTCGCTCGGTCCTCTTCGCCGGCGATCAGCTGGAACGGCACCTTGGCCTTGGAGTGGGTGCGGATCTTCTTCTGCATCCGGTCGTCTGAGGTGTCGATATCCGCTCGCACACCGAGGGCGCGCAGCTGGTCGACGATGCCGCCGAGGTAGTCGTTGAACTGCTCGGACACCGGAATCGCGACCGCCTGCACCGGTGACAGCCAGACCGGGAATGCGCCGGCGTAGTGCTCGGTGAGCACGCCGAAGAACCGTTCGATCGAGCCGAACAGGGCACGGTGGATCATCACCGGACGCTGCCGTGTGCCGTCGGGTGCGGTGTATTCGAGGTCGAACCGCTCGGGCAGGTTGAAGTCGAGCTGGATGGTCGACATCTGCCAGGTGCGGCCGATGGCATCCCGCGCCTGCACCGAGATCTTCGGGCCGTAGAAGGCGGCGCCGCCCGGGTCAGGAACCAGTTCCAGACCGGATGCCGCGGCCACCTCGGCAAGGGTGCGGGTGGCTTCCTCCCACACCTCGTCGTGGCCGACGAACTTCTCCGGGTCCTTGGTCGACAGTTCCAGATAGAAGTCGTTGAGGCCGTAGTCCTTGAGCAGGCCGAGCACGAAGGTGAGCGTCTTGCTGAGCTCGTCCTTCATCTGGTCGCGCGTGCAGTAGATGTGCGCGTCGTCCTGGGTCATGCCCCGCACCCGGGTGAGCCCGTGGATGACGCCGGACTTCTCGTAGCGGTACACACTGCCGAATTCGAACAACCGCATCGGCAGCTCCCGGTAAGAGTGCGCGCCGGCGCGGTAGATCAGGTTGTGCATCGGGCAGTTCATGGGCTTCAGGTAGTAGTCCTGGCCCTCGCGCTTGATCGAGCCGTCTTCGTTGTACTCGGCGTCGACGTGCATCGGGGGGAACATGCCCTCGCGGTACCAGTCCAGGTGGCCGGAGACCTCGTACAGGTGGCCCTTGGTGATGTGCGGGGTGTTGACGAAGGAGTAGCCCTCTTCGATGTGCCGCTGCCTGGAGTAGTTCTCCAGCTCCGTGCGGATGATGCCGCCCTTGGGATGGAACACCGGGAGTCCGCGGCCGAGTTCCTCGGGGAAGCTGAACAGGTCGAGCTCGGCGCCGAGGCGACGGTGGTCGCGCTTCGCGGCCTCCTCGAGGCGGGCCTGGTAGGCGCGCAGTTCGTCCTTGGTGGGCCACGCGGTGCCGTACAGCCGCTGCAGCTGCTTGTTCTTCTCCGACCCGCGCCAGTATGCGGCGGCGACCCGCATCAGCGAGTAGCCGTTGCCGATCATCCGGGTGTTCGGCAGGTGCGGTCCGCGGCAGAGGTCCTTCCACAGGGTCTCCCCCGTCTTCGGGTCCACGTTGTCGTAGATGGTCAGCTCGGCGCCGCCGACCTCGACCGATTCGTTGTCGTCGGTCGAGCCTTCCCCGCCCGTCGGGGCACCCTTGAGGCCGATCAGCTCGAGCTTGTACGGCTCATCTTTCAGCTCTTCGCGGGCCTCGTCATCGGTCACCACTCGGCGCACGAATCGCTGGCCCTGGCGGATGATGCGGTCCATCGCCTTGCTGATGGCCTTCATGTCTTCTGGCGTGAACGGGGTCTCGACGTCGAAGTCGTAGTAGAACCCGTCGGTGACGGGCGGGCCGATGCCGAGCTTGGCGTCGGGGTTGATCGACTGCACCGCCTGCGCGGCGACGTGCGCGGCGGAGTGGCGCAGGATGTTCAAACCGTCCGGCGACTCGATCGACACCGGTTCCACGGTGTCGTCGGTGGTGACTGTTGCCGCAAGATCCTTCAACTCGCCGTTTACGCGCATCGCCACAATGGAGCGATCACTGAAGAGGTCGAAACCGGTCTGCGGAGCATTCATTCCCCCAACTTTAGTCGGGAGAAGTGCTGCTCTTGCGCCCGTCAGGACCGCGCGGCACGGAGGACCGTGCTCCGCGCAATGGTGACATTTGCTTCCCGGAGCAGGTCGACCGGAGATTGGCCTCCCAGCGAGGAGTGCGCCCCGGTCAGCCAGGCCCGCGCCGCTGACGGGCTGGACGTCTGGCTGAGCGCCGCAACAACCTCCGCGGTGACGCGAAGCCGCACCGCGACATCCGTGGAGGGAGATGCGGTACCTGTCGCCCAGCTGGCGATGGTCTCGGCGTCGGCGGAGCCCACCTGGCCGACCAGGTCGCTGCCCAACGTGTCCCGGAGGTACGTCACGACCGAGCGGATGTCGTCATCTGAGTACGTCACGACACCAGTATCTCGGAAAAGCAAAAACCCCCGGTTTCCCGGGGGTTCCTGTGTGGTGGGCGATACTGGGATCGAACCAGTGACCTCTTCCGTGTCAGGGAAGCGCGCTACCGCTGCGCCAATCGCCCGCTGTTGAATTGTGTGAATCAGAGGAGTGAGGTGGCGACGGGATTCGAACCCGTGTAAACGGCTTTGCAGGCCGGTGCCTCGCCTCTCGGCCACTCCACCATACGAGTAGCCCCCCAGAGGGAGGCCACCAGTCGGTGGACCACCCTCTGGTGAGCATTACACTCGAGCGGATGACGAGATTCGAACTCGCGACCCTCACCTTGGCAAGGTGATGCGCTACCACTGCGCCACATCCGCATTTCGCTTTGCATTTCTGCGTGCTTGAAAACAATAGCGGATGTTTTGGTGAGTGCCAAAACGAGCGATCCGGTGTGTCGCGGGCGGCGCCGGAGTGTCCATATCGCGGCAGAATCTGTGGCAGGATTGTCAGGCGCGGGCGATTGGCGCAGTTGGTAGCGCGCTTCCTTCACACGGAAGAGGTCATCGGTTCGAGTCCGGTATCGCCCACATAGAAAACCCTCGGTCAGCCGGGGGTTTTCGCTTTTCCGGCGTGGGGCAGAATCGGCCGCGTGGGGCAAACATGGGGCACGACCGCGCATCGTGGCGTTCTACTCACTCCCCTATGCTGCGGCGCATCACCCGACGAATGGAGCCCGCATGAGCACGCTACCGGAGCCCCTCACCAGGAAGCCAAGCGCCCCGCGCTCGTCGTGATCGTCGGCGGCCTCTGGGGCTGGTCGTGCTCGTGTTCGTCCCCTCCGGGTGCTGGCTCGCCCCCGTCGTCTGGGTGGTCACTCTCGTCGCCGCGATCGGCGCGCATGGCCAGGTAAAGGCATGGGAGCAGCAGCAAGCCGATGCAGCTGTTCCGCTGCCGTCGACGCAGCCTAAGCACCAACGGCGAATGACCCCAATATGGCCTCGGATGCATTCACACGGAAGAGGTCATCGGTTCGAGTCCGGTATCGCCCACTTGACAAGGTCCCCCGGAGCTCCGGGGGACCTTGGCTTCTTGCCGCTCCGCCTGCGCCGTGACTCGACGCCCCGCGTTCCGTGCGCGACGACCAAGAAACTCGCCGGCGCCGTTGAACTCAGTTGCCGAAGCGCGGGTCGATCGGCGACGGAACGGCCGAGCGGCTTTCGATCGCGCGGCCGGCATCGAACAGGGTGTCCTCGCGAAACCGCCGACCGAGAAGCTGCACGTTGACCGGCAGATCGTTCGCAACCGTCACCGGCACCGAGAGCGCCGGCACCGAGAGCGCCGCGACCGACATGAGCGGCCACTGCGCCTTCACGACCTCTTCCATGCGATCGACGTCGCGCACATCGGCGTCAATCTCGAAGGGCTGCTCGGTCGAGATCGGTAGCAGGAGAATCGGGCACTCCTGCAAGAACAGCTGCAGTTCGCGCACCAGAGCCGCCCGGTTCGCGTAGCCGCTGACATAGTCATCGCGAGTGAATCCCGAGACGATGCGATGCATGGCGCCGAACTGGTTCTCGGCCGACTGCTTGATGGCGGCGTCGCCGAACTGATCAATGAGCTTGCCGAGCCCGTCGAACTCGACTCCCTGCACGAGCTGCCACCAGAGACGCCAGGCGTCCGCGAACAGCCCCAGCTCGACCTCTTCGACCACGTAGCCGGCATCCTGCAGCTTGTCTGCCGCCTCGGTGAGCGCAGCATCGACGGCGGCACTGGGGGCAACGATGCCGACATCGCGCACGACGCCAACCCGAATGGGGCCACCCAGGGGCTCCCCCGTCAGGGCCACGGGAACCGAGAACGGATCCTGAGGATGCCACTGCGCGAGCGACGAGAAGGCGAGCTCCACGTCACCGACAGTGCGGGCAAGCGGCCCCTGCACCTGCATCTGCTGTACGCCGAGAAGTGGTGCGCCAATACGGGGCGTGGGCCAGTCGGGCACGCGACCCGGCGTCGGGCGCAGGCCAACCACACCGCATGCCGCAGCGGGATAGCGAATCGAGCCGCCGATGTCGTTTCCCTGGGCGATGGCCCCCATGCCGGTCGCTACCGCCACCGCGGCCCCTCCGCTTGATCCGCCGGGAGTGCGCTCGGCATTCCACGGGTTGAGGGTGCGGCCGTGCAGATCATTATCGGTGAACCAGCGAATCGAGAACGAGGGCGTGTTGGAGCGGCCCACAAAGACCGCACCGGATGCGCGCATGTTCGCCACTGCGGGCGCATCAGCGTCCACGATGTCGTCCCGGAATTCGGGAACCGAGTTTGTGGTGGCGTGACCGGCCAGATCGGTGTTGATCTTGGTCGTCACCGGGACGCCGTGGAGCGGACCGAGGCGACCCCCCGCCGCCCTGATTGCATCGGCCCGACTGGCCCCGGCAAGCGCCTCATCCGCCGATACCTCGGCGAGGGCGTTGACGATGGGGTTGACCTGCGCGATTCGGTCGAGGATCGATTGGGTCGCCTCGCCAGACGTGATGTCGCCCGACCTGATCGCCGCGGCGGTAGCGGTGGCGGTCCACCGCCAAATTTCGTCTGTCACCTTGCACCTTTCCTTGCATTACTCGTCGAGGCGGCTGCCCACCCCAACACCCATTCGCTGGTCAACTGACCACGAGAAGTTCTGTCACAGCGGCGGGGTTGGAGCGCAGCTCCTCTGCCCGTCGGTCGAGGACGAAACGGCCCTTGACCATGCCGAGGATGCGGTCCGAGTAGGCGAGCGGATAGCGCGGTCCCTGCTCCACGAACACGACGACGACACCTGTTGCCGCCACCGTGCGCAGCGCTTCGAGGGCCGTCCGGGCGAGTGACGGTTGCAGCCCTTGCGAGAGCTCATCGATCACGATGACACGCTCGCCTGCGAGGATCGCGCGGGCGATGCCGACCTGCTGTTTCTGCCCGCCCGAGAGCTGACCGGCAGGCTGCTCCGCCCTCTCAACGAGCAGCGGAAACAGTTCGCGCACGTCGACGGGCGGCGTATATCCCCGGCGCTCAGCAAGACGAAGGTTCTCGTCAATCGTGAGAGAGGGGAACACCCCGCGATCATCGGGCAACAGCGTCATGCCGTGTCTCGCCAGCTGCTCTGGACGTCCCAACGCTTGTTGTCTGCCGTCGATCGTGAGGGATCCCGCAAAGATGTCACACAGCCCGAACACGGCTCGCAGCAGGGTCGTCTTGCCGACCCCATTGCGGCCAAGCAACGCGACGACCTCGCCGGGCTCGAGCGTGAACGAGACATCGTCGACAACCTTGGTCTTGCCGTAGCCGGCGCTCAGGTTTTCGATCGCGATCATCACATAGCTCCCAGGTAGGCGGTGCGCACGGCCTCGTGGGCCGAGACCTCGTCCATGGTTCCGTCGGTGATGATGCGACCACCTGCCAGCGCGACGACCCGGTCGGAGAGTTCGCGCACGATGTCCATATCGTGTTCGACGACGACGAGCGTGCAGCCCAGATCGCGATTGATCTGGCGCATCAGGCCGGCGAGTCTGAGCGACTCCTCGTGAGAGAGACCAGCCGCCGGCTCGTCGAGGAGAACCACCTCTGGCCCCCACGCGATGGCCATCGCGAGCTCAAGCGAGCGCTGATCTGCGAGAGACAGGTCGCCGGCGAGCATGTCGTCCTGCCCACTGAACCGGTCGAGTTCGCCGGGCAGAGTGACCGTTCGGAACGCCTCCGAGCGGGCCAGTGCCATATTCTGCATCGGAGTGAGCTCGGGATACAGGCTCGGCACCTGGAACAGTCGGCCCAGCCCGAGGTGCGCCCTCCGATGCGGCGCCCAACGGGTGACATCCTCGCCGCGCACCTCAATCGTTCCGCCGCTCGGGGCGAGCCCACCCGCGATCAGGTTGAGAAGCGTCGTCTTGCCGGCGCCGTTCGGGCCGATCAGACACACGATCTCGCCGCGCGCGATCGTGAGATCGACACTGTTGATGATCGGCACAGCACCGAAGGCCTTGTCGACCGCAGTGAGGCGGACTACCGCAGCGCCATCGGCATAGGTTGTTGCCTGCTGCTGCCTCTGCACGGGATTGGCAGCGATGACGGCACCCTGCGCGGCAACCCGCGACGTCGACCTCTTGAGCAGCCCGGCGATGAGCCCGACCAACCCCTCGGGCGCGAACTTGACCACGAGGATGAAGATGACGCCGAGCACCAGCAGGTACCAGCCACCGATGGCCGCCCCGAGGTACTGCTGGCCGATTGTGACGAACGCGGCGCCCAGGAAGACGCCGAGGATCGTGCCGCGGCCACCGACAGCAACCCAGACAAGCACCTGCGTCGACATGACAATGCCGAGCGTGCCTGGGGAAACGAGACCGATGACCGGCGCTGCCGTCGCCCCGGCGATGGCAGCAATGACGGCGCTGAGGATGAACGCGAGCACCTTGATGCGTTGCGGACCGACACCGAGGTGTTGCGTGCGCTGCTCGTTGAGCCGCACGGCTAGGGCGCGTCGCCCGAACCGACCGCGAAGCACGGCAACCCAGACGACCGCGACAACGACGAAGACGATCGCCGCCGTCACATAGTAGGAGCCGACGATATCGAGCGACGGTACATAGATGCCGTTGCTGCCGTTGGTGACATCCAGCCAGGAGCGGGCGATCTGTTCACCGAGCAGGGTGAGCGCCAACGTGATCACCGCCATCGTCGAGGGCAGGGCCTTGGGTCCGAGACCGATGCGGCCGACGATGAAGCCGACGAGGGCCGCGAGCGCGATGGCTGCGACCACCCCGACGACGATGTGGAGCCCGGCGCGACCGGCAATGGCCACACCGTAGGCTCCAATGCCGAAGAAGACGGCATGGCCGATGCTGATGACGCCAGCGCGGCCCCACGAAACATCGAGTCCGAATGCGAAGAGGCCATAGGCGAGCGCGAGGGTGAGAAGAGCGAGGGGATAGCTGGGGAGAACGAAGGGCGCGAGCGCCAGGCATGCGGCCGCCGCCAAGAGCGCGACCCAGTGACGGGTCGCGACTCTCGGCTCAGCTCCCGAGGGAGTTGTTAGGCGTTGCATCGGGGTTCGATGCCAGGTGCGTCAGCGGAAATCAATTCGGCGGGCATGTAGGCACCGCCCGTGGTGATGTCGAAGCGGTGCATGTCGGTCATGAAGAAGTGGTCTTCGTTGAACGACCCGCTGCCGAAAATGCCGCTCTCGACCTTGGTCTCGGCAAGCGCCTTGACGATCGCCGCACCGTCGGTGCTTTCAGCAGTCTGGACTGCCCGAGCGATGGTCAAAATCCCTTCGTACGCGTTCGCCGCAACACCGGGGATCGGGTCGGCGAAGTCATACGCCGAGCGGAATGCCTCTACGAACTCGGCATTGGCATCACTATCCAGTTGGTCGGAGTACCGACCAACGAGAGTAAGGCCGTCAATGCGCTCACCGAGACCGGGGTAGAAATCCTGGATGAGGCTCACACCCGTGAGGCCGACCGTGTCGAGCAGACCGGCCTGGTCCGCCTGGGTGAGCAGCGCTGTGGCGTCCCCACCCACAACGGCGGTGAGCACCCAGTCGGGGGAAGCGGCCGTCACCTTCGAGATCATGGGCTGCCAGTCGGCCGTGCCCAACGGGGAGTACTCCTCCAACACGACCTCGCCGCCGGCGGCCTCGATCAACTCACGAGCATCCGCGAAGTAGCCGCGCGGGAACGCGTAGTCGTTGCCGACGAGCGCAACCCGATCACCGTGCTCGCCCATCATCTGCGGCACGAGACCGTTGAGTAGCGAGGCATTCGGCTCACTGAAGGGAAAGAAGAACTCGCCACACACACCGGCGTCGCCGAGGATCGCCGACGAGAACGGCACCTTGGCCGACTCGGCGACCTGCGCGACAGCGGCGGTGGTGTCACCGGGGATGGTGCCAAACAGGTAGTCAACCTGGTCCTGGGTGATCAGGCGCTGCGCGAGCTGCGTCGACTTGGCCGCATCCGCCTGATCGTCAACCTCGACGATCGTGACAGGCTTGCCCAGCACGCCGCCCTCAGCGTTGATCTTCTCGACGGCGAGCTCCACGCCACGCTTCATCGCCATCGCCTCCTGTACGACAGGGCCCGTGACGGGTGCGATCAGGCCGATTGTCAACGAGTCGCTCTCGACTGCGTCGCTTCCGCCGATTGCACCTCCGCAGGCAGCCAGCGAGAGGGTGAGTCCTGCTGCGGCCATTACGGCTGTGCCGCGCCGCGCGATACTCACGCCACGGCTCCGGATGCTGCTGAATTGGTACGGGGTTTCCATTGGGGCTTTCTCCAATCAATGCCGTTCGGGCGAACGGCGACCAGGATGATGAACAGTGCAAAGAAGACGACCTGGGCGAGCGTCTCGTTGAGATAGCTGCGCAGCACGGTGCTCGCGAATGCGACGACAAGGGCGCCGAAGACCGCCCCCGGCAATGACCCGGCCCGGCCGAGCAACACGGCGAAGAACGCTGGAGCGAGGAACGAGGCACCAATGGTCGGGGTAACACCGAGCAACGGACTCTGCAGCGCACCCGCGAGCACCGCCAAGCCGGCGCCAAACGCAAACGTGCCGGTAACGATGAGGCGCGGGGGGATACCGAGCACGGATGCCATGCTCTTGTTGTCGACGGTGGCGCGAACGACCAGTCCCAGGCGGGTGCGGTACGCGAGGAGCAGCACGGCCCCAACAATGGCAAGCGCAACGCCGGCGATGATCAGGCGGTAGAGGGGGTAGCTCACGCCGAGGACATCGACATTGTCGTCCACAGGCGCAGCAACGGATGCAGGGGTCGACCCGAAGATCGCATTGGCTCCCTCGCGCAGGACGATGCCGACACCCCACATCGCCAGCAGGGTGGCGAGAAAACCGCGGTGATACAGGTTCGAGAGCACGAGACGCTCGACGACGACTCCGAGCAGGAGGCCGATCAGCACGGCGAGAATAACTCGCAGCCAGAACGGAACATCCGACAGCGCGTACATCGCGAAAGCACCGACCATGACGAGCTCGCCGTGCGCGACGTTGACGACGCCGAGTTGGCCGAAGATCAGGCCCATTCCGACCGCGAGAAGTGCGTAGAAGCCGAAGAGGGTCAGGACGGAGAGCAGAAGGGTTACGAGAGCATCCATCGGGTCAGCCCACGCACCGACTCGACGGGAATTCCCGGAAGAGTCGCCTCTCGTGGAGGGTCGAAACGCATCTTTGCATTCCGCCATGCTGGACGGCGGGCGGCCCGGGGCTCAATCAAGTGAGAAGAACCGGCCCCTGAATTCTCACTTATGGGCCAAGAACAGGTCCCTCACGAATTGCTCGGGGTCCACGGTCGGGGTGGCGATGCCCGCAACGAGCAGGGCGAGCATCTGTAGGCGCCGCGATGATTCACGAATCGCGCCGGCCATCTCAATCGCATCACGCGCGTCGGCGTTGCGGCGAATCTCCCCGCGCTCTTGCCCCGTGCGCCAGATAGCGGCGAAGGCGGGTTCAAAGGCATCACGGAGCGGGCCGATGCCAGCTGGGTCGTGCCCGACGTGCAGATTCAGTGCCTTGATGAAGCCGGCATCCGCCGTCGTCATGCGTGTGTAGGCATCGATGATGGTGACCACGTGCCGCAGACCGTCAGGTCGCCCCGCGGCGCTCGTCGCCGCCGATTTCATCTGCGACCACCGGAACAGCGAAACCCCGTCGAGTAGAGCGACCTTGCCGTCGAAATGGCGATAAATGGTGGCAGTGGCGATTCCAGCCGCCTCAGAGATCTCCTTGATGCTGACCGCGTCGCCCTTCTTGCCGGCCAGGTCCCGAACGGCACGGAGGATGGCCACCCGGTTTTCGACCGCATCGCTGCGGGGCGACGCAGCAGACCGAAGCTCTCCAGACGTGGCGAGAGCGAACGTGCGATCAACTGTGCCTGGCACCGCGTCTGTCCCTTCGTCGTCAACCGAAAACGCTCTTGATGAAGCGACATTCAACACGGTTATACGCGAAATAGCGAAACGGATAGAGCACCCGGTTGCACGGCACGTGCCGACCTACCGCGGCCTTATCACACGGAAGAGGTCATCGGTTCGAGCCCGGTATCGCCCACTTCATCAGGTCTTTCTACGTGGCGCGGCTTCAGCGCGAACCCCGCGGCTTCAGCGATGACCATCGACCAGGCCACGGCCAGGATCGTCGCGCCGAGTTGCGCCGCGAGTTGCGTGATGCCGCCGGTATGCACGAGACCCGTCCCGTCGGTGAACAGGCCGAGCATCACGCATCCCGCGGCACCACCCACCAGCAGCAACACAGCAATCGCCGCCTGCCGCTCCCCCATCCCCCTGCTGGCAAATCCGTAGAACACCGCGGACAACGCCCCGGCGGCGACACCGATCAGCAGCGACCACTGCACGGTCACCCAAGCGCTGCTCGCCAGCGCACTGACCAGGCCCGCCAGAACGCCGTACACGGCATCCCGCGCGGTTGGCCTGCCCGTGCTGATGAGACGGGTCACCACCCAACCAGCGCACCCCGTGACGGCCGACAGCGTGGCAGAGAGAAAGATGCGGGGCGTCACGTCGTCGATCACCGTTTCTGCGGCGATACAGATGGCGACCAGGCCGAGCGCCGCGAGTGCCGTCCCTGGCGCCAGCCGTCCTGACGTCAGCCGTCCGCGATCAGGCGTCGCCGCGGGTATCGCCCCGGATCCGGTCGCCCGCACCCGAGACCAGGCATACATGCCCGCGCCGACCGGCACGGCGAACCCCAAGGCGCCGGCGAAATCCAGGGCGCCAAGCGAGGTGACCACCCCCTCAGGGTCGAAGATCGAGAACGCCAGCGGGAGTTGCACCAGCCCGACCACGAGTAACGCATAGGCGGCGCTCCGCCGCGACGCCGTGCGGCCCGCCGGCTGCGCGAGCAGAAGAACGGATGTCGCCGCCATCGCCCCGGTAAGCACCGTCAGCGCCAGCGGCCAGTCGCGCACGAGCCCGAGCACGGCTGCGGCGGCGCCGCTCAGTGCCGCCAGCGCGAGCAACCAGCGCGGCAGCGACATCCGTCCGTCTCGTACCCAGAGCAGCCCCGGGACCAATGCGAGTGCCAACAGGCTGAACCCGACGACGATGAACACTTAACCCGTTCCCCCACGCGCTTGATTGATCTGTAGCCAGTAGTGCGCCAGCAGATGTCAGCGTAGCGGCGCCGGGAACACGAAAGGGCGGCGTTCCGAAGAACGCCGCCCCGTGTAGTTCGTCCGCTTAGCGGTTTTCGAGCGCGTAGCCCTCTTCACCGTGAACCACGGTGTCGATGCCGGCGATCTCGTCCTCGTTCTTGACGCGGAAGCCCATGGTCTTCTCGATCGCGAAGCCGACGATGTAGGCGACCACGAAGGAATAGATCAGCACACCGAGGGCCGCAATCGCCTGCACGGCCAGCTGTCCGAAGTCGCCACCGGTGAACAGGCCGGTCGCGGTTGCGAAGAAGCCGAGGTACAGCGTTCCGATGAGGCCACCGACCAAGTGGATGCCGACCACGTCGAGCGAGTCGTCGAAGCCGAGCTTGAACTTCAGCTCCACCGCGAGGGCGCAGACCGTGCCGGCGACAACGCCGAGCACCAGGGCCCAGCCCGGGGTCAGGTTGGCGCAGGCGGGGGTGATCGCGACGAGGCCGGCCACGGCGCCCGAGGCGGCTCCGCCTGCGGTGGACTTGCCGTCCTTGAGCTTCTCGATGACCATCCAGCCGATGATTGCGGCGGCGGTGGCACCCACGGTGTTGATGACGATCAGGCCCACGTTCTGCAGGTCGTTCAGCCATTCGGCGCCGGCGTTGAAGCCGAACCAGCCGAACCAGAGGATTGCGGCACCGAGCAGCACCAGCGGAACGTTGTGCGGCTTGTGTGCGCCCTTCTGGAAGACGGCACGCTTGCCGAGCACCAGTGCCAGGGCGAGCGCTGCGGCACCGGCGTTGATGTGTACCGCGGTACCACCGGCGTAGTCGATGACCGACGGCAAGCCGAGGGTCTCACCGAGGTTGAAGATCCAGCCACCACCCCAGACCCATGCGGCCACCGGGAAGTAGACGAGGGTCGCGAATATCCCGGCGAAGATCATCCAGGAACCGAACTTGGCCCGGTCGGCGATCGCGCCGGAGATCAGCGCCACGGTGATGATCGCGAAGGTGGCGCCGTAGGCGGCACCGATCAGGCCTTCATTGTCTGCCGAGGCGAGACCGAAGTCCGAGAACGGGTTGCCGGCGAACGACCACACCGAGTCGACCACCGACATGTTGGCGCCGTACAGAATCCAGAGCACGCTGACGAGTCCGAGAGCTCCGAAGCTCATCATCATCATGCTGACGACGCTCTTGGCCTTGACCAGACCGCCGTAGAAGAAAGCGACGCCCGGCGTCATAAAGAGCACGAGCGCGGTGGCGGTGATCGCCCAGGCGAGATTGCCGGTATCCATGTGAGTTCCTAACACTTCTGGGGTTTAGCAGGATGTGTCGTGACGAGTGGCTCGTCTCGGGTACGAAGCCAGTGTGGAACTCGCATATTTCGGCAGCGCTGTCGCTGTGTTTCGCGAAAGTTACGCGCGCGGCAGTGATGTGAACATCGTGTTTCCGAGCTCCGCAGATTCGCTGAAAGCCGGCGAAGAAATCCTCGACTGCGGCTACAGCCACCGCTGTCCTACTCGCCCTGTGCTACTCGCTCTGGAAGACGTCGGGCACCCCGTCACGGTTCGAGTCCAGCTGCTCGAGACGGCGCTGGGTGCGGTAGTACCGGTTGCGCCCGCTGAGCACGATGGCGGCGAGAGCCCCCGCGAGTAGCGACCCGGTGAGGATGGCGATCTTCGCCTGGTCGTCCAATGTGCTGCCCAGCCCGAAGCTCAGCTCACTGATCAGGAGAGAGACGGTGAAGCCGATTCCGCCCAGGATGCCGAGACCGAACACATCGATCCAGGCCAGCCCGCGCGGGAGGGTGAGCCCGGGAATGCGGGTGATCAGCCAGGTGGCTCCGGTGATGCCGATGCTCTTGCCCACGATCAGCGCCGCGATGATGCCGATCGCCACCGGGCTGCTGAGCGCGGCGCCGAGCGCTTGCCAGCCGCCGATCGCGACACCGGCCGAGAAGAAGGCGAACACCGGAACCGCGAACCCGGCCGACAACGGCCGGATCCGATGCTCGAGCACTTCGGCGAGGCCAGGCCGCCCGGCCTCGTCGCTGACCCCGCGAGCCCTGGCCGCCGTGCGCACCGCGTTGCTCCGGCGAACCGGGATCGCGAAGGCCAGCAGCACCCCGGCGACGGTGGCGTGCACACCGGAGGAGTACATGAAGAACCAGACCACACCACCGACCGGGAGCAGCACGAACCAGGCTGCGGTCGGTCGAAGCAGGAACAGCACGGTGAGCTTGTGGGCGAGCAGCCCAAAGACCACCACACCGACGAGGGCCGCCGCCAGGTAGCCCACCTGCACGCCATCGGAATAGAAGAAGGCGATGATCGTGATGCCGAGCAGATCATCGACCACCGCGAGGGTTAGCAGAAAGGTCCGCATCGCCGCCGGAAGGTGCGTGCCGATCACGGCCAGCACGGCGAGGGCGAACGCGATGTCTGTTGCCACCGGAACCGCCCAGCCGCGCTGCACCTCGGGCGAGGTCTGCAGGGTGATCAGGGCGTAGATGGCGGCCGGAAGGGCGACACCGCCCACGGCCGCGACCACCGGCATCAGCGCTTTCCGCGGGTCACGCAACGACCCGGCGACGAACTCCCGTTTCAGTTCCAGACCGGCGAGGAAGAAGAACACCGCAAGCAGTCCGTCCGCGGCGAGATGCCCGACACTGATGTGCCATTCGGTGTCCCCGAAGGTCACCCCCAGTTCGGTGTCGCGGAGCGTGAAGTACCAGTCGGCGAGAGACGAATTCGCCAGGATCAGCGCGAGAACCGTGGCGACCAGCAGCAGGATGCCGCCGACGGTCTCCTTGCGCAGGATGTCCTCGATGCGCAGCGACTCTTCGAACCGGTCGAGTCCGGGCGGGCCGGTGGGCAGATCAGCTGGAGCGGCGGCCATGGGAAATCCTCGGGGCAACACGAAACGCGTACCCATGCCGGTCGCGGCATGGAGCCGACCAGACTTCCCGGCACTCCACGGCCAGCTTAACCGGGCGCGCCACCCGCGCGGCGGAGGCCCTACTGCGGCTGGTGGGTGGTGAGCGCGATCATGCGGGAGATCGCCCGCAGGTACTTCTTGCGGTATCCGCCGTTCAACATGTCCTCGGCGAACACCTCGTCGAGCGGGATGCCGCTTGCCACGATCTCCACTTGGGCGTCGTACAACCGGTCGACGAAGGCGACCAGCCGCAGCGCATCGGTCTGCGCGGTGAGCTGGTGCACGCCGTGCAGGCCGATGGCCGGCAGCCCGTCGACGAGCTTCACATACCGTGACGGGTGAATCGTGGTGAGGTGCTGCAGCAGCTCGGTGAAGTCATCGACGGTGCTGCCACGCGGCAGGTCGGCGACGGCGGTTCGGAACTCGTCGTCGTCCAGCGCGACCGCGTGACCTTCGAAGTGCCGCCGCCGGTAGTCGAGTCCGTCGATGCGGAGGGTGCGGAACCGTGCCGACAGTCCCTGGATTTCGCGGAGAAAGTCGGATGCCGCGAACCGGCCCTCCCCGAGGGCGTTCGGCGGCGTGTTGGAGGTGGCCGCGATCCGCGTGCCGGACTCGACCAGCTCGCCGAGCAGCCGGGTCATCATCATGGTGTCGCCCGGGTCGTCCAGTTCGAACTCGTCGATCGCGATCAGGGTGGCGCCACGCAGCAGCTGCACCGCCGGCTGGTAGCCGAGCGCGCCGATCAGCGCGGTGTACTCGATGAAGGTGCCGAAGTACTTGCGGCCCGGTGCCCGGTGCCACAGTGCGGCCAGCAGGTGGGTCTTCCCCACGCCGAACCCGCCGTCGAGGTAGATCCCGGGCAGCTGCGGTGGGGTCTTCCGCCGCGAGAACAGTCCACCGGATGGCTTCCAGCCCTCAAGGAAGAACCGCATGGCGTCGACCGCCTCCGCCTGAGACGGGTACGCGGCATCCGGTTCATAGTTGTCGAGGGTGGCATGCGCGAACTGCCGCGGCGGCACCAGCTGGGCGGCGATCTCGGTGCCGCTGAGCGACGGAGACCGGTCGACGAGACGGCCCAGACGGGTGATCGGTTCTGAAGTCATGCAGGCGCCTCGGTATGTGTCAGAGTCTTACGAAAGCCTGTGCCCGCCTGCAACCAGCGCGTAGATTCGTGTGAGCAGCAGAGGGCACAGCAACAACCGTGCCAGCTTATCCGGCTGCGCCGGACGCACTCATCGCCCCGGCCGGGGCTCAGCATGGAGGTAGTAATGACCGCCCCGTTCGACCCGTCACCCCAGTTCGCCGCGTATGCGCACCCGGAACGGCTGGTCAGCACCGAATGGCTGCAGTCCAACCTCACCGCCGATGGCCTGGTCGTGGTCGAGTCCGATGAAGACGTGCTGCTGTATGAGACCGGACACATTCCTGGCGCGGTCAAGATCGACTGGCACACCGACCTGAACGACCCGGTGGCGCGCGACTTCGTGGACGGCGAGCACTTCGCCGCCCTGCTCGGCTCGAAGGGCATCAGCCGGGACAGCACCGTCGTCATCTACGGCGACAAGAGCAACTGGTGGGCGGCCTACGCGCTCTGGGTGTTCACCCTGTTCGGGCACGAGGACGTGCGCCTGCTGGACGGCGGCCGCGACAAGTGGATCGCCGAAGGCCGCGGCCTGACGACGGATGTCCCCTCCCTCGCCCCGGTTCAGTACCCGGTGATCGACCGTGACGACGTCACCGTGCGCGCGTTCAAGGAGGATGTGCTGGCGCACCTCGGTAACCCGCTGATCGATGTGCGGTCTCCTGAGGAGTACAGCGGTGAGCGCACCACCGCACCCGCGTACCCAGAAGAGAGCGCTTTGCGCGCCGGGCACATCCCCACCGCGCAGAGCGTGCCCTGGGGCAAGGCAGCGGCAGAGGACGGCACCTTCCGCAGCGCGCAGGAACTGAACTCGCTCTACCGCGACCAGGCCGGACTTAACGACGGTGATAGCGTGATTGCGTACTGCCGGATCGGTGAGCGCTCGGCCCACACCTGGTTCGTGCTCACCCACCTGCTGGGATTTGAAGGAGTGCGCAACTATGACGGTTCGTGGACGGAATGGGGCAGCGCGGTGCGTGTGCCGATCGTCATCGGCAGCGAGCCCGGAGCGCTGCCCGCGCGCTAGCGGGGGCATCCGATGACCGCCGACCTTCCAGCCCCGCTCGCTGAGATCAAGGACGACTTCCTTGCGCTCGAGCAACGCGACCGGCTGCAACTGCTGCTCGAGTTCTCGAACGAACTGCCGGCGCTGCCGCCACAGTACGAGGGCCATCCCGACCTGTTCGAACGCGTGGTGGAGTGCCAGTCCCCCGTGTTCATCTTTGTCGACGTGCACGACGACGGCATTGTGCAGATGCACGCCACCGCCCCGGCCGAGGCTCCCACCACCCGCGGCTTCGCGTCGATCCTGGCGCAGGGCATCTCCGGATTGCCGGCCGATGAGGTGCTCGGCATCCCCGACGACTACCCGCTCGACATCGGCCTGACCCAGGCGGTCAGCCCGCTCCGGATGCGCGGCATGGTGGCCATGCTGGGCCGGGTGAAGCGGCAGATTCGCGAGAAGACGGCAGCACAGACCGCCGGGTAGCAGGGAAGCCGCTCACTGGGCGCGGTGCAGCCGCTCCAGCCAGGTGCTGATCTCGGCATTCCACCGCTCACGGTGGAAGTTCCACAGTCGGGTGTGCCTGGCGGTGTGCCACGGCCAATAGCTGACGATGTCGGGCCGGGACGCTGCCAGCGCCCGCGACGCCGTCGATGGCACGAAGCCGTCGTCGTCGCTGTGCAGCAGCAGGATCGGCTTGTCCAGTTCGCTGGCGCGGCGCACGAAGTCGAGCCGGCTGAAGTCGATCGCCTCCTGCTGCCCGGTCAACCGCCTGCTCCACCGGGTGCTGATCACCGACAGTGCCGCCTCGCGGATCAGCGGAGGAACGTGCAGCACGTCCGCCTGGTAGTTCAGGGTGGTCACCCAGTCGACCACCGGCGACTCCAGCACGATACCGCGCACCGCGTGTGACAGCTCCGACCGGGACAGCGCCTGCAACACCAGTGCGCCACCCATCGACCAGCCCATCAGCACGATCTCGCGAGCACCGTTCTCGAGCGCGTAGAGAATCGCCGCCTCCACGTCGAGCCACTCGATCGCCCCGAGGGCGTACAGGCCGTCCGGGCTGTTCGGTGCGTCGGTGTCATTGCGGTAGGAGATCAGCAGCGACGTGTAACCCGCCTCGCGGAACACCGGTACCGCGCGCAGGCACTCCTGCCGCCGCACCCCGCGGCCGTGCACCTGAATCACCCACCGCCCGGTGTCTTCGCCGGCTACGTCTCCCCCGGCTCGGATCAGCCAGGCCGGAGCCGACCCGAGCGTCGTCTGGATCAACACGTCCTCGTACGTCTCGCCGAGGTCGTCCGGATGCAGGTACACCCAGGCCCCCAACCGGCCGCGGCCCGCTGTGACAAGGGCGGCGGCCGCGGCATCCTGCCCGGTCGGATCAACGTCAACCAGTCGGCGCACCACCGTCTTCTCGGTGCGCAGCAGCACCTCGCCGACGCGCACGTGCCTGCGGTTGTCATCGAACCAGAAGCTGTAACTGCCGTCCACGGTGGAGTCGGGGGTGCGGGCGAGCGTGATCGTGCCGGCCGCGAGATCCACCCCGTAGATCACGGTGTCCTCGATCGTCTTCTTCGGCGGGGTGATCACCTTGCGGGCCACGAAGACCGCGCTGGCCGCGGCGCTGATCGCGGTGAACAGGGCCGCGCCTCCGGTGATCAGCGAGACGGCGAGGATGGCGCGCCGTCGCTTCGACCGAGCAGGGCGCATACGCGGTGCTCGGTCGCGGGCCATCGGGTGCCTCCCTCTGCCTCACTCGCGCTGCCTCACTCGCGAAACGGCGAGCCTCTGTGCTGAAAATACTAAAGAACCATAGTCTGCAGCTGTGCCTGATACCCCAGCAGGAGCAGCGTTGCCCGCTCCCTTCAGCGCCGCGGTTGACGCCGTGCGGCGCGCGACCGTGCGTAAAGAACTGACGGTCACCGAAATTCCTTCGCCCGGTGCTCTCGCACCGTACTCGATAGCGCTGGCCGCCGATGTGACGGCCGCCCATGAGGCAGACCTCGGCACGGGACGCTTCGTGCTGCTGTACGACCCGGACGAGCCCGAGGCCTGGGGTGGCAGCCTGCGCGTGGTCTGCTTCGCCCAGGCACCGCTCGAGATCGAGCTCGCCCTCGACCCGTTCACCGCGGATGTCGCGTGGTCGTGGCTCGTGGACGCCCTGGCCTCGCACGGCGCGGTCTACCACTCGGCGTCGGGAACGGCCACGAAGGTGCTCTCCACCGGCTACGGCGAGCTCGCGGCCCAGGGCAACGGCGCCCAACTGGAACTGAGGGCCTCGTGGACACCGGATGACACCTCTCTTACCGCACATGTGGAAGGCTGGTATGAGTTGTTATGCATGCTGGCCGGGTTGCCACCGGCCCCAGAAGGAGTGAGTTCGTTGTCAGAGCGCCGAATGGCCCGTGGTGAAAGATAGCGCCCCGCACGGCACGATCTCGGTCATCGATTCTCGTGAGGACTACCTCGATGCGGTCGAACGCATCCGGGGAGGCCACGGCCCGATCGGCATCGATGCGGAGCGCGCGTCAGGGTTCAAGTACTCGCAGCGCGCCTACCTGATTCAGGTGTTCCGGCGCGGCGCCGGCACCTTCCTGTTCGACCCGCCGGCGATCGGCGACTTCCGCGAACTGAACGAAGCCATCGGCGACGAGGAATGGATCCTGCACGCGGCCAGCCAGGACCTCACCTGCCTGCGCGAGGTGGGCCTCAACCCGCCGCGGCTGTTCGACACCGAGTTGGCTGCCCGCCTGCTCGGCCTGCCCAGGGTGGGCCTCGGTACGGTCGTCGAGGAGCTTCTCGGCATCCATCTGGCCAAGGAGCATTCCGCGGCGGACTGGTCAACCCGCCCGTTGCCGCACCCATGGCTGGTGTACGCCGCACTCGACGTGGAGCTGTTGCCCGATCTGCGAGACGCCATCCAGAAACTGCTGGATGACGCCGGCAAGCAGGCGATCGCCAGCGAGGAGTTCGACGCAACACTCGCGCGCGACTTCCGGGTGGTGCGCAGCGAACCGTGGCGGCGACTTTCCGGGGTTCACTCCATCCGCGGCATCCGCAATCTGGCGGTGGCCCGCGAGCTCTGGTTGGCGCGCGACGAGTACGCCAGGGAGATCGACGTCGCACCCGGCCGCCTGGTGCCGGATGCCTCCATCGTCGCCGCCGCGAAGGCGCTGCCGGAATCCCGGCGCGATCTCGCCGGCCTCAAGGAGTTCAGCGGACGCGCCAGCCGCAGCCAGCTCGACCGCTGGTGGGAGGCTGCCGAGCGCGGACTCACCACCGACGACCTGCCGGTGATGCGGGCGACCACCGACACGCTCCCGCCGCCGCGGGCCTGGGCGGACAAGAACCCGCAGGCAGACAAGCGGCTGAAGCTTGCCCGCGCCGCCATTGCCGAGCTCTCCGACGAGCTGGAGATTCCCGTCGAGAACGTGCTCACACCGGACTCGCTGCGCCGCGTCGCGTGGCAGCCGCCGCAACCGGTGACCCGGGAGGCCATCGCGGCCGCGCTCGAAGAGCTTGGCGCACGCCGCTGGCAAATTGACGCAACCGCACAGCTAATCGTGGAAGCCTTTGTCGATGCCAGCCAAGTGGTGGAAGCGGCTACCGAACTCGATTCGTAGGAAGTATCAACTAATTTCGGACGGTCAGCGGCTGCTCCCTAGGATCGGGTGCGACATCCAATTCTGGGAGGCAACGTGGCTGAAAGAACAGAAGTTTTCTTCGTAGACGGCATGAGGACGCCGTTCGGCAGGGCCGGCGAGAAGGGAATGTTCTGGCAGACACGCGCCGACGACCTCGTGGTCAAGGCGATCACCGGTGTTCTGGCCCGCAACCCGAACGTTCCGAAGGATCGCATCGACGATGTGGCGATCGCCGCGACGACGCAGCAGGGTGATCAGGGCCTGACCATCGGGCGCACCTCCGCCCTGTTGTCAGGACTCCCCCGCAGCGTTCCCGGCTATGCGATCGACCGCATGTGTGCCGGCGCGATGACCAGCGTCACCAGCGTCGGCGGTGCCATCGCCTTCGGCGCCTACGACCTCGCGATCGCCGGCGGCGTGGAACACATGGGACGGCACCCGATGGGCGCTGGCGCCGACCCGAATCCCCGGTTCCTCGCCGAGCGACTGGTCAGCGAGGATGCCCTGAGTATGGGCAGCACCGCCGAGCGCATCCACGACCGGTTCCCCGAGCTCACCAGGGAACGCGCTGACCGCTTCGCGATGGCGAGCCAGCACAAGACCGCCGCCGCCTACGAGGCGGGCAAGATCCAACCCGACCTGGTCCCGGTCGCCATCCGCAGCTCGGAGGGCTGGGGCCTCGCCACCCGCGACGAGGCAATGCGTCCGGACACCACCCTGGAGGGCCTGGCCGGGCTCAAGACGCCGTTCCGCCCGCACGGCCGCATCACCGCCGGAAACTCCTCGGGATTGAACGACGGCGCGACGGCGGCGCTCATTGCCAGCGGTGACGCGGTAAAAGAGTTCGACCTGCAGCCGAAGATGCGCATGGTGAGTTTCGCCTACGCCGGCGTCGAGCCCGAGATCATGGGCATCGGTCCGGTGCCGAGCACCGAGAAGGCACTCCGCAAGGCCGGCCTGACGATCGAGGACATCGGCCTGTTCGAGTTGAATGAGGCATTCGCCGTGCAGGTGCTGTCGCTGCTCGACCACTTCGGGATCGCCGATGACGATCCGCGCGTCAACCCCTGGGGTGGCGCCATCGCCGTGGGTCACCCGCTGGCCTCCTCCGGTGTGCGGCTGATGATCCAGCTTGCCCGGCAGTTCGAGGAGCACCCCGAGGTGCAGTACGGCCTCACCGCCATGTGCGTGGGCCTGGGCCAGGGCGGCTCGGTGATCTGGGAGAACCCGCACTACAACAAGCGCGCCCGCGGAACACAGAGCAAGGGAACGAAGTAGATGACGACTGCCACACCGGACGCCCAGTTCGCCGAACTCCGCGTGCTCTCCGACGAGGAGGTGATCACCCACTCCTACGTGCGCGACGTACCGCTGTCCGGCGGCAAGACCCTCGCGCTGGTGACGCTGGACAACGGTCGCGACCACACCCGGCCGAATACGCTCGGCCCCGAGACCATGCTCGAGTTCGCGAGCACCCTCGACACGCTCGCCGACCGCGCCTCCCGCGGTGAGATCGCCGCGGTCGCGGTGACCGGCAAGCCGTTCATCCTCGCCGCCGGCGCCGACCTGTCTCAGGTCGGCGACATCCAGAGCCGCGACATCGGCCTGCAGCTGGGCCAGCTCGGCCATCACACGCTCGGCAAGCTCGACGAGCTCGGCGTGCCGTCGTTCGTGTTCATCAACGGGCTCGCGCTCGGCGGCGGCCTGGAGATCGCCCTGAACGCGAACTACCGCACCATCGACAGCTCCACCGCCGCTCTCGCCCTGCCCGAGGTCTTCCTCGGCCTGATCCCGGGGTGGGGCGGCGCCTGGCTGCTGCCCAACCTGATCGGCATCGAGAACGCGCTCAAGGTGATCATCGAGACCCCGCTGAAGAACAACCGCACCCTGAGCGCCCCCGATGCGCTCGAGCTCGGCATCGCCGATGTGCTGTTCGGCTCCGCCACCTTCCTGGAGGACTCGATCCGGTGGGCAGACGGCGTGCTCTCGGGCGCGATCAAGGTAAAGCGCCCGAACGAACCCGGCAAGATCGAACGGGCCGTGAAGTGGGATGCCGCGATCAGCATCGCGCGGAAGTCGCTCGAGTCGAAGATCGGCACCGTGGCGAAGGCGCCGTACAAGGCGCTCGACCTGCTGAAGGCGGCCAAGAACACCGAGAGGAAGACCGGATTCGCGGCCGAGGACGAGGCGCTGGCCGAGTTAATCGCCGGCGACCAGTTCCGGGCGAGCATCTACGCGTTCAACCTCGTGCAGAAGCGCGCGAAACGGCCAGCCGGCGCGCCGGACAAGGACCTGGCCAAACCGGTGACGAAGGTCGGCGTGATCGGCGCCGGACTGATGGCCAGCCAGTTCGCGCTGCTGTTCGTGCGGCGGCTACAGGTGCCGGTGGTGATCACCGACCTCGACCAGGCGCGCGTGGACAAGGGAATCGACTACATCCGCGGTGAGATCGATGCGCTGCTGGCCAAGGGCCGGATCAATCCGGATGAGGCCAACCGGCTGCGGGCGCTCGTCTCGGGCACCACCAACAAGGCCGACTTCGCGGACTGCGACTGGGTGATCGAAGCGGTGTTCGAGGAGCTCTCGATCAAGCAGGATGTCTTCGCCGAGATCGAGCGATACATCGCCCCCGATACGATCCTCGCGACGAACACGTCGTCGCTGTCAGTGGAGCAGATCGGCGCGAAGCTGGCGCATCCGGAACGCCTGGTCGGTTTCCACTTCTTCAACCCGGTGGCCGTGATGCCGCTGATCGAAGTGGTGAGGACGCCGCAAACCGGTGACCAGGCGCTCAGCACCGCGATGGTGACCGCGGCGAAGCTTAAGAAGAACGCGGTGATCACCGCCGACACCCCCGGCTTCGTGGTGAACCGGCTCCTGGCGAAGCTGCTCGGTGAGGCAATGCACGCGGTCGACACCGGCACCCCGTTCGAGACCGTGGACCGTGCCATCGCCCCGCTCGGCCTGCCGATGACCGCGTTCGAGCTGCTCGAACTCGTCGGCCTCACGGTCGGCGCGCACGTGCTCGATACCCATCACGCCGCCTTCCCCGACCGGTTCTTCGACAGCAGCAACCTGCACCGGCTGGCGGAGCACGGCCGCATCTTCGAGCGCGACGCCAAGGGGCGCATCAAGGGCGTGGACAAGAAGGCCGCCGCGATCGTCAAGGGCGGCACCACGCCCATGACCGAGCCGCAGATCCTGCGCCGCCTGGAAGACGGGCTGGCCGATGAGGTCAAGCGGATGCTGGATGACGGCGTGGTCGCGGCCGCTGAAGACATCGACCTGTGCATGCTGCTCGGTGCCGGCTGGCCGTTCCAGATGGGTGGGGTCACGCCCTACCTCGACCGGGTTGGCGCGTCGGAGCGAGTGTTCGGCGACACCTTCCATCACCCGCCGATCAAGGGCGTCGCGTAACGACGACGGCCGGTCCCCTGCTGACTCCAGCGGGTGACCGGCCGTTACAGCTAGACCCGTTGCAGCTAGACCAGAGTGGCGTTAGTTCACGGTGTTGATCGGCCCGGTGATCGGATGAATCGCGGCCTCCTGCTCCGTCAGCGGACGGGCGACCGGGATTCGGGTGCCGAGCACCTGCGCGACCACATCCCGGGCGATGCTGTCGGCGGTGAGGCCCACCTCCTCGAGGATCTCACCCCGGGTGGCGTGGTCAAGGAACCGGTCGGGCAGCCCCAATTCGGTGACGGCGGTGTCCACCCCCGCGGCGCGCAGGTCCTGACGGATGCGCGTGCCGATGCCCGCCACCCGAACACCGTCCTCGATCGAGATGACAATGCGGTGTTCCCTGGCGAAGTCGACGATGCTCTCCGGCACGGGGACCACCCAGCGCGGGTCGATCACGGTGGAGCCGATGCCCTGCTCCGCCAGTCGTTCGGCGACCTCGAGGCCGAGCTTCGCCATCGACCCGACCGTGATGATCAACACGTCCTGGTGGGCGGACTCGCGCAGCACGTCGACCCCGTCGGCGGTGCGCCGCACGGCGGGGAATTCATCGCCGACGGTGCCCTTAGCGAAGCGCACCACGGTGGGCGCGTTCTCCACCGCGACGGCCTCACCGAGTTGCTCGCGCAGCGCGACGGCGTCGCGGGGTGCGGCGATGCGGATGTTCGGGACCACCTGCAACAGGGCAAGGTCCCACATGCCGTGGTGGCTCGGCCCGTCCGGTCCGGTCACGCCGGCGCGGTCGAGCACGAAGGTGACGCCGGCCTTGTGCAGCGCGACATCCATCAGCACCTGGTCGAAGGCGCGGTTAATGAAGGTGGCATACAGCGCAACGACCGGATGCAGGCCACCGAACGCGAGTCCGGCGGCGGAGGTCACGGCGTGCTGTTCGGCGATGCCGACGTCGAGCACCCGGTCCGGGAACCGCTCGGCGAGCTTGTGCAGCCCGGTCGGGCGCAGCATGGCGGCGGTGATCCCGACGATGCGCGGGTTCTTCTCGGCCAGGGTCACGATCTCGTCGGCGAACACCGAGGTCCACGACGGTTTGCTGCTGGTTTCGATCGGCTCACCGGTCTCGGGGTCGATCTGGCCGACGGCGTGGAACTGGTCGGCGACATCCGCCATCGCCGGTTCGTAACCCTCGCCCTTGCGGGTGATCACATGCACGATCA
This sequence comes from Microbacteriaceae bacterium, assembly GCA_040513215.1. Lineage (GTDB taxonomy): Bacteria > Actinomycetota > Actinomycetes > Actinomycetales > Microbacteriaceae > Ruicaihuangia. Next base: position 18,649 of record JBEVDR010000061.1, on the reverse strand, counting down.
CCGGTGCTTCGTAGTTCTTGGCCTGGGTGAGCGCCTCGGTCACGGCGCCGAGGTCGTGCCCGTCGACGGGTCCGATGTACTTGATGTCCAGGTTCGAGTACAGGCCCTGGTAGTTCGTCACCTTGCTGAGGAACCCGTGCAGGCCGCCTCGCACGCCGCGGTAGATCGCGCGGCCCGGGCTGCCCAAATGGTCGAACGCGCGTCGGCTGCTCAGGTACAGGTTGCGGTAGCTGCGCCGGGTGCGCACGCTGTTCAGGAACCGGGCCATCCCGCCGATCGTGGGCGCGTAGGAGCGCCCGTTGTCGTTCAGGATGATCACCAGCTTGCGGGAGTTGTCGTCGCTGATGTTGTTCAGCGCCTCCCACGTCATGCCGCCGGTGAGGGCGCCGTCGCCGACGACCGCCACCACGTGGCGGTCGTGCTGTCCGGTCATGTCGAACGCCCGGGAGATGCCGTCGGCCCAACTGAGCGAGCTGGAGGCGTGCGACGATTCCACGATGTCATGCTCGGACTCGGACCGCTGCGGGTAGCCGGCGAGGCCACCACGCTGGCGGAGCTGCCCGAAGTCCTGACGTCCGGTGAGCAGCTTGTGCACGTAGCTCTGGTGTCCGGTGTCGAACACGATGGCGTCGCGCGGTGAGTTGAAGATGCGGTGGATCGCGATCGTCAGCTCCACGACTCCGAGGTTCGGGCCGAGGTGTCCGCCTGTCTTCGAGACTTCAGCCACCAGGAAATGCCGGATCTCCTCCGCGAGCTGTTCCAGCTGCGCGGAGGAGAGTCCGTCGAGATCACGTGGTCCGTGAATGTTCTCGAGAAAGGTCATAACGGAAAACTCTAGACGAGGCTCCTGAGGACGTACTGCAGGATGCCGCCATTGCGGTAGTAGTCGGCCTCACCCGGCGTGTCGATCCGAACGACGGCGTCGAACTCGACGGTCTGCTTGCCGGCCGGCGAGTGCTCGCTCGGTTCGGCGGTGACGCGTACCGTCTTGGGCGTGATGCCCTCGTTCAGTTCGGTCAGACCCGAGATGCTGATGACCTCGCTGCCGTCAAGCCCGAGCGACTCCCAGGTCTCGCCCGCCGGGAACTGCAGCGGCACAACGCCCATGCCGATGAGGTTCGAGCGGTGAATCCGCTCGAAGCTCTCGGTGATCACGGCCTTCACACCGAGCAGGCTGGTTCCCTTGGCTGCCCAGTCGCGCGACGAGCCGGAGCCGTACTCCTTGCCGCCGAGCACGACGAGCGGCGTTCCCGCCGCCTGGTAGTTCTGGCTGGCGTCATAGATGAACGACTGCGGGGCGTCCGGCTGGGTGAAGTCGCGGGTGTAGCCACCCTCGACGCCGTCCAGCAGCTGGTTCTTCAGGCGGATGTTCGCGAACGTTCCGCGGATCATCACCTCGTGGTTGCCGCGACGGGAGCCGTAGGAGTTGAAGTCCTTGCGCTCGATGCCGTGCTCAGCCAGGTACTGGCCGGCCGGGCTGTCCGCCTTGATGTTGCCGGCGGGGCTGATGTGGTCGGTGGTGACCGAGTCGCCGAGCTTGGCGAGCACGCGGGCGCCGCTGATGTCGGTGACCGGCGTGGTCTCCAGGGTCATGCCCTCGAAGTACGGGGGCTTTCGCACGTAGGTCGACTTGTCGTCCCACTCGAAGGTGGCGCCGGTCGGCGTCGGCAGCGAACGCCAGCGCTCGTCACCGTCGAAGACACCGGCGTACTCGTGGTCGAACATGTCAGTCGAGATCGACTCGTCGATCGTCTTCTGCACCTCGGCGGCATCCGGCCAGATGTCCTTGAGGAACACGTCGTTGCCGTCACGGTCCTTGCCGAGCGCGTCGTTCTCGAAGTCGAAGTTCATCGACCCGGCGAGGGCGTACGCGATCACGAGCGGCGGGCTCGCCAGGTAGTTCATCTTCACGTCGGGGTTGATCCGACCCTCGAAGTTGCGGTTACCGGACAGCACCGCGGTGACAGCGAGGTCGTTGTCGTTGATCGCCTGCGAGATCTCATCGGCGAGCGGGCCGGAGTTACCGATGCAGGTGGTGCAGCCGTACCCGACGGTGTAGAAGCCGAGGGCCTCCAGGTCGTTTGTGAGTCCTGCCTTGGCGTAGTAGTCGGTGACGACCTTGGAGCCGGGCGCGAGGGTGGTCTTGACCCACGGCTTCGACTTCAGGCCCTTCTCGGCCGCGTTGCGGGCGAGAAGGCCGGCGGCGAGCATCACCGACGGGTTTGACGTGTTGGTGCAGGAGGTGATCGCCGCGATGGTGACCGCTCCGTGGTCGAGCACGAACTCGTCGCCGTTCTCCAGCTTCACCGGGCTCGGCTTCGACACGGTGGCCGGGGCGTGGCTGCGGTGGGTGTGGTGGTGGTGGCTGTACTCGTTCTCCGGGGTGTTTCCGGGCGGGTCCGATGCCGGGAAGGACTCGGCCACCTCGAGGTCGACCAGGTCGTGATCGATGGTGGTGTAGTTGTTCAGGTCGTGCTCGAACTGCGACTTCGACTGGCTCAACTCGATGCGGTCCTGCGGGCGCTTCGGCCCGGCGATCGAGGGCACCACGGTGGCGAGGTCAAGTTCGATGTACTCGCTGTAGGTGGCCTCGGTGGCCGGGTCGTGCCAGAGGCTCTGCAGCTTCGAGTACGCCTCGACCAGCTTCACCTGCTCCTCGCTGCGGCCGGTGAGGCGCAGGTAGTCCAGGGTGACGTCGTCGATCGGGAACATCGCGGCGGTCGACCCGAACTCGGGGCTCATGTTGCCGATGGTGGCGCGGTTCGCGAGCGGAACCTGGGCGACGCCCTCGCCGTAGAACTCGACGAACTTGCCGACCACGCCGTGCTTGCGCAGCATCTGGGTGATCGTGAGCACCACGTCGGTCGCCGTGACGCCGGTGGGGATCGAGCCCTTGAGCCGGAAGCCGACGACCTTGGGGATGAGCATCGACACGGGCTGGCCGAGCATGGCCGCCTCGGCTTCGATGCCGCCGACGCCCCAGCCGAGCACGCCGAGACCGTTCACCATGGTGGTGTGCGAGTCGGTGCCGACAAGGGTGTCGGGGTAGGCCTGCAGGGCACCGCCGACGGTGCGGGTGTAGGTGACGCGGGCCAGGTACTCGATGTTGACCTGGTGCACGATGCCGGTTCCCGGGGGAACCACCTTGAAGTCTTCGAATGCCGTTTGGCCCCAGCGCAGGAACTGGTAGCGCTCACCGTTGCGCTCGTACTCGATCTCGACGTTGCGCTCGAGTGCGTTCGCGCTGCCGAACAGGTCGGCGATGACGGAGTGGTCGATGACCAGCTCGGCCGGAGCTAGGGGGTTGACCTTCGTCGGGTCGCCGCCGAGGCTCGTGATCGCCTCACGCATGGTGGCGAGGTCGACGATGCAGGGCACGCCGGTGAAGTCCTGCATGACCACGCGGGCCGGGGTGAACTGGATCTCGGTGTCGGGCTCAGCCGTGGGAACCCACGATCCGAGGGCCTCGATCTGCGCCTTGGTCACGTTCGCACCATCTTCGGTGCGGAGCAAGTTCTCCAGGAGAACCTTGAGGCTGAACGGAAGCTTGTCGTATCCGGCGACCTTGTCGACGCGGAACACCTGATAGTCGGTATCACCGACCGTGAGGGTGTCTTGAGAACCGAAGCTGTTGATACTCGACACTGTGTCGTCTCCCTTGCTGACTTGGTACTCATCCTTGCCGGTGCGCCTCGGCGCGTGCCAGCAAGGCAAGCCTAAGCCTGTTGTCTCGCGTGCGACCGGGTGGGTCGCAGCGGACTGGTTGCCTATTTATCTTGATGTCAAGATAAATATAGCAGTGCGGGATGCGTCAGCGCTGTTCTTTCTCCGGCGTGTATGCGGCGCGCACCAGCAGCCAGGTCACCCACAGCATGGCGGCGTAGAACGGCACGCCCATGATCAGTTTGGTGGCGGCCAGAGCCTGGGTTTGCGAGGCGAGGTAGAGCGGCACCTGTACGGCGAGCCGCAGCGCGAACACGCCCACCCACATCACCGTGGTGATCACCGCGATGCGGAACTTGGCCTTGTCACGACGCCACTCGGTCGCATCCCCGGTGAGCAGCCCGACGATCACGCCGATCAGCGGCCAGCGCACGGCGAGACTGATCAGTAGCCCGAGGATCGAGACAGCGTTGATGATGAAGCCGAGCACGAAGTTGTCCTCCGCCTGACCAGACCAGAGCGCCACTCCGGCGGATGCCGCGACGCCGATCACGCCGGCGATCGCCGGCATCACCGTGCTGCGCATGACCAGGCGGGCGAGCACGAACGCGATCGCGATGATCACCGGGGTGAGCACGGAGGGCACGAGTTCCTGGGTGATCGTGTAGACGATCAGGAACATCAAGCCGGGCAGCAGTGCCTCAACGAGCCCTCGCACGCCCCCGATCGCGGCGAGCAGCGCGCGGGCGGTCGGGGTTTCGCCCGGGGGCACGTGCGCGAACGCGGACTTGCGGGCGGCGGCGCTGAGCGCCTCGGCGAGGCTCGGCTCCTTCGGCGATTCCGGAGTGTTGCTCTCAGTCACGATGGCCGCGTGTTCAGGCCAGCACGGGGCCGGCGGCGGGGGGCTGGCCTGACGTGCTCGTCGGCATCCGCAGCGGGATCAGGTCGCGCGGCGGCATGGGCGTGTTGCCGCGCACCACGACGATGCTGCGGAACAGGTCCTCGATCTTCTCCGCAGCTTCCTTGTTGACGGCGCCCTCGCCGGCGATGACACCGCGGAGGAACCAGCGCGGCCCGTCGACGCCGATGAAGCGGGCGATCCGGCTGCCGCCTTGCTGCGCGCCGGCCACGACGGGGATCTCGGCCAGCAGTTCCGGACCGAATGGGCCGGTCTGCTCGGTGGTCTTGCCGCCCTGCTTCTTGATCTGTTCGGCGATCTGGCCGCGGATCTCGTGCCAAAGGCCGCTGGACCTGGGGGCCGCGAACGGTTGCACCTGCAGGGTGGAGCCGGCGTAGTCGAGTCCGACCGCGACGACACGCTTGGTGCCTTCCTCGACCTCGAGCCGCAGTTGGAGCTCGGGCCGAGGCAGGATCTTCACTCCGCCGAGGTCGACGTAGGGACGGACCGCGTTGGCCTCGTCTTCGTCCAACGGGCCGGTGTCGGCGCGGTCGGCCGGCGCGGACTTCTCGGGATCCAGCGGCGCCTGGTTCTGGGCCGGGCCATCGATTTCGGGGGTGTCGCTCACGCGGTTGCTCCTGCCTTGTCTGCCGTGTACCCGGTTGAGCCGAAGCCACCTTCGCCGCGCACGCTGTCGGGAAGCGTGTCGACGGGAACGAAACGGGCACGGGATACCGGCATCACGATGAGCTGGGCGATCCGGTCGCCGGCGCTGATCGCGTACGGTTCGCTCTGGTCTGTGTTGAGCAGGGTGACCTGGATCTCTCCCCGGTAGCCGGCATCCACTGTTCCCGGGCTGTTCACGATGGTGATGCCGTGCCGAGTGGCGAGGCCGCTGCGCGGCACCACGAACGCCACATAGCCGTCGGGAAGGGCGATGGCCACTCCGGTGGGGACCAGGGCCCGTTCACCGGGCTCGAGCACCAGGTCACGGGTGGACACCAGGTCGGCGCCGGCGTCACCGGGGTGGGCGTACTGCGGCAGGTGGTCGCTCTTGATGGGAACGTCGACGATATCGGTCACGCAACGAGGGTAGTCCAGTTCGAAGACCGGCCCGCACGAGGGTGCCGGAGAAATCTGGTCGAATAGAGCAATGACCTTCTACCGTGAGCGCCTCTGGCCGAGTACCTGGATGTATCTGGCCACCGCGCTCGTGATCCCGGCGAGCCTGATTACTTTTCTGCCGATCAACGTGTTCGCCGGTGTGGTCACGGCGGTGGTGTTGTACGGGGCGTGCATCGTGTTGATGCTCGTGGCCTCGCCGACGATCGAGGTGACGGATGAGGTGATCGCCGCGGGCAGGGCCCGGCTGCCGATCGATCTGGCCGGTGAGGTGTCAGTGCACGAGGGCGAGGATGCGACCGCGGAACGCGGCATCCGTCTGGACGCTCGGGCCTGGCTGCTGATTCGCGGCTGGGTTGCACCGGTCGTCAAGATCGAGGTGATCGACGAGCAGGACCCCGCACCGTATTGGTTGGTGTCCGCTCGTCGACCCCGCGAACTCGAGCAGGCGATCGCGAAAGCGAAGCTCGCTTAGGCTGCGCACTCCAGGCAGATCGGGCCCAGCTTCTCTTCGTGATCCAGCTGCGAGCGGTGCTTCACCAGGAAGCAGCTGACGCAGGTGAACTCGTCGGCCTGCGGAGGCAGCACGACGACGTCAAGGTCGAGGTCGGAGAGATCCTGGCCTGCAAGCTCGAAGCTTCCGGGGTTGTCGGCGTCGTCCACGTCCACGACCCCCGACATCTTGTCAGGAACCCGCTCCTTCAGGGCCTCGATCGACTCGGAGTCGTCGTCGCTCTTACGGGGGGCATCGTAGTCGGTTGCCATTCCCATCCACTTCTTCTGTCGTAACGAATTTCGGCGGGCACAGTTTGCACTAATTAGTTGGTGATTGCAAACCCCAATTAGTGCTACCCGAACCTGTCCAAGGGAACTCGCGGCACGCCCGCGATATTCCCGGTAAACGGCGTACGCCGTGCCATCCTTGACCACGAAATGCCAGAGCCGGAGGGTGCATCAGCATGCAGGACCTGAAAGTAATCGGAGTCGAGAGTGGAGCATTGCTCGTCGTCTCTGACGAGGGTAGCCGCTATCGAATCGCCGTCGATGACGTGCTGCACGCCCGCCTGCGCCAGGCGACCCCTCAGCCCCGCGGCGCACGCAAGCTCGCCCCCCGGGAGATCCAGGCTCACATTCGCGCCGGCATGTCCGCAGAGGACGTCGCGGCCATCACCGGTGGGTCGCTCGAGCACATTCAGCGCTACGAGGGCCCGGTAGTTGCCGAGCGCGAGTTCGTGGTGGAGACGGCGCTGAACGTGCCGGTGCACACCGCGATCGACACCGACCCGCTCGGCGACGGCACCACCTTCGGATCCGCGATCCGCGACCGGTTGAGCGATCTCGGCGCCACCGAGGAACGCTGGGCGAGCTGGAAGGAAGCATCCGGCTGGATCGTCAAGCTGTCCTTCACCGCCAACCAGATCGATCACGACGCCCGCTGGCAGTTCGACCCCAAGAAGCTCGCGCTCGCCCCGCTGAACTCTGAAGCGATCACACTGTCGCAGCAGGGCGGCGCTCAGGGGACCCTCATCCCCCGTCTCCGTGCCGTCACTAACGACGACCGCACCCCCGACCGCACCCGCTTCGACAGCGGAGCGTTCACGGTGAGCGACGGCGAGACCACCGACTCGACCCCGATCATCGAGCAGGTCACCTTCCGCAGCCAGCACCCGGCCGTGATGTGGCAGGCAGAGCCCGGCCGCCGCGGCGGACCCGGCCAGCAGGACGGCGACGCGACTCCCCCGGCCCGGGCTGAGGAACCGCCCGCGGAACGGTCGCTCAGCCAGACCGCCGACCTGCTCGAGGCGCTGCGCCGGCGGCGCGGTGAACGCGAGGCTGCCCAGTTCGACGATGCTCCCGCGCTGGAGCCGGTGACGACGTCTCCCGGCATCCGCCTGGTCGACATTCCGCTGGACGAGTACAACGCCGACGATGAGCTGCAGCCACCGGCCAGAACACCGCGGGCAACCCTGCCGCTCCCCGAACTTCGCTCCTCCGGCAGCACGCCGGCCTCGTCCAGCCCGTCTGCCTCGTCCAGCCCATCCGCCGCCTCGCATCCACAGGCGTCACAGGCACACGGCGGATCCGCTCCCAAGGCGGGTCGTCGCGGCCGGGCGGCCATGCCGAGCTGGGATGAGATCGTCTTCGGCGCACGCACCGACGACGACGACCCGGCCTGACCTGATCTGAGCTAGCTGGCGAACGCGCCGAACCGCAGCAGCGGCACCCGGGATTCCTCGGGCGAGAGCGAGCCGTGCTGTCCGATCATGCCGCGGCCGCGCATCGACTGTGACGATCGCGAGTCGTAGTATGCGACACGTTTGCGTGCGGCGACGAGAATGTCTCCGATGCGCGGGCGCACCTCGGGCTTGACCTCGCCGAACCAGTTCGCGGCAATCGCCTCGTCGCGTGTTGCCACCCAGGCGCGCGCCCCTTCCGAGTCCGCCCAGCGCTCGGCGAGGGCCGCGACATCCGTACCCGGTTCGCAGTACAGCTGCAGGCAGCGCGGTTCTCCGCCGACATGGCGCACGCCGTCCACCAGCCCGGGCGTCCGGTCGAAGAGCACGTGGCCACGCTCCGGCACGTCGAGGACCCCGTGGTCGGCGGTGACGATCAGGCCCTCCCGAGCGCGCAACGGTGACACGAAATCGCGCACCACGCCGTCGAGTTCTTCGAGGGCGGTGGTCCATTCGACCGATTCCACCCCGAAGGCATGGGCGGCCTTGTCCAACTCCGGCACGTACACGTAGAGCAGGCCCCGGTCGATCTCGTCGAGGGTCAGTCGCGCGATTCGCAGCCGGTCGGCAATGGACTCGGCCGACCGATAGCTCGCCCCGCGCAGGACGGCGTGCGTGAAGCCGGAGTGACGGAACCGTTCCGGGCCGATCGTGAAGGAGATGATCTGCTCGGCGGCGGCCCGCTCGAACACGGTGGGCTCGAGCTGCCACAGCGCCGGATCGATGTGCGCATCCCAGCCGTTCAGCTGGTTCACCACCCGGTCACCGACCGGGTCAAGCACCGAATAGCCGACGAGCCCGTGCTGGCCGGGCGCCGCCCCCGTGGTGAGAGTGGCCAGTGATGCGGCGGTCGTCGTGGGGAACCCGACGTCGACCGTGGATGCGGCACCGGTCAGCGCCGAGTTCAGTGTCCTGGCGTGGCCGCTTCTGGCCTTCAGCGCCGCGGCGCCGAGCCCGTCGACGAGCAACACGACAGCCTTCGTGACCGCGGGCGCGCCGAGCGCACTGGGCCGCCCAGCCACCGCCTCAAGACAACCTGGCAGAACATCGGCAAGGCTAAGCCGGTCAGAATTGAGCGCCGGTAGCATAAAGGCAATCTTATGACTGCACCCGATTCACCTCCGACAGCGCCCTCCACCGAACGCATCGACGATGTCGATGTCTCGACAGAGATGCAGGGCTCGTTCCTGGAGTACGCGTACTCCGTCATCTATTCCCGTGCGCTGCCTGACGCGCGCGACGGGCTGAAGCCTGTGCAGCGGCGCATCCTGTACCAGATGGCGGAAATGGGGCTCCGCCCCGATCGCGGCCATGTGAAGTCGGCGCGCGTCGTCGGCGAGGTGATGGGCAAGCTGCACCCGCACGGCGACTCCGCGATCTATGACGCGCTGGTGCGCCTGGCACAGGACTTCACGTTGCGCGTGCCGCTGGTTGACGGCCACGGCAACTTCGGGTCATTGGACGACGGCCCTGCCGCATCCCGCTATACCGAAGCGCGCCTGGACGCGTCGGCCCTGGCGATGACCGAGGGTCTCGATGAGGATGTCGTCGACTTCGTGCCGAACTACGACAACCAGCTGATGCAGCCGAGCGTGCTGCCCGCGGCATTCCCGAACCTGCTTGTGAACGGGGCGAGCGGCATCGCAGTTGGCATGGCGACCAACATGGCGCCACACAACCTGATCGAGGTCGTCGGGGCCGCCCGGCACCTGCTCGAGCACCCCGACGCCACGCTTGAGGACCTGATGGCGTTCGTGCCGGGTCCTGACCTGCCCACCGGCGGCACGATCAGCGGACTGGCCGGCATCAAGGACGCCTACGCCACCGGCCGTGGCGCGTTCAAGACCCGCGCCAAGGTGTCGATCGAACCGATCACCGCACGGAAGACCGGCCTGGTGGTCACCGAACTGCCCTACCTGGTGGGGCCGGAACGGGTGATCGAGAAGATCAAGGACGGCGTCGGAAGCAAGAAGCTCAGCGGCATCAGCGACGTCACGGACCTGACCGACCGCAAGCACGGCCTGCGCATGGTGATCGGCATCAAGACCGGGTTCAGCCCGGAGGCGGTGCTCGAGCAGCTGTACAAGCACACGCCGTTGGAAGACAGCTTCAACATCAACAACGTCGCCCTGGTGAACGGCGGGCCGCGCACGCTCGGCCTCAAGGAACTGCTGCAGGTCTACGTCGATCACCGCCTGTCGGTGATCACCCGGCGCAGCGAGTTCCGTCTGGCCAGGCGCCGGGAACGGCTGCACCTGGTCTCCGGCCTGCTGATCGCCATCCTCGACATCGACGAGGTCATCCAGGTCATCCGCGCCAGCGACGAGTCCGAACAGGCCCGCACCCGCCTGATGGAGGTGTTCGACCTCTCCCAACTGCAGGCCGAATACATTCTCGAGCTGCGGCTGCGGCGCCTGACCAAGTTCTCCCGCATCGAGCTGGAAGCCGAGCGGGACAAGCTGCAGGCCGAGATCGACGAACTGGTGACCCTGCTCGGCAGCCCGGCGCTGATCCGCGCCCGGGTCTCCGAGGAACTCGCCGAGATCGCCGAGCGGTTCGGCACCCCGCGCCGCACGTTGCTGACCGAGGCGGCGCCGAGCATCGCCTCGGCCGGGTCGCGGAAAGCCGGACCGGTGCTGGAGATTCCGGATGCCCCGTGCCGGGTCTATCTGTCCACCACCGGACGCGCCATCCGTGTCGACATCGCCGACGACCTGCTGGGCTCTCCCGCGCCGGCCACCCGCCGCTCCAAGCACGACGCCATCCTGTCGACCGTGGTGACCACCGCGCGCTCCGAGCTCGGAGCGGTGACCAACAAGGGTCGCCTCATCCGGTTCACCCCGGTCGGGCTCACCGCCGTGCCGACGAACTCGATCCAGCTGGCCGCCGGGACCAAGATCCGTGACTACATCGGCTTGACCGACAAGACCGAACGGGTACTCTGCATTGTCTCCCTCGACGGGGACGACGCGATCGCCGTCGGCACCCGGCAGGGAGTGGTGAAGCGCGTCGCGCCCGGCAACTACCCGAACAAGCCCACCTTCGAGGTCATCGGCCTGAAGAACGGTGACGAGGTCGTGGGCGTTGCCCAGGGCAAGGAGAGCGACGAACTCGTGTTCGTCACCTCGCTGGCGCAGCTGCTGCACTTCGGCGCCGCCCAGGTGCGGCCGCAGGGTGTCGCCGCGGGCGGAGTGGCCGGCGTCAAGCTGACCGCAGACGCCGAGGTGATCTTCTTCGGCTCGGTCGACCCGGCTGGCGCGGTGGTCGCCACCGTGTCCTCCTCCTCGGCGACCATCGCCGGCACCGACCCGGGCCGTGCCAAGGTCTCCGAGTTCAGTGAGTTCCCCGGCAAGGGCCGCGCCACCGGAGGTGTGCGCGCTCACAGTTTCCTGAAGGGCGAAGACACGCTGTCCCTCGCCTGGGTCGGTGTCTCACCGGCGACGGCGGTGGGAGCGGATGGTGCGGTGCGTCAGCTGCCCGACCCGGGAGCCAGGCGCGACGCCTCCGGAACCCCGCTCTACGCGGTGATCGGCAGCATCGGGGCATCGCTCGGCGCGGTCTGAGCCCGCGCCGCCTATCAAGGGCTCGTACACAGCGGCTAGTGAAACGGCTCTGCGCCACTGAAGTTTCAGTGGCGCAGAGCCGTTGTACTAGCGGGTACTGCAGGGCTGGCGGGTGCTACACGTCGACGCGGTCACCGACCCGGCCGGCGCCGTCGATGATGAACTCCTTGCGGGGGGCGACATCGTTGCCCATCAGCAGCTCGAACACCCGGCCCGCGTTCTCGGCATCCGCCATGTTCACGCGGCGCAGGGTGCGTCCATCGCGGGCCATGGTGGTGGTCGCCAGCTGCTCGGCATCCATTTCCCCGAGTCCCTTGTAGCGCTGGATCGGGTCCTGGTACTTCTTGCCGGTGCGCTTCAGCCCGTCGAGCACGCCCTGCAACTCCGCCTCGGAGTACGTGTAGATCGTCTCGTTCGGTTTCGATCCCGGGTTCATCACGACCACCCGGTGCAGCGGCGGCACAGCGGCGAACACGTTGCCGTTCTCGATCATCGGGCGCATATAACGGAAGAACAGGGTCAGCAGCAGGGTGCGGATGTGGGCGCCGTCGACATCCGCGTCGCTCATGATGATGACCTTGCCGTAGCGCTTCTGCGTGATGTCGAAGCTGCGGCCGGAACCGGCGCCCACCACCTGGATGATCGACGCGCACTCGGCGTTGCTGAGCATGTCGGAGACCGACGCCTTCTGCACGTTCAGGATCTTGCCGCGAATCGGCAGCAACGCCTGATACTCGCTGTCGCGGGCGAGCTTCGCCGTGCCGAGCGCCGAGTCGCCCTCGACGATGAACAGTTCACTGTTGGACACGTCGTTCGACCGGCAGTCGACCAGCTTGGTCGGCAGCGATGAGCTTTCGAGCGCGTTCTTGCGCCGCTGCGTCTCCTTGTGCGCGCGAGCGGAGATGCGGGATTTCATCTCGGCCACGACCTTGTCGAGCACTAGCGCGGCCTGTGCCTTGTCATCGCGCTTGGGCGAGGTGAAACGGGCACTCATTGCCTTGGTCAGCACGTTCGAGACGATGGCGCGCACCGCGGGCGTGCCGAGCACTTCCTTGGTCTGGCCTTCGAACTGGGGTTCCGGCACCCGCACCGTCAGTACGGCGGTGAGCCCGGCGAGCACGTCGTCTTTCTCCAGCTTGTCGTTGCCGACCTTCAGCCGGCGGGCGTTCTGCTCCACCTGGGTGCGCATGAACTTCAGCATCCCGGCCTCGAACCCCGCCTGGTGGGTGCCGCCCTTCGGGGTGGAGATGATGTTGACGAAGCTCTTGAGCACGGTGTCGTAGCCGGTGCCCCAGCGCAGCGCGAGGTCCACCTCGCAGGTGCGGGTGAGCTCGGTCGGCACCATGTGGCCGTTCTCCTGCAGCACCGGAACCGTCTCGGTGAAGGTGCCACTGTCGGTGATGCGCCAGGTGTCGGTGATCGGCGCGTCGACGGAGAGGAAGTCGACGAACTCGGAGATGCCGCCGTTGTACCGGAACGACTGGGTCACCGGCTCGTCGCCGCGTCGGTCGGTGATCTCAATGCCGAGGCCCGGCACCAGGAACGCGGTCTGCTGTGCCCGAGCGGTGAGGTCTTCGGATTGGAAGTGCGCGCCGCGGGTGAAGATCTGACGGTCTGCCCAGTAGCGGATGCGGGTGCCGGTGACGCCCTTCGCGACCTTGCCGACGACCCTCAGCTCGCTGCCGGATACAAACGGCGTGAACGGAGCGTCGGGGGTCGGCTCCCCCGCGTCGGCGAAGGTTCCCGGCTCGCCGCGGTGGAACGACATGGCCCAGGTCTTTCCGTCACGGTCGACCTCGACGTCCAGGCGTTCCGACAGGGCGTTCACGACCGAGGCGCCGACTCCGTGCAGGCCGCCCGATGCCGCGTAGGAGCCGCTGCCGAACTTGCCGCCGGCGTGCAGCTTGGTGAACACCACTTCGACACCGGAGAGACCCGTCTTGGGTTCGATGTCGACCGGGATGCCGCGTGCCCTGTCGCGGACCTCGACACTGTCGTCGGCGTGCAGCACGACGCTGATCTGGTCGCCGTGCCCGCCGAGCGCCTCGTCGACGGAGTTGTCGATGATCTCCCAGAGGCAGTGCATCAGGCCACGCGAGTCGGTGGAGCCGATGTACATTCCGGGTCGCTTGCGAACCGCTTCCAGTCCTTCGAGGACCGAGAGGTGGCGTGCGGAATAGTCGGAACTCGCCAAGCGGGATCTCCTTGATGGTTGGAATGTGGTGCAGATCCAGCGTAATGACTGCCACCGGCAGTGCAGGACTCCGACACCCTCACAGCCGGCCCGCGCAGCCGGGCCATGCCGCGGAATGCTACGCGCACAGCGAACTGGACCCGAAATGACGAAGTTTGTCAGCGGGGCGTGCTTGTATGTAGGCACAAGATCAAAGACTTGCCGAGGCCAAAGGAGCAGCACATGTCTCAGATTGCAACAGAGAACGCCGCCACCGGTGAACTCGGTAGCGCCGAGGAACAGGCCAACCAGCTGACCGCCGCCGACCGCTGCGACAGCTGCGGGGCACAGGCGTACGTCCGGGTGACCATTCAGTCCGGTGAACTCCTGTTCTGCGCCCACCACGGCGCGAAGTTCAAGGACAAGCTCGCCGCTACCGCCCTGGAGTGGCACGACGAGTCGCACCGACTCTCCGCAGCGGTCTGACCGGTCGCCTGCCAGTCGGCAGCGACATTCATTCCTGTTAGTTGTGGGCCAGCCCCCTGGGCTGGCCCCCCACAGCGGTAACGCAAGCGTCAGGACTAGTCGACGACGCGACGCGGCACCAGCGCTGACACGCGGGTGACCAGTTCCTCGCCGATTGTGCCCATGGCATCTGCCCACTCCTGCAGTGAGGCTTCACCGCGGGAGCCGTCACCGAACAAGGTGGCGACATCGCCCACGCGCACGGCTGCGGCAGATCCGGGCTGGGCAGACTCAGTCGGCGTGACGTCGATGATCGTCTCGGTCGGGCGCACCGCCCGCACCGGCCAGCGCGCGCCGTGGATGGCCACAGACACTCGGCCCGAGGCATCCGCCAGCAGTCCCAGCGCTCCCCCGAAACCGATCGAGGCGAGTTCCCGGTCGCCGTCGCGGGTGACCGCGAGCACGGGCGTCTCCAGGGTCATCACCGGGCGCAGCCCGAGGTCTGCCGGACCGATGCCCCCGCCCGGCGCGATGCCATAGAGGAACGCGCCGACCCGCACCATGTCGAAGCGGGCATCCGCTCGCCCGTACGCGGCGGCGCTGGCCGCAAGGTGTCGCAGCCGCGGGCGGATGCCGTGCCGCGCGGCCTCCTCGAGCGCCCAGGAGTACTCCGCGATCGCGCGGGTGTCGTCGTCATCGGATGCCTCGGCAATGTGGGTCCACAGTCCGACCACCCGGATGAGCCCTGCGCGTTCAAGCTCGGCCGCCCGGATGACGACCTCACGCCATTGACTGGGCAGGACACCGGCCCGGTGCAGGCCGCTGTCGATCTTCAGGTGCACCGGCACCGCAGAATCGGCATGCGCTGCCGCGGCGGCCGCCACCCGTTCGAGCACGTCTGCGGCGGTTACCCCGATGTCGATGCCGGCCCGAATCGCCTGCACGAAGTCGTCGCCGGCATCGAACACCCAGGCGAAGATCATGGCGTCGGGGGCGAGGGCACGAACGGCGAGGGCGGTGTCAAGGTCGAGCGCGCCGAATCGGGTCGCTCCGCAGGCCAGCAACTCCCGCACCACGGTGTCGCGGCCGTGACCGTACGCGTCGTCCTTGACCACCGCGAGCAGCTCGGCGGGGGCGACCCGGTCAGACACCACGCGGAGGTTGTGACGCAGGGCAGAACGCGAGATCAGCGCCACCGGGGACAGGTTAGTCACGCGTGCACCTCCCGGCTGACGCGGTCGTCAAGACCGGCGATCACCGTGATCGGGGACTCGCCGATACTCGCGGCCCAGTCGGTGAGGGGAATCTCCCCCGCTGCCGGGTCACCGAACAGCACGATTCGGTCGCCGATCTGCACCGGCGACTGACCTGCATCCACGACGAGCACATCCATTGCGACACGGCCGACAATCGGCATCCGATGGGCGGATCCAGCGTTGTCGCGCCAGGTAACCTCGGCGCGGTTGCCGGCCTTGCGCGGGACCCCGTGACCGTAGCCGATGGCGACCAGAAGCAGCGTCGTCTCCCTGCTGGTCCGGTAGGTGTGGCCGTACGACACTCCCGCGTCGGAGGGCACTCGCTTCACGGACAGCACCTCGGCAGACAGCCGCACCGGGTCTTGCTCCACGTCACGCTCGAACGCCTCCGCGGCAAGCTCGTCAGCGCCTAGCGCGCCCCGCAACTGGGAGGCGTGCTCCGACGAGAGTTCCAGCACCCGCGTACTCACGGACGGGCGCTCGGGTTGCATCGCAACAGTATATCGACGAGCGAAATGTCGACGAGCAATCGGCTGAGCGGCGGGCCCACCGGGGGCCCACAGGGGGCCGCCGGTAGACTGGCGGGGTACATTTTTCGGCAGCCGAGGGGAAATCACCACGTGAGCGCCAACCGTTTCAGCCTGAACTCACGCCTGAGGTACCTCACCACCCGGGCACGCCGCATCGACGTCGGCTCAGTCGTCACCCGGGCCAAGGAAGTCGCGGAGCAGCACAAGAAGGCCACCCCCGTCGTCCTCGGGGACATGCTCTGGTCCGCGGCGTTCCGCAACACCGCCTTCCAGGACTACGTCGACTGGGACTTCGCGATCCTGACGAGAGCCGAACGGGCGACGTTCATGACGCACTCGATCTCGAACCACATCGCGATGAAGTACGATCACCCGGCGCACCGCTCCACCTTCCACGACAAGATCGAGTTCAACCGTGCGTTCGACGCGTTCCTCGGCCGTGAGTGGCTTGACGTGCGTTCGGCCTCGAACGATGAGGTGCGCGACTTCATCACCCGGCACGGCCGGGTGATGGGCAAGGTTCCCGTGTCGAGCGCTGGCCACGGCGTCGAACGCTACGAGGCGGAGTCGATCACCGACTGGGACGGGTTCCGCGACCAGCTGCTCGCCAAGGGGCAGACACTGCTCGAGGAGTACATCACGCAGCATTCCACGCTGGCCGCTATCTGCCCTGGCACGGTGAACACCACCCGGATCACCACGTTCTTCGACGGCACCACCACCCACGTGCTGTCGATGGCGCAGAAGTTCGGCCGGGGCGCCGCCAGCGACCAGCAGACCTTCGGCGGTTTTTACACGATGCTCGACCTGCACGGTAAGTCCAAGGGTCCTGGCTACGACTCGCACAACAATGTGCACCTGACGCATCCGGAGTCCGGCGTGTCGATCGTCGACTTCCAACTGCCGATGATCGACGAGCTGTACACCTACATCGACAAGGTCGCCCGGGTCGTTCCGCAGGTGCAGTACGTCGGCTGGGATGTCGTCATCGGCGAAACCGGACCTGTGCTGGTCGAAGGCAACTGGGCCGCCGGCGTCTACGAGAACAAGCCGAGCATCACCGGCGTGCGCATCGGCAGCCTCCCCCGCTACCGCAAGGCGATCGGTTTCTAACCGCGCCACTCAGTCGCACCGGACACGAAAGAACGCTCCTGCGATCATCGCAGGAGCGTTCTTCGTATGACTGGATGTCGTTAGACGGCGCGGATGATTCCCATCGGCGTGCTCTGGTGGCCCTGGCCGAGCGGGTTGTCGCTGAGGATGCGCACGAGTCGCGCCTCACCGGCCGCATCGAGGGTCGACCCGAGGATGTTGCCGCCGAGGTCGTTGATGTCGACCACTGCCACCTGGATCTTGCCGCCGAGCGCCTTCTTCGCCTCGGCCGCCACCTGACGGGGACGCAGCGGCACCAGCACCACCTGCGAGTTGTACGGCGGGATGGTGTGGCTGGTGGGTCCGTCGATGCCGCGCGCGCGCCATCCGGCGACGCGGTAGAAGTCACCGGTGCGGCCGAACAGCTTGGTCACCGCGGCAACCGCCGAGGCCAGCAGGATGCGCGGAACGCCGACCTCGCGCAACGCCATCTCCATGGTCTCGGGCATGCCGAGACCGATGCCGTACGAGGTCTTGGTGACGTACTTGGACAGGAACGTGGCAAGCCCGCGGGGCGTGATCGAATCGATCGGATACGACCTGCCCTGGGTGATGGCAACGATCTTCTCGGTGATGAACAGGATGTCGCCATCCTGAACCTCCGCTGCCGCGTACCGGGAGACGACCTCGCGCAGGTTGTCGTCCACGGTGACCACGTGGGTCTTGATCGGGATGCGCTGGTACTGCTTCCCGTCTACCTCGACAGCGAGAGCCTTGCCCTCATTCGCGGCATGTGCCATGTCGTTGGTCCTCTCGTCGAACGGGTTGATCACTCAAGGTAGTCGCGGAGCGACTGAGACCGTGACGGGTGGCGCAGCTTGGCCATGGTCTTCGACTCGATCTGCCGGATGCGCTCACGGGTGACCCCGAACGTGTCACCGATCTGGTCAAGGGTCTTCGGCATTCCGTCGCCGAGCCCGAACCGCATCCGGATCACTCCGGCCTCGCGCTCGGACAGCGAGTCGAGCAGGCTCTCCAACTGCTTCTGCAGCATGGTGAAGCCCACCGCGTCCGCGGGGACCACGGCCTCGGTGTCCTCGATCAGGTCACCGAACTCACTGTCGCCGTCTTCGCCGAGCGGGGTGTGCAGCGAAATCGGCTCGCGACCGTACTTCTGCACCTCGACGACCTTCTCAGGGGTCATGTCGAGTT
Organism: Microbacteriaceae bacterium; assembly: GCA_040513215.1. Lineage (GTDB taxonomy): Bacteria > Actinomycetota > Actinomycetes > Actinomycetales > Microbacteriaceae > Ruicaihuangia. The sequence continues at coordinate 441 of JBEVDR010000061.1, read as the reverse complement.
CGCGGCTCAGCTCTTCCGGCGTGGGTTCGCGGCCGAGATCCTGCAGCATCTGCCGCTGCACGCGGGCCAGCTTGTTGATGACCTCAACCATGTGCACCGGGATGCGGATAGTGCGGGCCTGGTCGGCCATGGCGCGGGTGATGGCCTGACGGATCCACCAGGTGGCGTAGGTCGAGAACTTGAAGCCCTTGGTGTAGTCGAACTTCTCAACGGCACGGATGAGGCCCAGGTTGCCCTCCTGGATCAGGTCGAGGAACTGCATTCCGCGACCGGTGTAGCGCTTGGCGAGCGACACCACGAGGCGCAGGTTTGCGCCGAGCAGGTGGCTCTTGGCACGCTGGCCGTCGCGGGAGACCCACTGCAGCTCACGCTGCAGTTCCTTGCTCAGGCCTGGCGTGTTCGCCAGCTTGTCCTCGGCGAACAGGCCGGCCTCAATGCGCA